>JASFVN010000105.1:0-13366 GCA_050049805.1 Gemmatimonadota bacterium
GGATGTCCCGAACCTCGCCGGCCCTGGCCCTGAGGGAGGAATAGGGGCATGAGGGGCCGAAGCTCCGTCACGGTTCCGATCCTGGCTGCAGTGTTCCTTGCAATCGGTGCTGCCGCCTTCTTGCTCGCTCGGCCCGACGCGGGAGAGGAGCTGAGAACGAGCCTCTCCGTTTCCGAGGTCATGGGCGGAGGCGACATGGAGGGATTTGCTCGAGCACTCGAGCCCGGGCCTTTCCGGTTTCCTCGGGACCACGGGTCTCACCCGGGCTACCGTACCGAGTGGTGGTACATCACGGGGAATCTGGAGGACCCGCAGGGCGACCACTATGGGTTCCAATTCACCATCTTCCGGAGCGCCCTGGACCCGACGCCGCCTTCCAGCGGTTCGAGCTGGAATACCAACCAGGTTTACATGGGGCACTTCGCTGTTACCGACGGGGCCGGTGGGAATTTCAGGGCCTTCGAGCGGTTCTCCCGAGGGGCGTTGGGGCTGGCTGGGGCTACAGCCGAGCCTTTCCGGGTTTGGCTGGAGGATTGGGTTCTGGAAGGGCCCGTTGAGGTCACATCCGACGCGACTTTCCCCGAATTACCCGGCTCCGGCATCTTCCCCCTCAGGCTTTCTGCGGCCGGGGACAGCCGGGGATTGTCCCTTCAACTGGTTCCGGAAAAACCCCTCGTCCTTCAGGGAGACGGCGGTCTGAGCCAGAAAGGTCCTGAACCGGGGAACGCGTCCTTCTACTACTCCTTCACCCGCCTGAAGGCCAGCGGTACGCTGACCCTGGGGGACCGGGACGTCCAGGTGGCGGGCTCGGCTTGGTTCGACCGGGAGTGGAGCACCAGCGCCCTGTCGGCGGATCAAGTGGGCTGGGATTGGTTTGCCCTCCAGCTGTCCGACGGCCGGGACCTGATGTACTACCAGCTTCGGTTGCGGGACGGCTCTTCGGATCCCCTGAGCAAGGGGGTCCTCGTGGAGGCTGGAGGGAACCCAAAAGGCTTTGTATCGAGCCAAGTCGAGCTTGCTGTCCTGGATCGATGGGAAAGCCCGTTGGGGGGCGCTCCCTATCCGTCCCGGTGGCGTCTGGCGATCCCGGAGGAAGATATCGACCTTGAGGTTACGCCGATCCTTGCCGATCAGGAGCTGGACCTGACCTTCCGGTATTGGGAGGGGGCGGTACGAGTCACCGGAACCGCAGGAGGGCAGGAAGTAGTGGGTAGAGGCTATGTGGAGCTGACGGGGTACGCCGAAGCTGCCGCTCCGATCCGGAATCCTTCCATCAGCAGGGGAACGAGCCATCCATGATGACGGGGACCTGAACCATGCTCGAGAATACCGATGCGCTCCTGTCGCTAGCGGAGATCGCGGCGGCTTTCGCCGGGTTTGCCGCCCTGGTCAGCGTGATCCGTCGGAGAACGGATCAACCGGGAGAGGAAGCCCACGACATCCTTCGGCTCCGGCTCATCATCTCCTCCGGCGTGGTGGGTGTGGCGGCTGCTCTCATACCGGTGGGGCTGGCTGGTTACGGTCTGGAACCCGGTCTGGTGTGGCGGCTTTCGAGCCTTCTGTTCATGGGCATGGGGTACGGAATCATCTATTCCTTCATAAGTGCCTATCAGCCCGTCCGGGGCGACTTTCCGCCGGACCGGCTCGCCGTCCTCGTCTCCACCTCCATCGAGGTGTTGGAGCAGGGAAGCCTTCTGGTGGTCCTCCTGGGTATTCCCATCGGGAACCCGGCCGCCCTCTACGTTACGGCACTCATCGGGAATATCTGTCAGGCCGGGTTCATCTTCGTTCGGTTCGTCGGGTCGGCCTTCGCACACGGAAACGAGCCGCCGGAGTGATGAGAGGCGCCGTGAATCGCTGGGGATCCTGGGTTCTCCTCTGCCTGTCCTTCTCCGCAGCCTTCACCCTCTTCCAGGGAGAGCTTGGAGCCCAGACCGCGGTCCTCACGGGGCGGGTTCTGGACCTGGACACCCGGGTTCCGCTGCCTGGTGTTGAAATCAGGGTTCTGCCCCAGGGGATCCGAGTCCTCTCGGACGCGGAGGGCCGCTTCCGCGCGGAGGGGGTGGAGCCCGGCATTGTCTCCCTGGAGGCTAGTACCCTGGGATATCTCACCACTGTCGAGACCAGCGTAATGGCTCGAACCAGTCGACCCACTTACGTGTTGGTTGAGCTGCGGCCAGCGGCCATCGAGGTGGAAGGGATCACGGTGGAGGCCGATGTGTTTCAGGCCCGGGAAGACGCCCCGACGTCCACTCAGAGACTGACGGAGGTTGAGATCCGTCGGGCCCCCGGTGGAATCGGGGACATCTCTCGAGCCCTTCTCTCCCTCCCTGGAGTGGTCGGCGGTGTGGACAACCGAAACGACCTCCTGGTCCGGGGAGGAGGGCCCGGTGAGAACGCCTACTACCTGGACGGCATCCGGATTCCCCAAATCAACCACTTTGCCACCCAGGGTACATCGGGTGGGGCGCTGGCTTTGGTGAATGCGGACTTCATTCAAGACGCGACATTCTTCACCGGTGGATTCCCGGTCAGTTACGGAGATGCCCTTTCCAGCGTTTTACTGATCCGCAATCGGCCCGGTACGGAAGACGGTATCGCAGGGGACATCACGTTGGGCGCCAGCGAGGCTGGGGTTACCCTGGACGGTCCTTTGGGAGGCGATGGGAACTGGCTGTTCAGCGTTCGCCGCTCCTACCTCCAGTTCTTGTTCGAAGCGCTGGATCTCCCTATTCGTCCGGATTATTGGGACGGGCAGCTCAGTGTGAACTGGGACCCTACCGGCCGGGATCGATTCACCCTGACCGGGATCGGAGCCATCGATGAGTTCGGGATCATCGAGCCTGGCCCTGATGCCGATTTCGAGAACCGGGAGATCTTCCAGAGCGTTCTGGACAACGACCAGAAAAGCTATACAGTAGGCGGCACCTACCGACGGTTGGTGGGGGAGGGCGGAATTCTCCGGGTCAAAGCCAGCCACTCCTTCACCGACTACCGTTTCTCCGACGAGGACGCGGAGGGGGAAACGCTCCTCACCAACCGGAGCCTGGAGCGGGAGACCCGATTCCAGGTAGAAGGGGAGGCCGGCCTCGGATCCGACGTTCGCCTGGGTGTCGGTGGGGAGGCCGTCCGTGCGTCCATCAATTCTCGGGTTTTCCAGAGGGCTATTCCCGGAGGACTTCTTCCCGAGGATGTCGTCTTCGACAGCGACGGCGGTTTCTGGAAGCCCGCTTTCTGGGGACAGCTGATATGGCGGCCCGGGAAAGTGACCGCGACCCTGGGACTCAGAGCTGATGGGGTCACGGCCTTGGATGAGGGATGGGCATGGGGCCCCCGGGCCAGCCTCGAGTACGCCACGGCAGCCGGAGTGGATCTTTCCCTGGCCGGAGGAATCTTCCATCAGGCTCCCTCGAAGCTCGCTCTCGCCGTGGAGGAGGACGGGGCTCCGGCCAACGACGGCTTGTCCCAACTCCGGAATTGGCAACTCGTGGGTGGGGCGGACTGGAGGGTCGACCGAGCCCTCCGCCTCCGGTTGGAGGCCTTTTACAAAAACTACGATGGGATGCCGGTCCTCGCATCCGACCCTCGGGTGAACCTGGCCAACCTGGGTGACGACTATGGGTTTGTCGGGGGAGAGCCCCTTCTCTCCTCAGGAACCGGGAGAGCCTACGGCGGCGAGCTCTTCCTTCAGCAGAAACTCACGGGATCCCTGTACCTCCTGGGAGCATACACTCTGGCCTGGTCCGAGTACGCCGGGGAAGACGGGATTCTGAAGCCGTCGGCCTGGGACCGCCGCCACGCCCTCGATCTCACCGGGGGGTATCGAATCGGCGACGCGTGGGAGGTCGGATCAAAGCTCCGGGTGCTGTCGGGTGTGGCTTACACTCCCTGGGATCTGGAGGCCAGCGATCTCACCTATCCCCTGACTGGGCGAGGCATCCGGGATTGGAGCCGGACGGGATCTGAACGGGGACCGGCCTACGTCCGCCTAGATCTTCGTATCGAGCGGGAATGGTTCTTCCAGAAGTGGGACGCCGTGGTCTATCTGGACTTTCAGAACCTCCTCAATCGGGAGAACACAGTGGGTTTCAGCTACACCCAGGACCCAGCCTATCCGAACCGGCTCCGACCCATCGATAGCGTAGGCTTCCTACCTACCTTTGGATTCAGCGTGGAGTTTTGATCATGCGCTTCAGGACCCTCCCTCTGGCCTTGCTCGCGGCTCTCTCTCCCTCATTCATTTCGGCTCAAGAGGCGGACATGGTGGACATGAAAGTACTGATAGACTTCACATCCTCCGACGCCGTCAGGTGGACCATCGTGAACGACGGGGTCATGGGAGGGCTCTCCAGAAGCGAGCTGGAGCCGACCGACTCGGGTACGGCGATCTTTTCCGGGTTCGTCTCGTTGGAGAACAACGGTGGATTTGCTTCGGTTCGGGCCAGCTTCGGTTCTCTGGATCTCTCTCCATTCGCTGGAGTTATGGTGAGGGTCCGGGGTGACGGCCGTCGATATCAACTTCGATTCCGGACAGACAACAGCTTCGACGGTGTAGCTTATCGGGCTGAATTCGATGCGCCGGATGGTGAGTGGGTGGAGGTCAAGCTGCCATTCTCCGGGTTCCAGCCGACCTTTCGGGGGCGGGTACCTCGGGGAGCCGCCCCCTTGGATCCCGGACGGATCAGACAACTCGGATTCCTCATCGGTGACAAGAGGGAAGGCTCCTTCGAGATGGAAATCGACTGGGTCAAGGCCTACCGGGACTAGAACTTCAGCTGGAACACTACCCTAACCCGGGTTTCCGTCGGCAGAGCCGGTTCCTTCCAGTCCCGGCGATCAAGATCCAGGAGCAATACGTTCTGACTGCCCAGATCATATCCCACTCCGATATGGAACCGCTGGAATCCCCGGTCCGCGGGATCCGTGGATCGCTCCATCCTGTCGAACCCGCCGATGACCCTCCAACCCCCTCCGGGCCTGCCCTCCCCGAACAGGGAGTATCCGCTGTAATCCGTGGCCTCTCCCGGATCTGAAGATGAAGTCCAGGTACCCCTCTGGTTTCCGATCCCCCACATGTACTGACCGGTAAGGGTACCCCAGCGGTCCTGGTAGGAGAGGAAGAGGTCAAAGGTCCTCCAGTCCGGGATGCCACCCAACTCCCCGGATCGGTTTCCCTTCCCGAGAATGGCAAGGCCGGACAGCTGGAGGCCGGGGACGACCTCGGGGAAGGGTCTGACGGTCAGCCTCCCCTGGAGGACCTTGTTCTTGTTCCTTTCATCACCATGGTACCCGGTTCCATTGTAGACACCGACGGCGAAGCTGCCGATTCTGGAGGCGTACGCCGAGCTGACGGACTTTCGGTACTCTTCGGGAAGATCCTCACCGAACCCCCCACCCAGGGTCAGGCCGAAATCCGCCGAGTTGAAGATTCCCGACCGCTCCAGGAACATGGGATCACGCATTCGGTAGAGGTTGACGTGCTCTTCGAAGTCCAGCCAGACCATGTGTACGATCCCGCCCTCCAGGGTCATTCCCCTCAGGCTTCCCCAATCCCCCAGGTGGTACTTCGCGTAGGCGTACTTGAGCCTCACCTCCATATCGCCCCGGCCATCACCTTCCAGATCCTGGCTGGTGTCGAAAGTGATGCGGCCAGAGAGTTTCGGGAGGATGGCAAAGTTGGTGGTGAGGTATCCCCGATGTATGAAAAACTGGCTGGTACGGTCCCCTCCGAAATCGGCCTCCTCGTAGGTCAGGTAGAAGAGGCCGTTGAAGGAAACGGACCGGGAGAAGGCCGGGGGGATTGAGTCCAGGGTCTGCGATGCGGCAGGGAAGGGGAGGACGAAGGCGGGAATGAGAATCCCAAATCCAAGAAACGGTTTCACGAAATTCCGGGTTGTGGGAAGGTCCTGGCAAGAAAAGGCGGACGAAAGGTAGATCGTCTGTAACAGACAGACAACCGAATCAGAGAGAAATGTAACGGCCGCCAATGCCGGTGATTGGGCGTTGGCGGCCGCAGGGCCAAAGAAGCCCCGAAAATGCAAAAGGCTCAGGCTCGGGTCTCGTCGTCCTCCAGCATTTCCAGGTCCTCATCGGCCTCCGACGACCCGTTTTCGTCCAGGATAGGCTCCGTGATCAGAGTTCCATTGTCAGCCTTTTTCTTCTTTTCCTTGTAACCGATTCGGTGGTAGGGGTTCAGGACGGACGTGGCCACGTTCTTGATGTGGGCCGAAACCCGCTTCAGGTATCGCAGATAGAGGGCCGTCGTGACCGCTTTTCCCGAATGCCCCTTGTGCGCCTGACCGCTCCGAAGCATTTGGAGGCCCCGCTCCACCCGGCCGGAAAGGCTCTTGTGGTCCTTGTAGATCGTCCTGGCCAGTTCGACGTCGGCGTTCTCCAGGGAGGGCCGGAGGTTCTGGAACATGCCGTTCACGACCTTTTCCAGGCCGAGAATTTCCTCATGAAGTTCCCCACCATCGAAGGGCTCGGGAAGGCTCGTGGCCAGTTCCATGATGTTCTTTGTGTAATCTCCGATTCGCTCGATGTCGATGACGATGGAAGTGAGGACCAAACCCATATTGATATCGGGCTTGGGAGAAACCGTGAAATGGGTGAGGACCTTCCTGCGGACGCTACGCTCGTACTTGTTGATTTGCCGATCCCGGTCATAGATGTCGGCAACCAGGATTCCTTTCTGGTGAAGTGCGGCGACGGCGTCCCGATGCATGGCGTGGGAGGCGTCGAGCATGAGAAGAGCCTCGTCAAATGCCTCCTGGTGGAGTCCACCGCTCTTGAATGCCGCTAGGAGTTGTTTCCACATGGTTTGTATTACCTCTCGACGCTGCTAGAAAACGAAGATGTAAAGGAGAGGGAGGAAGATCATGGCGATGTACAGGACAATGACCGCAGCCGAGCTTCCCCTCGATTTTGCTGCAATCCTCCCGGCGTTGGTGGCAAGCCAGATCGGGAGGGCCTTCAATGGATAGTATATGGCGATACCCAGAAGGTTGAAGGAGAGATGAGCAAACGCCACGACGAGTGCCGCCGGGCTCCCCAGGGAGAAGGAAGCAAGAAGCGCTGTCACGGTGGTCCCGACGTTTGCCCCGAGGGTGTAGGGAAAGATCTGGCGAAGGTTGAGCACGCCCGTCCCGGCCAGAGGCACGATAAGGGAGGTCGTGGCTGAGCTGCTCTGAACCGTGGCGGTGGCCACGAGACCCAGCCCGAAGCTGGCAGCGTCATTCCGGAACAGAACACGGTTGAAGAGGCTCTCCATGCGGGAGAGGACTGCGCCCTTCATGACCCTCATCATCTGGCGGAGGGCAAAGAAGAGCCCGGCCAGGGCCAGGATCGCCAGGGGTATCGTGTACGGGATGGCTCCGGTAACCAATTCGGTCAGAGGCTTTACCACGACCTTCAGCGGGCTCGCCAGGTTCATTCCGCCGGCGCCCTCGAAGGTTACCTCGAGGAACGTGGCCATTCTCTGAACCGGATGAAAGACGACCTCGATGGGCAGGATGGTGATGGCCGCGAGCACATTGAAGAAATCGTGAACCGTGGATGCTGCAAAGGCCCGCTCAAACTCAGCTGGCCGGGTCACGTGACCCATGGACACAAGGGTATTCGTGGTGGTTGTGCCGATGTTGGCACCCATGATTACCGGGACGGCAAGTTCGATGGTGAGGCCCCCCGAAGCGACCAGCCCCACTACAATGGTTGTGGTAGTGGAGGAGCTTTGAATGATCCCCGTAGCCACGAAACCGAGGAGGAGCCCCTTGACCGGCTCGGAGACGCTTTCCACCAAATGCTCTGCAAACCCCGCACCTGCCAATTTGAAAGCGGAGCTCAGCAGCTCGATGCTCACAAAAAAGAGGTAGAGGAGAGCCAGGAAATAAACAACTTGCAGGATCGTCCTGGTGAGACCTGAGCCGTCTGCCGGGTTTTCTTGGCCTGGGGGAGTTACCAAGGGTTCTCGTCCTTGAGTGTTTCACGGGTTTGAGCGCTAGGAAATTACACCTCTTTGGGATTCCCGCTACTGGCGGAGGCTTCTCCGCCTACTGAACCCCAACCCGAGGGCTGAACCTGGCCACCAGCCGAAAAACACGTATCCTTGTCCGCCATGGCTCCAATCCGCCGACTCCTGAAGAACCTTTTTCGGAAGGAGGGGGGACGCCCTTTTCGGTCCCGCGGGGTGCGCTCCCTCTTCCGTTGGGTGCTGGCGGTTTTGGTTACCGCCTGGATCTTCCAGTGGTACTTCCACCTCCTGAAGCCCCTTCCGGAGGGCATCTCGGTCTCGGGCCCTCATCGCTCCGCTTCCGGGATACAGTTTCTCTACGACCTGACGTATCAGCACCAGGGGGAACGGGTCGTTGATCACCAGATCTTCGATCGAATCCTCTCCATGATCCGAGACGCCGACGAATTCATCGTCCTTGACATGTTCCTGTTCAACGCAGGGGGCGGGGACGAGGAAGACCTCAGGCCTCTCTCCTCCCAGGTCACTCGGGGTCTGTTGAGGAGAAAACGGGAGGAGCCCAGGCTCAGAGTGACCTTCATCACCGACGAGATCAACAACTTCTACGGAGCCTACACCAGCCCCGAGATTTCCTCCCTCCAGGATTCGGGGATCGAAGTCGTAACGACGAACCTGGAGCGACTCCGGGACTCGAACCCCCTCTACTCGGCAGCATGGAGAGTCTTCCCCGGCTGGGTTGGGACCGAAGGGGCTGGTTGGCTGCCCGATCTCCTGAACAAGTCGGGGCAAAGGGTAACCGCTCGGGCTTATCTCAAACTGCTCAATTTCAAGGCGAACCACCGGAAGCTCATCGTCACCGAAAAGGAGTGCCTGGTCTCGTCGGCCAATCCCCACGACGGGAGCTCCATGCATTCGAACATCGCTTTTGTCGGGCGGGGCCCCATCTGCAACGATCTTCTGGAGGCCGAAAAGGCCGTGGCGGCTCTCTCGGGGGTGGGGGTTTCGGATTGGCCCACCTACCGTGGCCCGGAGGCTGTCGGGACGGGCGGCTTGGATGGGGGGCAGGGAATCGCAGCTTCAGGAGGCGGATCCGTGAAACTCGTTACGGAGGGCAAAATCCTCCAAACCCTCCTTCAGGATCTCTCCTCCGCCGGCAGCGGTGACCAGGTGGACATGGCCATGTTCTATCTCTCTGAGCGTCGGGTGGTAGAGGCCTTGGTTGCCGCCGATGGCCGAGGCGCCGCCATTCGACTGGTCCTGGACCCCAACAAGGATGCTTTCGGCCGTGAGAAAAAAGGGATCCCGAATCGCCAGGTGGCCCAGGAATTGGTGACCCGTTCGGATGGCAGGATCTCCGTCCGATGGTACGACACCAAGGGGGAGCAGTTCCACACGAAGCTCGTGGTGGTGACCCGAGGCGACTCCATGACGGTCATGGGTGGCTCGGCGAACCTGACGCGTCGCAACATCGGCGACTACAACCTGGAAATGGATCTACGCTTCGAACTCCCGGCGGAGGCACCCCTGGCCGTGAGCGTGGCCCGGTACTTCGAGAGGGTCTTCAACAATCAGGATGCGGATTTCACGCTTCCCATGGAGGCGTATCGAGACGAAGCCCTGGTGAAGAGAATCCTCTACCGGGTGCAGGAGTTTACGGGGTTGTGTTCCTTCTAGCCCTGGAGGGGGCGGCCCGGACCTCCCGGACCGCCCCGACCACCCCCTACATCAGTTGCTTGAAAAAGTCGTTGCCCTTGTCGTCCACCAGGATAAAGGCCGGGAAGTCCTCTACCTCGATGCGGTAGATGGCTTCCATGCCCAGCTCTGGGTATTCCAGAAGCTCGACCTTCTTGATGTTCTCCTTGGCCAGGACGGCCGCCGGCCCTCCGATGGAACCGAGATAGAACCCGCCGTACTTCTTGCACGCGTCCGTCACCTGCTGGCTCCGGTTCCCCTTGGCGATCATGATCATGGAGCCACCGTGGGACTGGAATAGACCGACGTAGGAGTCCATGCGACCGGCCGTGGTGGGCCCGAAGGACCCCGACGGCATGCCTTCGGGGGTTTTCGCCGGGCCGGCGTAATAGATGGGGTGGTCCTTCAGGTATTGGGGCATCTCCTCGCCAGCGTCCAGGCGCTCCTTGATCTTCGCATGGGCTATGTCGCGGCCGACGATGAGGGTGCCTGTAAGGGATAGACGGGTCTTGACCGGGTATCGGCTGAGCTCGGCCAGGACCTCCGGCATGGGACGGTTCAGGTCGATGGCCACCACCCCCTCTTCCTTCCTTCCCCGGTACTCCTCGGGAATAAGGCGGCCCGGATTCCGTTCCAATTCCTCGATCCAAAGCCCGTCGCGGTCGATCTTGGCCTTCACATTCCGGTGGGCCGAGCAGGAGACGCCCATCCCCACGGGGCAGGATGCTCCGTGCCTCGGCAGACGAACCACCCTCACGTCCAAGGCGAAGTGCTTACCACCGAACTGGGCCCCGATGCCGGTCTTCTGGGCCTCTTCCAGGAGTGCCTTCTCCAGCTCCAGATCACGGAAAGCCTGACCCTGATCGTTGCCCTCGGTTGGGAGACCGTCGAGGTAATGAGTGCTGGCGAGCTTTACGGTCTTCAGGTTGGCCTCGGCTGAGGTTCCACCGATGACGAAGGCCAGGTGGTAGGGAGGGCAGGCGGCCGTTCCCAGCGTCTTCATCTTCTCGGTGAGGAAGGGAACCAGCTTCTCCGGGTTCAGGAGGGCTTTGGTTTCCTGAAAGAGGTAGGTCTTGTTGGCCGAACCACCCCCCTTGGCCACGAAGAGGAAATTGTACTCCATGCCCCCCGTGGCGTGGAGGTCGATCTGGGCGGGGAGGTTGTTCCCGGAATTCTTCTCCTCATACATGGTGAGGGGAACGGTCTGGGAATAGCGGAGGTTTTCCCCGGTGTAGGTCTGGTACACTCCCAGGGAAAGAGCCTCCTCGTCCCCGCCCCCGGTCCAGACCTGTTGGCCCTTCTTTCCGTAGATGGTTGCCGTGCCCGTGTCCTGGCAAAAGGGCAACATTCCTTCCGCCGCCACCTCGGCGTTCCGAAGCATGGCCAGGGCCACCCCACGGTCGTTGGGGCTGGACTCCGGGTCGTCGAGGATGGCCGCCACCTGTTCCAGGTGGGCCGTCCGGAGGAGGAAGGACGCGTCCCGCATGGACTCTCTCGCCAACTTCGTCAGTCCCTCCGGGGCGATCTTCAGGACCTCCTGGCCGTCGAACTCTTCCACCGAAACGTACTCGGAGGTCAGGTGTCGGTATTTCGTGTCGTGGTCCTGGACAGGAAACGGGTTCTGATATGCAAACTCTGCCATGGGTCTGGCTCCCGGCGTACGAACGCCTTTTACAAACGCCTTTTGCAAGCGCCGTCTATGAGATGGCGGAATCGGGTCGATTCACGGGCCTCAAATGTCGTAATATCGGGCTACTTCCCACGGATGTGGGACCACCCGCATGTCTTCGATGTCCTTCCGCTTCGTACTGATCCACTCGTCCAGCAGATAGTCTGGGAAAATCCCGTCCCTGGTCAGGTACTCGCGGTCCGCCTCCAAGGCATCCAAGGCTTCGCCCAGGGACTCGGGGAATGACCTGATGCGGGCGAGGTCGGCCTCCGGCAGGTCATAGAGATTCGTCTCGTAGGGCCCGAACCCTTCCGCCGTGGGATCAAGCTTCCGGCGGATGCCGTCCAATCCGGCCAGCATGATTCCACCAAAGGCCATATACGGATTGCAGGTGGCGTCGATGGTACGGAACTCGAAACGGCGCTCCTCGGGGTCTTTCACATACCCTGGAATGCGGATCGCTGCAGATCTGTTCCCCTCCGCGAAAACCGCCTTCACCGGCGCCTCGTACCCTGGGACCAGCCGGCGATAGGAGTTGGTCGTGGGGTTTGTGAGGGCCAGAAGGGAAGGGGCGTGATCCAGGATTCCCGCGATGTAGTGCAGGGCGGTTTCACTGAGGTGATAGAGGCCGTCGTCCGAGTGGAAGACGTTTCGCCCGTCCAGGGTCAGGAAATGGTGAATGTGCATCCCGTTGCCAGGCTCCTCGGAGAAGAGCTTCGGCAGGAACGTGATAATCTTGTCGTGTTTATTCGCGATCCGGTGGGCCAGCATCTTGGCCAGCACCGTGCCGTCGGCCATCTCCTCGATGGGGGAGAGGTTGAACTCGATCTCGGCCTGGGAGCTTCCCACCTCATGGTGGTGGTACTTCACGTCCAAACCCAATTGGCGGTAGACCGAAACGATCTCGCTACGGATGGAGAAGAGGTGGTCGTTGGGCTCGGCCCGGAAGTACCCACGCTTGGGGGCGATTCGGTAAAGCTCCTCCCCGCCCGGGGGGCTCACCATCTCCGAAGTCTCGACACGGAACGATTGCTCCCTGGGTGTCCGGACGCTGAACAGCTGGTCGATGACGTGGAACTCCAGCTCCACCCCCACCTTTGCGGCGTCGGCGACCCCTTCTTCCGTCAACAGCTTCAGGGTCTTTGGCACCAGGTGGCGAAGGTCCTGAGTGAACCGGGCGCTGCTGTCTACCTCCAGCATGCTGCAGAAGAAGCAGAGGATCCTTCTCTCCTCGTTTACCGGATCTAAGAAAGCGTATCCCAGGTCCGGCTTCAGGACCTTGTCGGAACGGTCCACCTCGGCGAAGCCGAAATTCGACGCGTCGAAGCCGATGCCCCGCTCCATGATCTTCTCTGAGAAGGTCTCGGCGGGGATCGACACCGATCGGAGGCGTCCGTCGATGTCCCCGAGAAAGAAGTTGATGAACTCGATATCTTTACCCGAGATGAACGCTTTCACCTCGGAAACTGAAGCAAAAGACAGCATGGTCTCTCCCGATTTTCTTGCTGCGGCCGGGGCGACTCGGAACTCACCGAAGGGGCCGGAATCCGCAGCATGGGGAGGGAGGATACTGCCGGGATGGAAGCGGGGGCAACCGGGGGCAACTAGGTGTTGAGGACCTTCTCCATCCTCACGACGGGGATCGCCACGCCTTTTCGAATGCGAGAGTGTTTTTCCACTTCCACCCACCCGTACTTCTCGTAGAAGCTTACGGCGTTCAGTGATGCGTCCAGCCACATGCTTTCGAGACCCGCCAGGCGTCCCTTCTCTTCGGCGAACCCCAGGAGAAAGGACCCCAGACCCAAACCCCGGCCCCAGGGGGCCACATAGACGGAGTCGATCTCGGTGCTGTCCAGATCGAAGGCAAGAAAGGCTCCGATACGACCGTCCTGCAGCTCGGCGACGTAGAACTCCATTCGCTCGATGTTCTTCGGGAAGTTCTGGGGATTGAAAGCATCGACCCAGACCTCCACCACCTCCGGTTCGTAGGCTTCGAAGGCTTTGGCACGGATGGCCACCGAGTGGACTTCCTGGAC
>JASFVN010000129.1:0-11376 GCA_050049805.1 Gemmatimonadota bacterium
ACGAGGCCGTCCGTCCGGACAATGAGGTGGAGACTGTTGTTTTGACTCACCGCCACTTCTTGACCTTCCTCCGGCAACACGACCTCCAGCCCCTTGTCCTTGGGGAAGACGGTCGTGACAAGGAAGAAGATGAGAAGCAGGAAGGCGATGTCGGCCATGGACGCAGTGGGGATCTCGTCACTGACCTTCGACTTCTTTTGATTGATGACGGCCATAATTCCTTCCCAGTTATCCTTCTAGTTCTTTACAGGATCCCTGCCATCAAAGTTCCCGGACCCTGGAGCGTCAAAGAGATCAGCCTTCTTCCGCCGTTTTGCCCTTTACGATGGGTGCCGAGGCCGAACCGACGCCAGAAAGCTCTCTTCGCGTGACTTCCTTCCGCACGATGTTGAGCTTTCCTTCTCTCTCCATGTCCCAGGCGAGATTCAAGATCTGCTGGGTTCCCTGCTCCATGTCCAGGATCAAGCCGTCGATCCGGGTCACGAAGTAGTTGTAGCCGATGTTCACGGGAATGGCGATGGCCAGACCCGTGGCCGTGGTCAGGAGGGCCACCTTGATCCCTCCGGCAACCAGAGCCGGGTCCACGCTGTTCGCCGCTTCGATTGAGGCGAAGGCCATGATCATTCCCGCCACCGTACCGAGGAAGCCCATGAGGGGAGCGACGTTGGCTACCGTAGCCAGAATCACCAGCCCCCTCTCCAGGAAGCCGAGCTCGATGGCACCCGTGGTGGAAACCGCCCGGGGAACCTCGCCCTCGGTCACCGTGCCCAGGCGGATCCGCCTGAGACCCGAGAGGAGGATGGCTGCCGTGGGACCAGGGGTATCGGAGGCCATCTGGATTGCCTCGTCGAGCCGGCCCGCCCGTGCCACCTCTTCCACGTTGGTAAGGATTTTTTTGGCACTCCTGTGGGCAAGCCAAAGAGTCCATGCCTTCGCGATAATCACACCCAACGCGATGAGAGAACACAGGACGAGGGGGTACATCATGGCCCCGCCGTCGGCGAAGAGTGTCAGCAGTCGGTATTGCGAGCCGCCCAAGAGGAACTCCTTTTCTTCCAACGCCCTACGGGTAGGGCGTCAGGTTCCGGAATAGACCGCGCCAATCTAGGGATTGGCACTGGAGCGTGTCAACGCACGGGAGGTCTTTCAGAGCCTCCAAAATCCCCCATCTGTCTCTTCTCCCCCACCTCCCCTACGCCACTCCCAGGACCCCCGTCAGAATCTCCCGGAGCCGGGACTCATCGATTCCGATTTCGATTCGGCCCCCTTGTGCAACGGAGATCCGGGAGGTTTCCTCACTCACTACC
Source organism: Gemmatimonadota bacterium (assembly GCA_050049805.1). Lineage (GTDB taxonomy): Bacteria > Gemmatimonadota > Gemmatimonadetes > Longimicrobiales > Gaopeijiaceae > JABDNZ01. Next base: position 1,308 of record JASFVN010000129.1, read on the forward strand.
ACTACCAGGGCATCGGTTTCCTCACTCAAGCCCAGAGCCGCTCGGTGTCGAGTGCCCAGGGATTTGTCCCTGACGGGAAGCTGGGTGAGGGGGAGGATCGCCCCCGCCGTTACGATCGTACCACCGTTGATGATGACGGCTCCGTCGTGAAGGGGAGTGTAGGGGGTGAAGATGGTTTTGAGCATCTGAGCGGATACGGGTGCCCCCACCTTGCTCCCGGTCTCAGCGTACTCCTCAAGGCCGACCTCCCGCTGTATGACCACGATGGCTCCGCGCTTCAGACGGGCCAATTCGGTAATGGCCTCTACCAGCTCCTCCGCCTCCTGACTTTCCTCCATGCTTCGGAGGTACCTCATGAGTTGACTCTGGCCGAGACGGGCCAGACCAGACCTGAGCTCGGGTTGGAATACTACCAGAGCCGCGATGGCGCCGTACTGGAAAAAGGCCTCCAGGAGATACCTGATCAGGGTGAAGTCGAGAATGACCGCCACGAAATACGCACCCACCAGGAGCAGTGCCCCCAGTAGCATCTGCATGGCTCGTGTGCGCTGGATGAGGAGAAGAAGACGGTAAAAGAGAGCGGCCACGATGAGGATCTCGATAAGATCCCCCCATCCTGGTTGTAGGAGTCGCAGCTGTTCCCAGATCCGGCTCATGACTCAGTACTCCCCGGTCCCGAATCCATCAACCTGAGATCGCCTGGGCAACCTCGAGTGCCTGGACGATGGGCGCCACGTCGTGAACCCGAAAAATCGAGGCGCCGCTCCTCAGGGCCAGAACGCAGGCAGCGATGGTGCCCGGAAGGCGCTCTGCCGGGGGAATGCCCGAAATCTCCCCGATGAAGCTCTTCCTGCTCGGTCCAACCAAAATGGGGCATTCCAGCGCCCTGAGGGAGCCCAGATTCCTCAGAAGCTCCGTACTCTGAGCTCCGGTCTTGGCGAAGCCGATGCCTGGATCCACCACGATCCTCCTCTTCTCTATTCCCGAATCCAGGGCCAGGGACAGGGACTCCCCAAGCTCCTCGGTCACTTCCTGGGCCACATCCTGGTATTGCGCAAACTCCCTCATGGTAGCAGGAGTGCCCCTCATATGGGAGAGGACCAACCCAGCTCCTTCCTCCGCCACCACCTGCACCATACGCGGATCATGATTCAGACCCGAAACATCGTTGACGATGTGGGCCCCGGCCCTCAGGGCCTCCCGGGCCACTTCGGCCTTCCGGGTGTCGACGGAGATGGGTCCCATGCCCGAAGCCGCCAGGCCCCTGATGACCGGCAGAATCCGCTCCAACTCCTCCTCCGCGGGCACGGCCCCGGCGCCGGGTCGGGTTGATTCACCCCCCACGTCCAGGATACGGGCTCCGTCGGAAAAGAGGGCTTTTGCCCTTTTCAGAGCAGCTTCTTCGTCGGGCAGTTCTCCACCATCGGAAAAGGAGTCCGGCGTCAGGTTCAGGATCCCCATGACCACGGGCGCTGTCAGGTCGATGATCTCGCTCCGAGCCGACCAGAACAAAAAAGGACCGGAAGCCTTCGGCTCGTCGGTCCTTTGATCCTGGCCCCCCCATGGTGTCATCGGGGGGCCCGGTCCGCCTCGGACTCCTCCAGGAGGAGCTCCTTTTGGTCGTGATGGTTCTCGTGGTCGGGCTCAGGCTCGGACGAATCTTCAGAGAAAGCCTCCGGACCGCCCCCCGGACCTGCTTCCTCGCCTTCTTCGCCCCCAGCCTTCCGATCCAGGGCGTGGGCCATGCGAGCGGCAGTGTCGGATTCTTCCTCGACAGGCTCCTCACCGGCGCCCAGGGCCTTGGGCTTGGCGAGGGGGGCCCCGTTGGACGGTGCTCCTGGAATGATGAGCTTCTCCAGGGGCGGCAGGGGCTTCCCTTCTGCCAGTAGCTGGATCTCGCCGGCGTCCAAGGTCTCCCGATCCAGCAGAGCCTCGGCCAGGCGTTCCATGAGATCTTTTTCATCTACCAGGATGGTACGAGCCCGCTCGTGGGCCTCGTCCAGGATGCGCTTGACTTCCGTGTCTACCTGCCTGGCCGTGTGTTCCGACACGGTTCGACGGTGCCCGATCTCTCTCCCCAGGAAGACCTCGTGCTCAGCGTCTCCCACGGCCATCAGCCCGATCACGTCGGACATGCCGAACTGAGTGACCATCCTCCGGGCCATGCTAGTGGCTCGTTCGATGTCATTTCCGGCGCCGGTTGTGATCCTCTCCTCGCCGAAAACCATTTCCTCGGCGACCCTTCCTCCGAAGAGCATGGTGAGTTGCCCTTCCAACCATTCCTTCGTGTAGGTGTGCCGATCCTCCTCCGGGAGGGAGGCGGTGATCCCCAAAGCCCGTCCCCTGGGCACGATGGTCACTTTGTGGACCGGGTCCAGCCCCGGGATCTTCAGGCCCATGACAACGTGGCCGGCTTCGTGGTAGGCCGTGAGCTTCCGCTCGTTCTCGGTGAGGACCAGGCTCTTCCGCTCCGCCCCGAGCATCACCTTGTCCTTGGCTTGCTCGAAATGATCCATCACCACCCGGTCCGCCTCGTCCCGAGCGGCCAATAACGCCGCCTCGTTGCAGATGTTCTCCAGGTCGGCCCCGCTCAAGCCAGGAGTCCCCTTGGCAATGATGCCGAGGTCCACGTCATCCCCAAGGGGGAGTTTCTTGGCGTGAACCCGCAAAATCCCCTCCCTGCCCTTCACATCAGGAGCATCCACCACCACTTGCCGGTCGAAGCGACCAGGCCTGAGGAGGGCCGGATCCAGAACGTCCGGCCGGTTGGTGGCTGCCAGGAGAATGACGCCTTCGTTGGTCTCGAAGCCATCCATCTCGACCAGCAGAGCGTTCAACGTCTGCTCTCGCTCATCGTGGCCGCCGCCGAGCCCGGCGCCTCTGTGACGGCCCACGGCATCGATCTCGTCAACAAAGATGATGCAGGGGGCGTGGGCCTTCCCCTGGTCGAACAGGTCCCGGACCCTGGAAGCACCGACTCCGACAAACATTTCCACGAAATCAGAACCCGACATCTGGAAGAAGGGCCTTCCAGCCTCGCCGGCCACAGCCCGGGCAAGAAGCGTTTTCCCGGTTCCTGGAGGTCCCACCAGCAGAACGCCCTTGGGTAGGCGTCCCCCGAGCCGCGAAAACTTCTGAGGGTCCTTGAGAAACTCGATGATCTCCTGGAGTTCCTGCTTCGCCTCGTCTGCCCCCGCCACATCGGCGAACGTCACCTGAGGTTTGTCCGGGGAAATCAGCTTTGCTTTCGAACGGCCGAACTGGAAAGCTTTGTTTCCTCCACCCTGCATGGTTCTGAAGATCCAGATCCAGAAGGCGATGAAGAGAAGCCAGGGCAGGATTGATATGAGGACTGTCCCCAATCCTTGCCGCTCCGGTTCAGCACTGATGATGACGTTCTGCTCCTCCATCCGAGCCAGGAGAGACTCCTGGATCTCGCCGGGAAGCTGGGTCCGGAAACGAACGATGTCCTCGCCATTTCGAGAAACCGGGGCTCGGAATTGCCCTTCCAGGCTCCGTCCCTGCACCACCACGACCGAATCGACGTTGTTGGCCTCCAGCTGCTCACGGAAATTCGTGTAGGAGAACTCGGACAACCGATCCTCCTGACCCCGGAACACCTGCATGGCCACGATGGAGAGGAGGACCATGAGCACCCAGAACGACGCGGTCCTGGAGACTTTCGACAACCGGTTGTTCCCCGGCTCGTTTTGTTGAGGGTCGCGCTCAGACATTCTCTTTCTACTTTCCGCCTATCCTTGATCTGCCCCACAAGCCAGGGCAGGATTCCGCTGCTATAAGCTCCCGATGAAGGGTAGGTGGCGGAAGTCCTCGCCATAATCCAACCCATAACCCACCAGGAACTCCAGAGGTGCATCGAATCCCACCCAGCGGGGTTCCCTGTCCAGGGTCGCGACCCGCTTGTGGAGAAGTGCGCAGACTTCCAGGCTCCGGGGTCCCCTTCCTTCGAGAAGGGGCATCAGCCGATTGATGGTCGTTCCACTATCGATAATGTCCTCCACAAGGATAACACTTCGTCCCTCGACGGAGGCCTCCGGGTCATAGAGGAGATTCACCTTACCGCTGGACTTCGTGTCGTTCCCGTAGCTGGATGCGACGAGAAAATCCACCTGAAGGGGATGCTGAATCTGTCGTACCAGGTCCGCCAGAAATATGAAGGAACCCTTCAGGAGCCCAAGTACCAGAATCTGATCGTCGGGCCCGTAGGCTTCCGAAATCTCCTGAGCCATTTGGCTCACCCGCGTCTCGATTTCCTCCGACGTGAAGACGACCCGGGATAGCTCACGGCCCGTCTGCCTCAAATCAGGAGTCGACATCCCGAATCCCCAAGAAAAAGAGGTCTCCAGATCCGATGTGGTCCTGGAGAGTACTGGACAACGCCACCCCCGCTACCCACAGAATCCGGCCTTCGGCGTCGGAAAGGACCGGAACTCGCTTCCTCTCACTCAGAGGAACCTTCGCCTCGGAGAAGAGCTTCTTCAGCTTCTTGGTCCCATAGCCGAGTTCGATTCGATCCCCGGCTGTCCACCCTCGAACCGTCAGCGGAAACCGAAAGGCCGAGACCGGAGCCTCCAGCGTTTCCTCGCCGCCCCAGGTCGAGATTCCCGAGCCGGTGTTCGCCCCTCCGGTGTCTGCCCTCCCGGTAGTCGTACCGTCTGCTTTCGACCCTCCGGTGTTCGCCGGGCTGCCCTTCACCGCTCCAGTGGTCGCCCGGCTCGTTTTGGCCCCTCCGGTGTTCGCCGGGCTGTCCTTCACCGCTCCGGTGGTCGCCCGGCTCGTTTTGGCCCCTCTAGCCTCCGCTCCCCCGGATCCCTTCCGACCCCATCGAATCTCAAACCCTTTGTCGCCGAGGACGATGCCTTCCCGGCCTTCCTCCGGCCCGGAGATGATGAGGCTCTCACCGGATCCCGCCCCGAGCGAGTCGGTGAGGAAGAAGCGATCGAATTCCCTGACCAGGAACCATCCCCCTGGCAGACTCAGAGATCGGCCGCTGACGCCGGTTCTTGTAAACTCCAGTAGAACCCGGGTTCCCGCTTCGTCCGGCTCGATTCCCTGCCGCCGAAGAACCTCCCTCAGGAGCCTTGTCTGCACCGCGGGATGATAGGCAAGGAGGTCCGACCGGACAATGAAAACCGAACCTTTGTCCTCCTTCAGCACTCCGTCGAGGAAGCCTGGGAGAAGGCTCTCCCAGGCCATCTCGTTCTCACCTGCCAATGCCGCTAGACGAACGAGGGACTCCCGGATCTTCGGAGCCGGACCGGACTGGAGCTGGGGGATGATACGATGACGCAGGTAATTCCGGGGAATGGTGAGGTCCCGGTTGGTCGGATCGGTGCGGAAAGGAATCTTCATGGCTCGGGCATAATCCAGAATCTCCGTGCGCCCGAAGGTCAGAAGGGGTCGATAGACGCCTGGCGGCCGGTGGCGGGGGATTCCGGCCAGCCCTCGTAGGCCAGTACCCCTGCCAATCCGGAAAAGCACGGTCTCCGCCTGGTCGTCGGCTTGATGGCCGGTGACGACCCACGAAGCTCCCTCACGTTCCTTTTGCCTGAGAAGGAACGCATATCTCCCTTCCCGAGCCTCATCTTCGGAGGAAGGGGGCACCTTCGCTCTCTCGCTGAGGAAAGGCACCTGCCATGCCCGGCATAGACCCCTGGCCCAAAGCATATCCTCCCGGCTGTGGGGCCTCATGGCGTGGTCGAAGTGGGCCGCGTGGATCTCCATGCCCGCCAACTCCGGACGGAACCGGAAGAGGTGGAGGAGGACGACGGAGTCGATCCCTCCAGAAAGCGCCAGAATCAAACGCTCCCCTGCGGATAACAGGCCGTCCTCGCGCACCTGCCGAATGAAGGCAAGCGCCAGGCCCTGGCCGGATCTTCCGGATGCTTCGAGAGCGGATGAGCCCATCCCAACCGACGCTTCGGAAGAGGCTGAGCCCATCATGACTTGTCTTCCGGGAGGTCGGAGTCGGGGCGGCTCACCGACCTCCCAGCGAAGGCCGGCGGCAGAGGTCGGCCTGCGACTTCCGAAAGAACGTCCGCCAAAAAATCGGGGCGGTCAGTCTGGATCCCGTCTACTCCCATGGTCAGCAAACGCCTCATATCCTGCGGATCGTCGACGGTCCAAACATGGATGGGGAGGTTGCGTTTGTGGGCCTCCTGCAGGAAGCGGCGGCTAAGGACCCGGATTCCGAAATACACCTCGGGAATCTGAAGGGCGTCACATTGAGGAGTGTAAAGAGCTCCGAACGGTGAGTGGATCAGGAAAAAGAAACGGAATAGGTCCCGTCGGGATGCTCCCCAGGCCCCGGGGTAGTCCCTGACGGCCCTTCTGTGTCCCTCCACCTCCGCGGCCACCAGCACTCGATTTTCGGCCCCGTGGCGGAGGATGGCGTCCACGAGCCCCGGCGCCGAACGGTCGTCCTTCGTTTCGACGTTCAACCGGACCCCCGGGAGGTCCTCCAACACCTCCTCGAAGCGAGGAACGGTCACCCCCTTTCCCCGATAGGAAAAGTCCCCAAGCGGATCGACGAAGTTGTATCCGGCATCCAGGGACTGGATCTCTTCCAGAAAGAGGTCCCGGACCTTCCCCGAACCGTCGGTGGTCCGATCCACGCTCTCGTCGTGGATTACGACGACCTCACCGTCCCGTGTCGAACGGACGTCCATCTCCAGCATGTCCGCTCCCCAGTTGTGCACAGCGTTTCGAAAACTGGCCAGGGTGTTTTCCGGGGCCAGGCCGGCACCTCCCCGGTGTGCAATAAGGAGGGGGCTACCGGCGACGTACGGGTGGCCCGGTCTGGGGAGAGGACGCCGGGCCGAGGGAAGGATCCCCACGATATGGCGTCACTCGGGGGCCAGGGCCGACTCGACCTTCCCCACCTCCTCCGGCCCGAGATTGTGGAGCTGGTAGACGACAAGGTCGATCAGGCGGTTGGTCATCTTGAGCTCGGCTTCTCGGTGCTCCCGGTCCTGGTCTTCAGCCAGGGAAGCCTGCTCTTCGAGGTCCACCACCCTGGCGGCGAGGAACCCCAGGAGCTCCTCCACCACCTCCGGCGACGGCCGGGGAGGAGCCAGTGAATCCGGCATGGTTTCCGTGAGTAGGAGGCCTCGGACAAAGGCGAGTAAGCCAGGAAACGCCATCTCGGTGAGGAACTCCTCGTCCAATCGTTCCTCTCCGGTAAGCTTCTCCCACTCCAGTTCGTTCCAATAGAGCTCTTCCGCGGCTCCTCTCAGATGGGCCTTCTGATGATCCTGCAAAGGTGGATGAGGAGAAGCCGGGGGCGGTGGAAGCGGATGCCCCAGGATTTGCTCGATCCTTTTCACCCTCCCGGCGAGGAGGGTCGATTCCCGGTCGGTCATGTCTCGATCAGTCTCAAATGGGCATGGTTGCTGGCTCAAGATACCCGGCGGAGTCCGGGTGCCGAAAGGTCGGAAGGCCGAAAGGGTGAGACGAGGGAAGAATCTCCTTTCTCCCTGCTATTCTCATCTGCTCTCACTGCCATTCCTCAGCTGTTCTCTCTGCCATTCTTCATCGGCGTCTTGCCGGCGGCGCCCTGAGTCGCTGCCACACATGGATTCGCTACCGCACCTCGGGTTGCCGCTCCGGCCCCTGGCGCTCCTGACTCAAGCGCTCCTGCCCCAGGCGCTGCTGCCCCACCCCCGTCGCCCTGCTAGCCAACCGCACCCCCCGGGCCCCCCCTAGCCGGTTCCGGTGGCGGAGTCCCGGGCCCCACCGTGGATCCCTCCTCTTGGATCGACGAACACCGCCCGCCCCTTCTCCTTCAAGCGGACCGTCCACCCTCCTTCGTGGACCAGCCGATGGTGGTGCCGGCACAACAGCAGCGTGTTGGCCTGGCTCGTCTCCCCTCCGTCGGCCCAGTGGACCGCGTGATGCCCCTCGGTGAAGCGGGATTCGCAGCCCGGGAACCGGCACCCCCGGTCCCGGACCTCCAGCGCCCGTCGCAGCGCCGAGGGTATGGTCCGGGTCCTGCGCCCCACATCCAGGATCGCACCGTCGGAGGAATGGACGACCTTCACCAGCCCACAGTCACAGGCCAGGCGCCGAGACGTTTCAGGTGAAACGCGGGTGCCGTCGGCCAGCTCCGAGCGGCCCCCCTCGGCCTCGGCCTCGCCCGGGGCCTCCAAGGTCCCGGCTTCCACATGCAGCATCACCTGATAGCGCTCGGCTCGACTCCCGTTGAGTGGTGGCGAAGTCCCTGCCGTGGTACCGGGCGGCGCCATGCCCCCAGTTGCGGCCTCCTCCAAGGCCTCACCCGCACCTTCCCCGTCACTGCCTCGGTCCTCGGCGGCGCTGCCGCAGCCACCCCCAAATCCCGCCGCCAGGGCCCGCTCGGCCAGGAGGCCCAGGGCATCAGCCCGACGCCGGGCTGCCTCGGCCCGGGTATCCTCCTCCGCCGAGACCGCCGTCCCCTCCCCCTTCGGTCGGCCTCGGCCCTTCTGCCTCCGCCCCTGCTCCCGATAGAGCGCGTCGCTGGCCGCTTCCACCGCCCGCATGAACAGCGCCCCGACTTCGGCTGGCAACCGGCCCCTCACCACATACATCCCATCGTAGTCCGGAAACACCGAGAGCGTTCGGCGTTCATACCGCTCTCGCTCCAGCACCGCCTCGTCGGCCCGGCTTCCCTGGGGATAGGCCCTGACCACCCGCTCCAGTTCGGCTGTGCTCCGGCTGCGGGCAATCTCCAACAGCTCGCCCTCATTGTCGGCCGTGGCCCTCCGGGTCAGGGCCCGGACCTTGGAGAAGGAGAGCTCACCCCGACTCATGGACGCACTCACCTCCGGAAGCCCCACCAGGGCCCGGGCGGTGCGGACCTTCTCCCGAGCTGTGCCCAGATCGATGCCGGTCCGGTAGGCCAGCCAGTGGGCACAGGACCGATGACCCCCCAGCTTCCAGCCCTGCCTCCGATCGAACTCAGCGATGAGGGTCAGCAGCCGATGAGTGGCGGCGTGGATCCGGGCCGACAGGGTGGTGATCCGCTTTTCCAGAGCCTGAAGCGCTTCGGCATCGTCGAAGGGATCGGGGAGGGCGACGGCGGCGGTGCTCTCAGACTCCGCAGCATTGGCTGCGGCGCAGGTCCCTTGGTCTTCGAAGGTCGGAGCGTCCCGGACCGGAGCCGAGGCCTCCGGGCGGACCGTGTCGGCGTCGGCCTCGGCCCAATCGGGGACGGCGACGGCAGACCGGCCCTCGGCGGCGAAAGGGATGTGGGGCTGGATGGGGGTGATGACTGGGCTGATCATGGTCCTGACCTCCTGCACGCAAACCGAATAGAAACCGAATATCTCTCCCTCCAAGATAACACCGGTTTTTCGGCCCCTTTAACGGGGTCAAAGACGCCTGAGGGGAGGGTGGGAGGTTTCCATCGTCGACCTCCCCGGCCCAGAGGCGTCAGTCGCCGAAAGAGGGTCCTTAAGGATCGAGTTTGGACGCTGTCTCGGACTTCCTCAAACCCGCCACGTCAAACCCTGTCAAGCATGGCGTGGGCGTTCAGATGAAGCGTTGGGACAGGGCAGCGGACAGGGACAGGGCAGCGGACAGGCCCAGGCCCGGACCTGGGCCACCGCGGCCCAAGCCGAGACCGCCGCGGCCCGGACCAAGACCACCGCGGGCAGGGCCGAGACCGCCGCGGCCCGGACCAACGGAAGACCCCCGGCCAAAAGGAAGACCCCCGGCCGAAAGAAGAACCTCCCGGTAAAGCCCAAATCCGTTTCAGCTGAAACGCTTCTGCGGATGGGACCTCAGGAGATCAGGAGAGATGTCCCTGCGAGGAGGGGCCTACGGCGGCCCGACGATGCCTTCGGAGTGACAAGCACCCGAGGCCTTCCTTCCCCGGAAAAGCCCGAGAGGGCCACCCGCGAGACCGACGACAGCACCTCACGAGAACAATGAAATCACTCGGGCTCACCCCTCCGGCCCTCCGGCCCACCGGCCTCCGAGTCCTTTCGTCGGTCGACCCTGCTTGCCACCCAGTCATAGGCGCCCCTGGGCAGGAGCCGAGCCAATCCCACCACCGTCGCGAGCTGCCACG
>JASFVN010000372.1:0-4222 GCA_050049805.1 Gemmatimonadota bacterium
TCTCATCGTGGACCACTCCGTGCACATGAGTGAACCGATACGTCGTGTCCACCTCTGTAGGAGCGATCCGAGGCAGTAGTGACGAGTCGGGCCGAAACCCCGTGTCCTGCATGCCCAGGGGACCGAAAACCCTCGCCTGGACGAACGCATCCAGTGCGGTTCCCGTGACCTCCTCGATGATGAAGGCCAGGGTCATGAGGCCGATGTCGGAGTAGACGGTGGAGTCGCCGGGTTGATAGTCCAGTGCAAGGTCGGCGATGGCCTCCTTGTAGGCTTCTTCCCCCTCCAACTCCAGGAAGAACCTGCGGAAAGGCGGCAATCCCGCCCGGTGCAGGAGGAGGTGGCGGACCAGGACAGCTTCCTTTGCCGGATCGCCGGCACTCCACCAGGGCAGGTAGGAGACCACGGGGGCATCCAGCTCGAGTCTTCCTGCTTCCACCAGGATCATGGCGGCCGTAGTCGTGGCAGCGACCTTGGTCACCGAGGCCATATCCCAGATGGAGGAAGGTGTGGCCAGGGGCGCTTCGGGGCCCCAGTCCAGGCGTCCGTACCCCCGGAGTCTCACCAGCTTACCCCTCCTGCCAACCGCCAGAGCCGCCCCGGGGAACGCCGAGTCGGCAATGGCCGCCAGGAGAAGAGAGTCCAGGGATTCCAGACCGGCTGGATCCAGCCCGACCTCCCTGGGGTCCACCTCCAGGGGTGAGACGACAGGGTCCGGCTCCCGAGTATCGCCCAGCCCCGGCGCTCCAGCCGGTTCCTCTCTTCGGAAGAGCCCCACTTCCAACTCCTGCTCCGATCCGGCTCCCAACCTTCGGACCTCCGGCACCCGCTCCCTTGCGAGACCCTCCCCGATCCGGTGGAGGGGCGGGATGGAGATGGGGAGTTTCCCGGAGATAGCCGACTCTCCCACCAGAGCACGGACGGCCGCGTGCTGAGACACCTCGTGGGGCCCCCATGCCAGGAGGTAGGTTCCAACCTCAGGAAAGGAGGTCAGCAGATAAGGGTTCCCCAGGGAAAGGAGCACTGTGGGTTTCCGTTGTGAGCTGTCCTCCACGAAACGGGCGAAGCCCTCCGGAACGGCCACCTCCCCTGCGCCGGCTCGGGGGGGGACGAAGGCGCTGATCACGACCAGATCCGATTCCCCCCGGATCCAGGCCAACTCCTCGTATTCGGCGTCTGGAGTCTCCGGGGTCACGCGGCGGGTGGTCAGCCGCCGGAAGTAGGCTCCCAGATCCGACTCCAGGGCACGACCGGCCGTCAGGTCCTCGCCCCGGGCGTACACGACGTGGAGAACACTGGAATACTGCACCGGGTCAACCGGCAGCAAGCCGTCCCGGTCCCGTGGAAGGGTAATGGACCGGGTGGCGGCGGAGTCAGCCACGGCCAGGTGCCCTGCCGTAGCCACCCGGTCTCCGATCCCATCCAGGTTCACTCTTCGGGTCCGGTGGAGCCCGACTCGAGCCTTTATCTCCAGGACCCGCCGGACCGACGCGTCCAACCGCTGCCGGGAAATTCGGCCGGAGGTCACCGCCGCCTCCACGGCGTCCAGGGTCATCCAGATGTCAGCCGGAGCCAGGATGATGTCCGCCCCGGCTTCAATGGCCAAAATCGCCGCCTCCCCTACGCCAAAACCGTCGGAGATGGCCCGCATCCGGAGGGCATCGGTGAGAAGGAGGCCTTCAAAGCCCATGTCCTCCCGAAGAAGCTCGGTCAGGAAAAAAGGTGAGAGGGTAGCCGGGGGCCCGGCCGTCCCCAGAACCTCCGGAACCGCCACGTGGGCCGTCATGACCGCGTCCACTCCCTCCGCCACGGCCCTCCGGAAGGGAACCAGCTCCAGAGCCTCCAATCGATCCCGGTCCGCATCCACAATGGGCAACTCCACGTGGGAATCGGTCTTGGTGTCACCGTGTCCCGGGAAGTGCTTGGCGGTGGTGAGGACTCCCCCCTCCCTGGCCCCTGCCAGGTAGGCCGCACCGAGGCGAGCCACATCCCCTGGGTCCTCCCCGAAAGACCGGGTGTTGATGATGGGATTCAGAGGGTTGGAATTCACATCGAGAACGGGGGCGAAATTCAGGTGGACCCCCACTGATCTGGCCTCCACCGCCGTGATGCGGCCGTACTCCCGGGCGAAACGATCGTCACCGATGGCCCCGAAGGCCATGGTCGGCGGAAAGGAGGTGCCACCTCCCTGGGGAAGAAGGGTGGGGAGGGCATAGCTGTGATTGATCCTCATGCCCGGACCGCCGTTCTCGAAGTCCGAAGCGACCAGGAGAGGAACCTTGGCCCGGGCCTGAAGAGCGTTCAGCTTGGCCCCGTAGGTGTGGGGGAGCCCGATGGAGATGACGACCCCCCCGATTCCCGCCTCCTCCACGTAGCGGGCGAACTCCTGAAACTCCGGTCCGGTGGTAGAGGTGTAGGCGCCGGACATCCAGGGCACGATGAGTTGCCCGATGGCCTCCCGGAGGGAGAGGGAAGAGAGGGTTGTCTCCACCCACCTCTGCCCCTCGGCATCCGGTGAGGGAAGGAGGGCTGCGGGTGGATGGGGCGGGCCTGGAGGGCGGGCCGTACCGTGCGCGCCTCCGCACGCAGACAGCTGGACGGAGAGGAGGATGACCAGGCCGGCGAGAAGCCGGCGATTCCTCCCTGCGGAGCTCCTGGGGCTATCGCCCGCCTTCCCGGACCGGAACATGAATGCCGTCACCTATTTCAAAGTAGGGAGGGATGCGCGTGGGAGTCCTTCCCTGAATCTCGATCTCTCCGAAGAGGGCCTTGGCCGCTGCCCGTTGGCTCACCTCGGCCCCGCTCCAGGCCAGAAGATAGGCCTGGGCGTCGGGAAACTCGGAAAAGAGGTACGGATTCCCGAAGGAGATCACCACGTGGGGAATCTCTTCCTCCGCCAGAGCCTGGATGAACTCGACGGTCTCCTCGGGAATGGCCACGGTTCCCGAATACGACACGATGGTCACGAAGAGGGAAACCACCACGAGGTTCGATCTCCTGGCTCGCTCCAAGAGGCCATCGTAGACCTCGGGCTGGGAATTCCGGTTCATGTCGGCCACCGAGAGCCGGGGATAGCGGCTGCGAAGCCTGGCGTTGAAGGTCCTCCCTGCCATGAGGTCGGTGGTGCCCCTGTAGGTGAGGGAAAGGACCCGTGCACTCCGTGTCCCCAGGAGGGGGAGGAGGTTCCTCTCGTTTTTGAGGAGGGTGACAGACCGGTCCGCCACCTCCTGGGCCACCTCCTCGTGCTCCGGAATCCCGACTCGCTGAGCCACTTCCTCCACCGGGACAGCTCGTTCCCTGTCCAAGCCCATCGCCTCCTTGGCCTTCAAGATCCGGAGTACCGACGAGTCCAGCCTCTCTTCAGGGAGCCTCCCCTCCAATACCGCCGAAACCAGGCCCTCCAAAGCCGCCTCGGGATTCGGAGGCATGAGGATCACATCGGCGCCGGCTTCCAGGGCCCGAACCGCCGCCTCCTGGCGGCGATAGCCACGGTCGATGGCGTACATATCCATGGCGTCGGTGAAGATCAGGCCCTGGAAACCCATCTCCTCTCTGAGGAGGCCGGTGAGGACCTCCGGGGATAGGGTGGTGGGCACCCGTTCCTCGCCGGTCAGCGCCGGGATATAGAGATGGGCCGTCATGATCCCACCGATCCCGCCATCGATGGCAGCCTGGAAGGGAGCCAGCTCCACGCTGTCCAGGCGCTCCCGAGGCACGTTGATGATGGGCAGCGCCAAGTGGGAATCGGTTTCGGTGTCTCCGTGCCCGGGGAAGTGCTTTCCGGTGGCGATGCCCCCGGCCGCCTGAAGCCCCTGGCTGAACGCCATTCCCAATCGGGCTACCTCTTTGGGGTCCTCGCCGAAAGAGCGGATGTTGATGATGGGGTTGTCGGGGTTGTTGTTCACGTCGAGGACGGGCGCAAAGGGCACATGCACCCCCAGAGCTCGGGCCTCCACGCCCGTCACCCGACCCATCTCCCGAGCCAGCTCTGCGTCCCCCGACGCCCCCAACGCCATCTGGGAGGGAAACTCGGTGGCTCCTCCCAGGGCGATGGGCCCCGGAAGGTAGACCGCACCACGAAACCGGAAGCCGGCGCCTCTTTCCAGATCCGCTGCCACCAACAAGGGGACCTTGGCCCGGTCCTGGAGTTCGTTCAGCTTCACGGCCACTTCGGTGGGGGAGCCCACTGAGACGATCACGCCCCCGACACCGTATGTCTCCA
>JASFVN010000373.1:0-4213 GCA_050049805.1 Gemmatimonadota bacterium
CGACCGGATCCAGGTGCGGGATCGGATTCAGCGTGATCCGACCCAGCCGGTAGGCGGTGTCGTCACCTTCCCACTTCGCAACGAGGGCGTGGGCCACCTCGTGGACCACCACCGACATCAGAAGGACGGGAAGGACGGTAATGAGAAGGGAAAAGTCCATAGGCCAGGTAAGGTACGCCTTTTTGTCCCGGTGGTGGAAGGGGCCATGTGGCTGACCGCGCCGCAGGCAGCCAGCTCAGGGCCGGTCGTGGCGATCGATGACGAACCAGTCCTTCTCGAAATCCGAGTTCGTATCTACGATCAGGTGCACGATTACTAGCCCTGGAAATCGCTCCTTCAGCTCGTCCAAATCCACCGGCTCGAATTCCCTCTTGATGTTGAAGTAGGCTTCGTCCGTGAGGGCGTTGGATTCGTAGTTGTCCGCAGTCCGCCTGGAGATCTTGTTCAGGGCGTACTCTTCGGTGCAGTGGGTCTCCTGGATCATCAGGACTTTTCCCTGCTCCGCCGCCACCTGGGCCGCCCGGAAGCGGAGGGATTTCTTGGCAAAAGTCGCGTCCAGGATGATGCCGGTGCCGGAGGCCACCGTCTCCCCGGCCCTCTTGAACATCTCGTCGTACACCCGCTGCCGCTTTTCCACGGATGCCGCCTGCTTCACATCGAAAATCTCATCGTGCTTCAGAATTTCCTTCCGGATCATGTCGGTCCGGAGGATGGGGTACCCCTTGATCCGCGCCACCACTTCCATGGTCTCGGTCTTGTTGCTGGCCGGGAGGCCGCACGCGATGAGAACAGGATCGGTTCCGTAGTGCTTCCGGACGTAGTCGGCCAGTGGTTCTCTCATGGCCAGTGGCTCGCTCATGTATGATCCCTTCCGTGTCCACCCTGGGTGGCATAGTGGAATGACAGGTCGAAATATCTGGACGCCAACTGCAGTTGGGCTGCCTGGCTCGCCTGGCCCACGGCAGGGTCCGCCGAAGTGAGGCAGGCAATCTTCCCTCGTACATACGCCCGGTAGCAGGCGTAGAAATCTACCATCTTCAGGAAGCCCGTGTCGCCGGACCGCTCCACGTAGCGGTCCACCACCAGGCGGGCCAGTTCTGGCATTCCCTGGAAGTCCAGGTCCATGACCAGGAAGGCCAGGTCCACGGCCACGTCCCCGCATCGAAACCGCTCATTGAACTCGATGCAGTCGAAGATCACCGGCGGGTCCTCGAAAAAGATGTTCCCCAGATGGAGGTCACCATGGGACTCCCGGATCCAGCCCTGGGCGATCCGCTCCAGGAAGAGGTCCCTGTGCTCCTGGTAGAATCCGTTGGTGAAGCCCCGGATCGAGTCGTAGCGGTCCTGGGTGAGGGCCCTTCCCACAAACTCCGCCGTCTGCTGGAAATTCTCGTCGGTGTTGAACTTGACGGTGTCGATGCTCCCGAATTCATCCACACCCGGGCCAGTCCGGGCCGCCTGGTAGAAGGGCACCAGCCGGTCCACCACGGCTTCGATTTTGGCGGTGTCCAGCTCACCCCGCTCCAACACCTGAAGGCCCAGGAGAGATTGGTCCAGCTGTCGCATGACCACGACCCAGTCGATGGGGGAGGGGGCAACCCTCGCCGGGCCGGCGGCACCCCTTTCTCCGGCTTCCCCGTCAGCTTCGTCGCCACCCGGGAACTCGCCGCCAGCATCGGCCGCACCCCCCAGCCTCGGCCGCCCCCCCTCCACGATCACCGGCTCGACTCGGAGGTAAACGTCGGGCGCCAGGCGCCGGTTCAACTCCAGCTCCATGAAGCAGTTCGTCCGTCTCAGTTCCACCGTGGTGAAATCCAGGAACCCGAAGTCGGCGGGCTTCTTGAGCTTGAAGACGTAGTCGCCCGTCAGGAAGACGCAGGAGATGTGGGTCTGGATGAACTCTACCGCATACACGGGGTGGGAGTAGAAGGACGGGTCCTTCATGGCCTCTACCAGTGCGTTGTGATCCATCCTGGTCACGAATCCTCCGTCGAGTCCGTCTTCGGTTCGGCACTTTTGGCCTGCATCGGCCCGGCCCAAGGGACTATACTTAGAGAACCATTCTCTCACGCGAAGCAGAGGTTCACAACTCATGGCCACAGTAACCGCCGCCCCCCCCGCCACGGAACGCCCTCCCTTCCGGGTCGCCGACATGAGTCTGGCCGCCTGGGGACGCAAGGAGATCGTTCTCGCCGAGGCCGAAATGCCGGGCCTCATGGCTGTTCGGGAGGAGTACGCCGGCCAGAAGCCCTTGGCCGGAGCGAAGATCTCCGGTTCTCTGCACATGACCATCCAAACGGCTGTCCTCATCGAGACCCTGGTGGAGCTCGGTGCAGACGTCCGATGGGCTTCCTGTAACATCTTCTCCACCCAGGACCATGCCGCCGCGGCCATGGCCGAACGGGGCATTCCCGTCTTCGCCTGGAAGGGTGAGACCCTGGAGGAGTACTGGTGGTGCACCAAAGAGGCCCTCACCCACGAAGACGGCGGGCCGGATCTCGTCGTGGACGACGGCGGCGACGCCACCTTGCTTATTCATCGAGGAGCCCGGCGGGAGGCCGAATACGAGGCCACCGGCGTGAAGCCGACTATTTCCCGGGAGAATGAGGAGATCGAGGCCATCGACCTCCTCCTGGACCGGACCTTGGATGAGGACCCCCGTTTCTGGCGGCGCATGGCGGAGAAGTGCATCGGTGTGAGCGAGGAGACCACCACCGGCGTCCATCGACTTTACAGGATGGCCGACGAGGGAACCCTGGCCTTCTCGGCCATAAACGTGAACGACTCCGTCACAAAATCTAAGTTTGACAACCTCTACGGGTGCCGAGAGTCGTTGGTGGACGCTGTGAAGCGGGCCACCGACATCATGGTGGCCGGGAAGAAGTGTGTGGTTCTGGGCTACGGCGACGTGGGCAAAGGCTCCATCCAGTCCTTCAAGGGCCTGGGCGCCACCTGCTTCGTCACCGAGATCGATCCCATCAACGCCCTCCAGGCGTCCATGGAAGGGTATCCGGTGGTAGACATGGACGACGCCTGCGAGTGGGGTGACATCTTCGTCACCGCCACCGGAAACGTTTCCGTCATCACCCGGGACCACATGGACCGAATGAAGGACGGCGCCATCGTCTGCAACATCGGGCACTTCGACTCGGAGATCGACGTGGCCGGCCTCTACGATCTCGACTGGGATGAGATCAAGCCCCAGGTAGACAAGATCACCTGGCCCGATGGTCACTCCATCATTCTCCTGGCCAAGGGCCGGCTGGTGAACCTGGGATGTGCTACGGGCCACCCCAGCTTCGTCATGAGCGCCTCTTTCACGAACCAGACCATGGCCCAGATCGAGCTTTGGGAGAACCGCGACACCGGCAAGTACCAGAAGCAGGTCCATACCCTGCCGAAGATTCTGGACGAGAAGGTGGCACGGTTGCACCTGGACAAGCTTGGTGCCTACCTCACTGAACTGACGCCCGAGCAGGCGGAGTACATCGGGGTCCCGGTGGAAGGACCGTACAAGCCGGAGCATTACCGGTACTGATTTGGTCGGCCGCGGGCCTATATTGGTCGACATGACTTCCTCCGACCCCGCTCCCGCCCTGATCCTGGGGACGGGTGTCACCGCGTTGGGGGTGCTCCGAACCCTGTCCAGGGCCGGGATTCCCACCTTCACAAGATCCACTCCTCCAGGCATCGAGCGGCGGAGCCGATGGTACAGGGCCGGGCCTGAGCCGCTGGGCGGGTCGCGCCCGGAGCCGCAGTCATCGTCTCGAGCGGGGACCTCCGGGGTTGCCACACCCCTGGCGGAATACCTGGAGGCCATCCCCCTGGAGAGGGCGGTTCTCATGCCCTGTTCCGACGAGCTCGTTCTGGCGGCGGCTTCTCTGAGTTCCGAACTCACGAGCAGGTTCGTTTCCTGCATCCCTCCCCGATCTGCCTTGGAAGTCCTGGTCGACAAGGGAAGATTCCGTGACCTCCTCGTCGCCAATGAGGTTGCGCATCCGGCCACCCACCTTGGAAACGACACATCCCAACTCGAGACCCTCCTCGAAACAGCGGGAGAACCTCTGTTCATCAAGCCTCGGTTCTCCCATGAGCTCCAGGCTGAGCTTGGAGTCAAGGGATTACGGCCGGAGAACGTGAAGGATTTCAGAGCGGCGATGGAGGCCCTTGAGAGCCGTCACATTGAGTTTCTGATTCAGGAGTACGTTCCGGG
>JASFVN010000374.1:0-4209 GCA_050049805.1 Gemmatimonadota bacterium
CGGAAACTGCTTCCTTTTCGGACTCGACGATGCAGTAGAACGGTTCGACCTCACGTTTCTCGCCGAACTGGTAGATCCCTGTGATTGTCAGACCACATTCCTTCAAGAACGACTCCACCGCCGCCTGGGAATCCCCTGACATGTCAATACCGAATCTCCAGGGTTCACCCATCCTTTCCATCAATCTGCTGGTGCTTCTGACCGTCCTGGAAATTCCCCCCGACGCGAATGCCCTGGAATAGAAATCCTGCGCGATCCTGCTTCCGTCGGCAGAAATCTCAGCCATTTGGGTGAGCGTTTCTTTGACAACATCATCCTCCAAGAACAAAGAAACGCTTTCCCAGAGAAACAGGGTTTTCTTGCGTTTATCAAATCCAGCCTCCAGCAGTTTTTCGACCCATGATTCTCTGGAGTAATCGACGGGAATGTAGGTAACCCAATCATGTCGGATCCCCGCCCTTTTCAACGTCTCGATCTTGACGGTCGACGTTTCTACCTGATCGAGCTCGAAAACCCTGACCTCCTTCCCCTCCGTAAATCGCTGAGCGATCAGATCGAAGCCGACTCCAGGGATGACGATCTGCTCCACCTCATCAACCGATTCCTCCACAATTCGGTCGAACTCGAGCAACCGGCGACCCGCGGTGGAAGCCAGGGTCTCTTCCCCTCGTTCAGGGAGCTTTCCCAGCCTCGTGGTGAAACCAAAGAGGCGCTGGAAAAGAATGAGAGCTCCGAATACCGAAAGCAGGCCGTAATGGGATTCACATGGAAACTTCTTGATGAATGCAATCGAAATCTGGTCTGGCCTGGTATCGAAGAAATGCATGAGCCATCTGTATTGGAGGGCCTGAATCGCCGAAAAGGAGACGCCCATCTTCCTGCTTCTTATCAGTCCCTTATGAATCCCGGCTACGAGGCCAATCAAGGCAAAAGGAATGAAGACGATTTGAATCGGGACGTACAGGAGGAATTGAAGAAGCGTAATCAGAGGACGGAATTTCCGGGACACTCGATTTCTTCTTGCCTCTTCTGGCATGTTCTTGCCCTGGATGGTTCAAAGGTTGCCTACGCCCGTCGCCCGATCACTTCCAGCACCGGGGAGGAGAAGAAAACAGCCGATGGGTCCCGAGACCGCTCCTCCCACTCGGCCATGAAGTCATCTTGGATTCTCCCGGCCAAGTGACCCTTGTCGACGAGCATCGGCAGGAAATCCCTGAAGAGGGTATCGGGCCAGTCCCAATCCTGCGTGGCAGATCGTATCGCCTTCGTGACCACGGCCAGCTCAACCTCCAGCCCCGCCCCGTCGAGCACCCCGGGCAGGACGCCCCCGATCTCTGGGTTGCCGCCTCGCTCTCCTGCCGCAGCTCGCATAAGTGCCTCGGCAACGAGCCCGAAATGCTCCATGGGCGGATAGACGCAAATGTGCCGGTAATTGCAGAACTCAGCCAAAACACATGCGCCGCCGGGCCGAAGCCACTTCGCGATCCGAGTTGCGAGCGCTCTGGCCTCCCGCTCCGGCAGGTACATAAGCACCCACCGACCATACACACCGTCGACGCTCTCCGAAGGGAGATCAAACTGCTCGAGGTCGGCCACTCGTGCTTCCACGTTTCCGAAACCGGCTGCGTCCGCTGCCTCCCGCAACCTGGGAATCGATTTCTCCCCATCCCGGTCAACGGCGAGAATCCGGCCCAGGGGCCCAACTCTACGCGCCAGATCCAGCGTCGTCAGGCCTGGCCCGCAGCCCAGATCCACCACCGTATCGCCTCGGCCGAAGCCTGCTCGGCTCAGTAGCCGCTGGTTCTCCTTTTGCCAGACGCGGTGTTGCGCCCCGAGCCGCGTTAACTCTTCGTCACCGTATCCAAACGGGTACGGTTGGCCATCCGTAGCTGCCATCAGCATCCACCTTCAGCCGATCCAATCGTCGGCTGGACCGCTTGGTCGATCTGCTCCATCGCCAGAAGCTCGTCACGAATTTGTTCCCAGGGCGAAACACAGGATGCACAAGACTCTGACACCAGCCTGACACTCTCGCAACCCCGGAGCACGGAGACTTGGTATGTTGCTTGGGATGGCCAGATCACTTGTGAACCGGTGCCTTGTCACGGTTTCATTCCGCGTTTCCGAGAGGAACAACATGAGAGCAGGTTTTCTCTTGATCGGCATGATGGCGTTGAGGGTCGTCAGCCTCACGGCTCAAGAGACGGACTTCCCCGCACTGATCGGCCCCTATCTCGGTCAGTCGCCCCCCGGGGCTGTTCCCGAGATCTTCGCCCCCGAAATCATTTCGCGAGAGTCGGATTTCGAGCACAGTGCCGCAGTATTCTCACCGGACGGCAAAGAAGTCTTCTGGTGCATGCGTAGGAACCTCTTTTCGGACCTTCCTGGAGACGAGCAGCAACGCCTGTATTTCATGAAGAACGTCGACGGTAAGTGGACCGCTCCTCAGATGGCTCCCTTCATGGAAGAGGTCCCCCAGTCCGTTTTTCGACCCGTCTTCTCCCCCGACGGAAACAGGATCTACCTGGAGTATTTTAGCGATCCCGATGCGGAACGAGACACCGACATCTACGTGGTTGAGAGAGAAGGAGATGGATGGTCCCGACCGGCGCCGGTGTCACCGCTGATCAACACCCCAGCCATGGAAACCCTCTTTTCCGTAACTCGTGATGGATCTATGTACTTCGGTAGACACGTCCATACGAGAAACGAGAAAGTCTTCGTGTCTCGAATGGTGGACGGCGTCTTCTCGGAGCCCGAAGAGTTGGGTGACGCCTTTAACACACCGGCCAGGGAGGGAATGATCCTGGTGGCCCCGGATGAAAGTTTCATGCTGGTCAGCCAAACCCCACTCGGGATGGCTGACGAGCGGGTGATGGTGAGCTACCAGCGTCCCGACGGAACCTGGACTGAGAGGATAGAGACCCCTCTTACTTTCACGGGGGGTTTCCTTTCCCTGTCTCCCGACGGGAATTACCTCTTCTTCCTCGGGGAAGGAATCCTCTGGGTGGGAACTTCCTTCATCGAAGAACTCAAACCAGGATACCTGAAGAACGTTGGATCGGTTGTGTCCACCCTCGGTGGTGGGTGAATGGTAACTGGTAGACCCTGTCCTTCCTGCGCCGCAGGAATCCAGACCGGAAAGGCGAGCGCCCCCGGGATCGTGGGCCACGGGTCGACTCGAGAGTTTGCGAGGGCGCCCCTCCCCTTCCGGGGCATCCGACGCGGGCCAGCGCGGACGCATTGGGGGAGAGGAAGGACTCCCGGGATCGCGTCGGCTTAGCGAGCCTCCGCAGGAATCCAGACCGGAAAGGCGAGCGCCCCCGGAGGGGAGGGGCGCCCTCGCACGCCCACCCCAGACTGATCGCTACTCCGCCACCCCGACTGCCGGCCTCGGACTCAGCATCACCAACTCCTTGACGTTCACATCCGCCGTCGGGATGGTGACCCCGTCCCTCTCGTAGGAGTCGTACTCCAGTCTTCCCTCCACGTAGATCCGGTCCCCTTTGCTCACGTAATCCTCGGCCAGTTGGGCCAGGCGGTTCCAGAGAGTCAGGCGATGCCAATCCGCCTTCTCCTGAGGATCGTCGCCATTCCCCCCCGTCCTTCGGTTCGTGGCGAGAGAGAAATGGGCCACCTTTGTCCCGTTTCCCGTGACCTGGATGTCAGGATCCTGCCCCACGTTTCCCACCAGGATGATCTTGTTCACCGATCGGCTCATGCTAGTCCTCCACGGCCTGGGTCCACGTACGTCACCCCCGATTCCCAGGGGTGGTCGACTCGTGATTCAAGGCTCGCTAAGAGGACAGGGCGGTAGGATGGCGGATTGAGCCGAAGTTCATCACCCCTTGGAGGCGTACCAGCTCTCTCCCACACCGTGGTCGACGTCCAGGGGGACATCCAGCTCCATGGCCCCCACCATCTCCTCCACCACCATGCTCCCCACCTGCTCCACGTCTTCCTCCGGAACCTCCAAGAGGAGCTCGTCGTGGACCTGGAGAAGGAGCTTCGATCCCGGAAAACGGGTTTCCAGGAGCTTCTGGATCCGGACCATGGCCACCTTTATGAGGTCGGCGGCGGTACCCTGGATAGGCGTATTCTGGGCCACCCGCTCTCCGAACTGCCGGACGTTCCAGTTCTTCGCCTGAATCTCGGGGATGTAACGACGGCGACCGCTGAGAGTCTCCACGTATCCCTGCTCCCGTGCCA
>JASFVN010000375.1:0-4207 GCA_050049805.1 Gemmatimonadota bacterium
AAAAGCTCGTCCAGCTCGTCCAGCACGTGCTTCCGGTCCGTAGGGGGAAGGACGAGGGTGAGAAGGCGCTCACCGAGGCATTGCCGGCCATGGGCTTTCATGACGCCCCCTCCAGTCGAAGTTCCATGCCTTCCCAGAGGTTGAGGAGGGCCTTCCTCGCCTCTACCGCCCGTTCCAGACCATGGGGAGTGACGGAGTAGTACCGCCTCTCCCTTCCCCCATCGGCCGGGTCGGCGGAACGGAGATGAGACGTGAGAAGCCCCTTCTCCTCCAGGCGTCTCAGGGCGATGTAGACTGCGGCGGGAGCCACTTCCCGTCCCGTCTTCTCCTCCAACTCGGCGATGATGGGAACGCTGTACCCTTCGTCGCCCTGCCGGAGGAGAGCCAGAAGAACGTGGTGCTCGAATTCACCAAGAAGCTGCTTTCCCATACCACTCCTCCGTACCGGGCTCGGCTAGCCTGTTCCGGATCCCGAAGCTCTGTGCCGGGTCCCGAAGCTCCGTGCCGGGTCCCGAAGCTCCGTGCCGGGTCCCGCTACTCCGTACCGAGTCCCGCAACTCCGTGCCGGGTCCCACCTCTCCGTAGCAGGTCGGGACAGTGACTAAAGTTGTTAGTCTCAGTCGCAGCTTACAATGCAATAGCTAATCTTGTTAGTCAATAGGTACGATGGTCGGCGGCCCCTTGAAGTCGACTCGGCGGCCCCTGCATGCTGATCCATCGGACCCTTCAGGCCGATCCGGAGGTCCCTGCAAGCTGATCCGTCGGAAAGAGTGCTGTCGAGGGAGCCTTCGCCGAAAGGTTCCGGACGTTCGTCCGACCCCACGATTGGGATCGCCTCCCGAGCCCTTGTGCAACCGGTAGTGGGTCGGTCACTCTCTACCGATGAAAAAGCTGCTGATGGCCTCTTTCGGAATGATGGTCCTGGGTGGTTTCGTGGCCAATCTAACCCAGACTGCCGGCGGAAGAGTCCGCATCGAGGATGTCCGGTTCGTAGGCCCCGGGGGCATCGCGCAAAACGGCCGCCTCTACGTACCGGAGACGGCATCGGCTGAAAACCCAGCACCGGGGATTGTCGCCATTCACGGGTACATCAACTCACACGAGACGCAGGCGGGGTTCGCCATCGAGTTCGCCCGAAGGGGCTTTGTGGTCCTGGCCGTGGACCAGACGGGCCACGGGCTGTCGGATCCGCCAAGCGGTGCCAACGGGTTTGGCGGGCCTCCGGCTCTGGCCTTCCTTAGGGCACTGGACATCGTGGACCCGGGAAACATCGGGCTGGAGGGCCATTCCATGGGTGGATGGGCTTCCCTGGCGGCCGCAGCCTCTCTGCCCGACGGATACGAATCCATCGTCTTGGAAGGAGCGTCGGTGGGTAGAACGGCAGCGTCTTCCGATTCCACCCCAACCCTGCGGAACGTCGCTGTAGTTTTCTCCCTTTATGATGAGTTCTCCCAGAGCATGTGGGGAGTGCCGGTTCCCCGGGACATCGTCGCCTCCGGGAGCCTGAAGACCTTGTTCGGCACCGAAGAAGAGGTGGTGCCAGGTCGGATTTACGGTTCCATCGAGGACGGCACCGCCCGCGTACTTCACCAGCCACCAGTCACCCATCCAGGCGACCATCTATCGCGGACTGCCATCGGCCACGCCGTGGATTGGTTCCAGGCGACCCTGGAGGGTGGAACGGAGCTACCCGCATCGAATCAGATCTGGTACTGGCGGGAGCTCGGGACTCTTGTGGCATTGGTGGGAATGGTCTTGTTCCTGCTCCCGGTGGGAGCATTCCTTCTGGAAACGCCTTGGTTCCGAGAATTGGCGAACGTCCCACCGGACCCCGTTTCCGCGAGGGGGATAGGATGGTTTGCATCCGTGCTGGTGTTCATCCTTCTCCCCGTCGTCACATTTTTTCCTTTCAAGGATCTGGCCTCGACCCTGGGCTTGACGCCCTCCCGGTTCTTCCCCCAGGGCATCACGAACCAGGTAATCACCTGGACGACCCTCACAGGGGCCATCTCTTTGGTTCTCTTCGTCGTCTGGCACTGGACTTCCAACCGGAAGCGCGGGGCTACTCCGGACCATTACGGCCTCACCTGGGGAGGGAGAGTATCGGTCGGGAAGGTCACGAAATCGTTCGCCCTGGCGTTCCTGGTGGTCCTGGCCGCTCAGGTCGCGGTGAGAGCAAGCGCCTTCTTTTTTGAGTCCGATTTCCGGTTCTGGGTCTTCGCCGTACGGCCCTTGAGCCTTCCTCAGGCGAAGATAGCCCTCTCCTACTGCCTTCCCTTCGTCGGGTTCTTCGTGGTTCTTTCCACGGTTCTCCATGGACAGTTGAGGCGGTCCGGGCTTTCACTGGGCGCGGAGATAGCGGCGAATATCGTAATCCTCACCGTGGGGTTCGCGGGGCTACTTCTCGCTCAGTACGCACCACTACTGATGGGCGGTACCATGGCAATCCCCTCCGAACCGCTCTGGACGATCATCGCCTTTCAGCTTCTGCCCATCATGACCATCGTGGCCATAGTGAGCACCTTTTTCTTCCGCCGGACCGGCCACGTGTACCTGGGCGCGTTCGCCAGCGGTTTGTTGGTCACCTGGATCGTGGTGGCCAGCCAGGCGACCCACTTCGCCCCGTAGCGCCAAGAACAACAGCCATGCTCACCGTAGGCGCTACCGTCGCTTTCAGGTTTGAGCTGCTGGCTGGCCGAGTAACGGGCCCCCGTCCGGCCGCGGTGCCGGCCGGCCGAGAGGCTGCCGACCGCGCCGCCGCCGCCCATTCGAGTTCTTCGCCGGCGCCCAGCCGAGTTCTTGGCCGGCGGCGATTCGTGTTTTGAGTTGCTGCCCAGCTGAGCCTGCCTCCCGCGTCGCCGCCGCCTATTCGCGCATCGCTTCGCCCACCAGAGCCCCCGATCGCCCACTTTTTTGCTTGACAGGGTTTCGGGTGACGGGATGGGATCGGTCCCGGACCTCCTCCAGATCCGGCGCCTGGCTTCGTTGCCGGGCCTGTGGCCGACGTTCTGGCTCTGGCCCTCGTTTTGTCTCCTGGATACCCCTCCAACTCCGCCAGATGGCCTTCTGAGAAGCCGCCGAACCCCCTCGTATATTTCAGGTAAAGAGGGGCGTGTCTTGAGGTTGCGTTCGTTGAGGTTGGGGTTCTTGAGGCTGGGAGGAGGAGACGATGACGATGTACGCGGTGCGGATGTGCGCGGTGCGAGAGAGGGTGGCGTGGGATGAAGCCTGGGCCGGCGCCGAGCCAGCGGAACCCAGGAGGCCCCGACCCCCCTGGCTCCGGCTGGTCCGGGAGACGGCAGTGCAGCAGGGCTACGAAGCGACTGACGATGCGTTGTCCTCGACCGCCCCCGATCCCGCCCCTGGCGAGGCCGTCCTCGGCGAAGACCCCGAGGACGAGGACCCCACGGCCGAAGACCCCGAGGACGAGCTGTTCCTGCTGGGCGAACGGTGCGCCGAGGCCTACCTGCAGGCCGATGCCCTTCAGTACCGGGCCATGACGCTCCTGGCCGAGTTCCATCACCGGGAAGGCTGGCGGGACACAGGCTTCGGCTCCACGGCCGAGTGGCTGGCGTGGCGCATCGGCATCAAGCCCAACGCGGCCCGGGAACGGGTTCGCACGGCCCTGGCCCTGGAGCACCTGCCCGAGACCTCGGAGGCCATGCGAAGGGGCGAGCTCTCGTTCACGAAGGTCCGGACGTTGACCCGTGCCGCCACGCCGGACAACGAGACGACCCTCCTTGAGTTCGCCCGGAGTGGCTCGGCCGCCAACCTGGAGCGGGTGATCCGGGGCTGGCAGACGCTGGGAGACCGAAAGAGCGAGCTGACGGCGGAACAGATCCGGCACCGGCGGCGACGGTTCAGCGCCTGGGTGGATGACGACGGGACGGTGGTGGTTCGGGGCCGTTTGGATCCCGAGGTGGGAGCGGTGCTGATGCGGGCCGTGGAAGCGGCAAACGACGCGCTCTTCCGGAGGGGCGAAGGCCAGGACGGCGAGGACGTTACCGCGGTAACGTCGGGGGCTGGATCCGAGGCCGAGGCCGAACTCGAGACGGTGACGCCGGAGCAGCGGCGGGCCGATGCCCTGGGGCTGGTGGCGGAGCGGGCGCTGGCGGCAGGGTTCGGCGGCCGTGGCGCTGGCGACGACGACGACGAGGCCCCCATCAGCGGCAGCCGGGCCGAGCGGTATCAGGTGATGCTGCATGTG
>JASFVN010000376.1:0-4204 GCA_050049805.1 Gemmatimonadota bacterium
TCGACGAGGCGATCCTGCGCCGGGTCCCGCGTGATATTAGAGGCGGGAAGGACCGCCAGGACCTCGATGCTCGGGGCAGTCAGGGACTCCCACCCCCACCGCCCCCCCAGGGCCAGGACCGCCAGGATCCCGATCCCGGCAAATGCGCGGGCCCACCGACGCCTCGCCTCCCGCCTCTCCTCCGCAGCCTGAGCGTCGGCGGTCATGGCATGGGTCATCGCCTCGGTCATCTCCGTGGCCGTCTGGAAGCGGTCCTCTGGATCTTTGGCGAGGGCCCGCTGCACGGCCGCTTCGACGCCCCGTGGCACCTCCGGCCGGCGCTCCCGCACCGACGGCACTGGCTTCGAGAGGTGTCCGGCCACCACGGCCTGAGCATTTGGGCCCGTATAGGGCGGAACTCCCACGAGCAGCTCGTTGGCCAGGCAGCCCAGGCTGTAGACATCGCTTCGTACGTCTTCCGAGGACTCCCCTGCCCCTTGCTCGGGACTCATGTAGTGGGGCGTGCCTACCGCAATCCCCGTCCGGGTCAGGCGCTCTCCCCCGGCGATATCCAGGGCCCGGGCCAACCCGAAGTCCGCCACCCGCACGTGACCGGACTCGAAGAGGATGTTTTGAGGCTTGATATCCCGGTGGACCACCCCCTCACCATGGGCCCGGGCCAATGCATCGCCTACCTCCCGGATGATGGCCACGGCCTCTTCGACAGGCAGCGCCCCCTCCGCCGCGATGCGTTCGGCCAGGCTATTGCCCTCGATGTAGGGCGTAACGTAGTAGAGCAGCCCGTCCGCTTCACCGGAATCGAACAAGGGGAGGATGTTGGGGTGGGAGAGCGTCGCGGCGATGCGGATCTCCCTCAAGAATCGATCCACACCCAATTGGTGGCCCACCTCGGGCCGGAGCACCTTGAGGGCCACGCTCCGGTCGTGTTTCAGGTCCTGGGCCAGATAGACCGTGGCCATGCCGCCGCTTCCGATCTCCCGCTCAATCCGGTACCGATCGGCCAGCCCGGCCCTGAGACGTTCTTCAGTGCTCTCGGGTGAAGCCACGTTTATGGGTCCAGTCGGAGGGGGACTGCCCGTTCCAGCCCAGTCAGCCGCCTATGGACATAATGATGATGGGGTTAAGGAATGGGCAAGCGTGAAAGAAGGGAACCAGAACGAAGGACTCCGGGGTCCCAAATTTTGAAGGGGATTGGTCGACCGGAGCCTGGGGACGGGGAAACCTAACGCCTATCAAGCGTGCGTAGGCCTCCAAGGATTACCGACGGTGGAAGTGACCTCATAGATCACCCACGCCCCCGCCAAATACGCGAGCGTTCACTACAAAAGCTCCCGCTCTTTCAGGCGTCGGAGGAGAAAGGGAGGGGACATTGGTTAGCCTCCCAGACTCGCAAGAGCCTCTCGGGCTCTGGCGGCAGGTTGATAACCTTCGTCCGCCTCAGTCCAAACCTCCAATGCCCGATGCAGGTGGGTGCGGGCGTCGTCCGTAAGGCCCATGGCATCAAAGGTGAGGGCGATCTCGTAGTTGGTGCGGGGGTCATATGGGGACACCCGTAGCGCCTCCTGTATGAGGGTCAGGGCATGGTCGTACTCTCCCAGCTCCCGGTAGCAACGGCCCAACCGCCTGGGTATCGTCATGTCGGCCGGGCTCAAGCGACGCTCCTCCTCGTATGCCTCTATCGCTTCCCGGTGCTCTCCCCGGAGCTCCAGCATTCGGCCCCGGGCGTGGACAAGGGCCGGACGGAGGTTCTCGAACCCCAAGGAGGCGAGCATGGCTTCCACCGCCGGCAGGGCTGCCTCCACCGCGTCGGCATCGTCTCGGGCCAAGTGGATGCGCAATTTACCCAGAGCCGCCATAGCGTCGAAGGGAGGTTGGACCTGGCGACGGACTTCCTCCACCATGGCGAAGGCCTCCGCCTCCCTCCCGGCCTCGACGTAGGCATCGGCCGCGCTCATCCGCACAAGAACCGCATACAACTCGGGGAGGAAGGAGGACTGCGCGGCCAGTCTCTGCTCCAGGTGCTCCGTGGCACGCTCCAGCTGGCCTCGGGACTCGTAGTACGACTCTAACGCTTTTTGGACCTGGGCACGCTCTTCCGGCGTGGCAGCGGCTGCCAGGGCCATATCGAACTGCTGGAGAGCTTCACCGAAGCGACCAAGGGAGCGCTCCGCGTTCCCCATCCCGACCATCAGTCCCACGTCGGAGGGGTCCAGTAGGAGGGCGCGGTCGTAGAGGGCTCTGGCTTCCTCCAGCTCGCCCGTAAGCCGGGCAACGCCGGCCAGCTGGGCCAGCACCTGTGTATTGTCCGGGAACTCGTCGGCGTATGTCCGGAAGGATTCCCGGGCTGCGGCCAAGTCCCCCATCGCCTGCTGAAGATCCCCGATTTGAAGGAGCACGTCCCGCTGGGCAGGATCCAACTCCAGGATCTTCTGCAAGCTGGCCAGCCACCCGGGCTTGTCGTTCCGTACCATCTGTATTTGAGCACGAGCCTGGTAGGCTGCGATATCGTCAGGGAAAAGATCTGCCCACATCTCGATGGACGCCATGGCCCTGACGGCATCTTGTCGAACGAGGAAGTAATAGTCCGACTTCACCTGGAAGCGGGACCGCTCCGGAAACCGGTAGATGTGCTCCATGGCTGCTTGAAGGGGGGCTACGGCCTCCTCCGTCCGGTTGGTCAGGTAGTAGACTTGCGCCAGGGAGTACTGGGCATCGGCGAAGGTAGGGTCAATGGCAATCGCCTCCTCTATCGGGATCGCGGCGCCCGCGAAATCCCGCCGCACATAGATCCCCTCTGATGCCTCGACGTAGCAGCGATACGCTTCCGGTGAGTCGGTGAGAAGTTCCGAGACCGGGAGATCCTGGTCCTCCTCCCCACCCAGCTCAGGCACCCCCAGGTCCTGCCTCAATTGCAGGGAGATCTCATCCGCCAGGGCGAAGACGTCCTCACCGTCGAAGGTGCGCTCCTCGAGTAGCCCCCCCCGCCGGGCATCGTAGAGTGAGACTGTAGCGCTAATCTCGCCCCCTGCGGTGCTAACGGTCCCCGCCACGAAGTGGCTTCGGTGCAGGTCCTCGGCAATCTCCCGCTGCAGTGAGAGAGGAACGTCCACGAGCTCTTCGAAGCCGGCCTCCCGGAGACGGTCCGCAAAGAGGGGAGCAGAGCGCAGGTCCAGGAAGTGGTTTTGGGCCAGGTCGGTGGCAACAGCCGAGGGAACTCCGTAGCGGAGCCATGCTGCGGCGGTGTCCGCGGGGTCGGCATCGAAGTAGAAGAGGGCGATGCGCGTCCGGAACTCGGACTTGGGGATCACCCGCTCGGTCTCGACGCCTTCCTCGTCGGTTACGGTCACGCTGGTCGTGGCCGCCCCCAGATCCTTCCCGGTGAACATGATGCTGAGCAGCACCGCCAGACCGATCAGGTTCGCCGGCACCGTCACCCTCTCGACCTTCGTCCATCCCTGCCGGCCGGGCGCACCATGGAAATAGGCCACGACCATCACGCTGGGAATCAGCGATGCCATGACCACCAGGCAGAGGGTCACCAGGTGCGTGGAGAGGAGGTATTGATTCACGAGGAATCCCACGAATTCCAGCACTCCCCAAGATATCCCGAGGTAGACGCCAATGAGATGGGGAACCCTTCGCTTCCAGAGGTCCTGCCCGATGCCACGCATGGTTTCTCTTGCCTGATCGAAGAAAACCACCGCCCTCTCCAGCCCAGTCAGCTACCGAAAACCATAATGATGATGCGGTTAAGGAACAAGCAAGGACGAAGGGGCCTTCCGCACCGCGCTACACCGACGTCTCGGCGGCGACAATTCCGCTGACGGCTTCCGCGAAGAGAGATTCGGGGGACCGGCCGCACGCCTACCCAGCGTGCGTATGAAAGGCCGTTTGAGACCAAGGCCTTTCGGTCCTTGGGGAAGGGGCCCACCACGGATCGCCAAGGAGGTAGTTGAAAGTTCGGGGTAACCCATCGAGATTCCCGACAGACCATATTCGAGGGAGAATTGTGCTTTACTTCGACTGGGATCCTGAGAAGGCCGACTCCAACTCAAAGAAACACGGGGTGACCTTCGCCGAAGCTGCGACGGCCTTCGGTGATCCTTTGTCCATTACCATACCTGACGGGGAACATTCCGCCGGTGAGGCGCGTTTCATCCTCTTGGGGTTATCTTTCCAAGGTCGGTTGGTCGTTGTGGTCCAC
>JASFVN010000106.1:0-13227 GCA_050049805.1 Gemmatimonadota bacterium
TCTGGGAGAAGTGAACGCGGCTCTCCTGACGGTCTTCTCCCGCCTGGAAGGAGAATATCCGGAAAGCAATCGAGGCCGGACGGTCTCCGCCCATCCGTTTGGACCGATCCCAGCCGCATTCAGAGCTCAAACCATGATGGGGATCGCCGTGGGATTCGGCCTGCTGGCTCTCGTTCTCCTGATCATCTGTGGCAACGTGGCAGGGATGGCCGTGGCCCGGGGCGTGGCCCGGGAGCAGGAGATCGCTATTCGCCTCGCCCTTGGATCGGGGAGGTTCAGGGTCGCCCGTCTCTTCCTGACGGAGGCCTTTCTCATTGCCGTTCTTGGAGGAGTCCTCGGGGTCCTCTTCGCCCAATGGGGTCTGGGCCTGGCGACCCCGTTCATCCCCGACATGGCTGAGGTCTCCCCGGGAGCTGGGAGGGGCCTCGTTCCTCTGGCGTTGGCCGTGACCTTGGTGGCCACCATGGCCGTGGGGCTCCTACCCTCCATTCGCTTCAGTCGGCCCGAGTTGGTCTCGTCCATCAAGGACGACTCGGGTACGGGAGGACGGAAGGTAGGTAGGATACACAGGTATTCCGCCTCCGCTCAGGCGGGGCTCGCTCTCTGTCTCCTGGTGACCAGCGCCCTCTTCATCAGGGCCCTGGGCTTCATGGAGCAAAAGGACCTGGGATTCCAGCCGGAGAATCTCTATACCGTCAGAATCAATCTCACCCAGGAGGGGATGGAGACCAGAGAGCTGGCTGAGCCCTTCCTGGCCCGGGTCAGGGAGGCCATGGGAGGCCTTCCGGGAGTCCGGAGCGTTTCCGTCGCCGACGGGGTCCCCGTGGACCTGGTGGGGAATTTCACGGGGGCCAGCCGAGCCGATCAACCCGATCCGGCATTCGGACGCGTGCAAGTGGAGTTCACCCTGGCGGACGAAGGGTTCTTCGAGACGATTGGCACCCCCCTCCTCCAGGGAAGAGGGTTCGAACCCTCGGACGACGTGGGATCGGAACGGGTCGTGGTCATTACCCAGTCCCTGGCGGAGGATCTCTGGCCCGGAGAGGATGCCCTCGGACGGAGCCTCTGGTCGGGTATGACGGGCGAGGGTCCGCAGGCGTTCACCGTAGTGGGCCTGGTCCCCGATTTGGCTTCCAGCCGTCCGACGGAGGATTGGCCGCACATCTTCGCCGCCCGCAGGCAGATCTTCTATCCGCGGATCATGGTGGTGGTCAGGGCGGAGGGCGACCCCTCCGTCGTGTCCCGGGCGATCCGGTCCACACTCCTCCAGATCGAGCCCGACCTGGCGTATCCCGCCGTGGTCAGCTCCGAGTCGCTTCTGGAGAGGGCGACGGGGAACCAGAGGTTTTCGGCGAGGGCCGCTGGAGGGCTGGGGCTCCTGGCCCTTCTCCTGGCCGCCATCGGAGTCTACGGGGTGGTGGCCTTCACGGTATCGAGCCGGACACGGGAGATCGGGCTTCGCATGGCCATGGGTGCGACCCGAGGGTCTGTCCTCAGAAAGGTCCTCGGCGACGGGGTTCGACTCGCCCTACCGGGTCTTATCCTTGGAAGCCTGGCGTCTGCGGGCCTGGCGGTGGCGGTCCGGGCCGAGTTCTTCGGGCTGAGCCCCGTTGATCCGGTCTCTTTCCTCGTCGCTGGCGGAGCCCTGTTTGCCGTTGTGGTGTTGGCCAGCGTCGCTCCAGCCCGGCGGGCAGCGGCTCTCGATCCCATGCGGGCGCTGAAGAGTGAATGAACGACAGGCTTAGACGGGAGGTTCAGCTTGTTGGAAGCCGTTCAAGCCAATCCACCATCTCGGAGTACGTCTCCTCCCGCGTGACAGCTTCGTCGAGGATGGCTCTGAAGCCGACTTCCTTCACGTCCAAGAGGAACTCCACCATCAGTCCGGCCTCGTAGTGGATACGATCCCAACTCCTGGGGCCGGACCACTCTGCATCATCCAGAAGGATCTCGATCCGCCGTTGCAGGGAAGCCGCCGTGTCGGCTCGAATGAGCCCGATGTTGGCGATGTACTCAGGCAAGCCTTCCTGCTTCCAGTGAGGCAGGCCGAGCCATTCTTTTCGCCCGATGGAATCGATGAGAATAATGTGGGCGATCTCGTGGGCCACGGTGTGGGAGGCGCTTCCCTCCCAGACGCTGTAGCTGGGCGAATGCCCGTTCTCCTCACCCAGAGCTTCTACTCGCGGTCCACTCACGAAGGAATTCCCCAGGAACGAGATCCCGAATCCTTGAGCCTGAGGAGGCACCCTGGCCAGGCGGGCGAAGAAGGCGTAGAGGTCCTGCTGGGGGAAAAAGAAGACGTCCTTGGGCCTTTCAGGGTCGCCGAAGCCTCCGGATTGGAGGCGGTGGTCGGCCTCCTGGGCTATGGCGGCCATGGAAGGGTTGGTGGCACCTCGGTAGTGAAGGGCCACGGATCCCACCTGTACGTCTTTGGATAGCAGGACCTGCGGGAAGGCCAGCAGCCCGATCTGGACCGCCACCAAGGCCACGACGAGAGCTGCGACGCGGAGTCCCCAGCGAAGCAGCCATTTCGAGGGCGTCTTTTTACGCGGACCGGCGTTCTCTTTGGACATCCCAAAGGAATAACCCCCCGCAGCCGAGACTGCGAGGGGTTGGATTTCTACGGCGACGTCTCCGGCAGGCGGCGACGGCCCGTGAAGGGGCTGGCGAGCGTTCAGCGTTGGGGGGACGGGATTCCGGTATCCTCCCCGGACAGCCTTACCCTTCCTCGAGAATCTCCAGCAGCTCTACCTCGAAGATCAGCGTCGCGTTGGGTTCGATCTGACCCTGCCCGGCGGACCCGTAGCCGATCTCCGAGGGGATGTAGAACCTGTAGTGGCTGCCCACGGGCATAAGCTGCAGGCCCTCGGAGAACCCTCGAATGACTCCGCTCACACCGAAGTCGGTAGGCTCGCCTCGATCGTAGGAGCTGTCGAACTGGGTACCATCGATGAGAGTGCCTTTGTAGTGGATTCTCACCTGATCGTCGGGACCGGGCGTGGGGCCGTCTCCCTCACTCAGTACCTCGTACTGCAGCCCGCTCTCCGTGACCGTCACACCCTCTTTCGTCGCATTCTCCTGGAGGAATTCCGCGCCAGCCAGCGCATTCTCTTCGGCTGCCTCGGCCCTCAACCGGGTCGTTTCCGTCATGATCTTCTGGTTGAAAGCCGTGAACGCAGGCTGAAGCTCCTCCTGGGGAAGAGCGGGTTCGCTCTCGGCCATGCCGTCCCGAAGGCCTGCCAGGAAGGCGTCCATATCGAAAAAGCCCTGGGAAGGTGCAAGCTGGCTACCGACCTGCAATCCGACAACGTAGCTGCCCTTCTGATCCTCGGTGTCCAGCGTCGCGGGACCGCTCCCACCCTGGGACTGGCACGCACCCAGGAAGAGGGGAGCGAGAAGCAGCATAATGCCGATGTTTCGATTCATTGTCTTGTGTTCCTGTGGAGGATCGTTCCGACTATTCAAGGGCCGGAAGCTAACGGGGAAGGTCCTGTCGGCCAAACCCCGTCACCCTGGGAACACGTCAACGAACGACGGGGAGGCGAATGGAGGATGGATACGTGCTGTTCCTCTGCACTCTCAAGGTGGGTGTTCCCTCCGCCGGAATGCGGCGGAAGGAGGTGGCGTCGTGGCCGGCCACGGCGATCCTGATGCGGTGGCCTTGCCGGAACAGGAAGGAGGTCGGCTCCATCCCCATGGCCAGCTCCGTGACTTCTCCCGGCACCATGGGCTCGGCATCGGCGGAAAGGAAGGAGTGGAAGGGCACCGGCCGTTTCCAGGGGCTCGGGTCCTCAGACACCTTTCGGTGGATTCCCCGCAACACCCCCTCCGTGACGTAGGTCACGGCTCCCTGGGGGCTCACGTCCTCCAGGTAAACGAAGAAAGCCCCGTCGTCGTGGGTGGAGGACAGGTGAAGGGTCACCACCGGGTAACCCGTCACTTCCATATCCTCAGCCAGGGGGGAGGATTCGTACACCAGGAGCCCCAGGTCCCGGACGACCCGATCAGGATACCAGGGATTTGCGAAGAGCGGTCCCAACCAGCGAGGATCGTTGGACGATTCGGCGGAGAAATCCACCTCATAGAGGTCTTCGCCTGAATCTCCAGTTGGAGGAGAGGTCGTCAGAGTCCCGCCCCCGCCGAGGTACCAGGTCTCCTGGACCGTTCCCGGAATCGGCCAGGTGGAGGTGGCCTTCCAGAGTCCCTCGCCCATGGTGAAATAACGAAGTATCCGGTCCTGCAGAGGTTTGTTCTTGCGAAGGATATCGTCGAAAAAGTTCAGTGCCTCCTCCCACTGGGCATCGAAGTCGGGGATGGAGATCCACCGATCCCCGTCTCTCAGGGAGGAGTTGGAGGAGAGGTCGTGGGTCCAGGATCCGAGGGCGCCCCGGCGGGGCCCGGCAGACTCCATGAACCCGCGGATCACTCCATCGGCGGAGCCGCCGTCCAGCCAGCTTCCCCAGTGATAAACCGCCACCCCTGCTTCATCGAGAGCAGCTGCTACGGCGTGGGTGCTGATGTCATCGAGAGTCTCGCCGGGCACGATCTCATCGTCCCGGGCCACGGCTGTCTCCACTGCCTCGAAGACATTCAAGTTTCCCGCGTGGTCGGCGATGGCCTCCTCCAGGATTGTTCCGGTGGGGTCCTCGTCCACCGGCGTCTGCCGGAAAGTCTCCCCGTTCACGGAGATGGAGGAGTTTCGGTCCATGGCGAACACCACGTCGCTCCACCCCTGCATGAAGGCCTCGTTGAACACGCCCCCTGGAAAGAGCAGGTCCTCGTACTGGTCGTAGGTGTCGGACATGGGGACGATGGCCTTGAGGGCCGGGTGCCCATAGGCGGCCAGCTGTTGAGCGGCCATGCCGGGGTAGGAAACCCCGGTGGCCCCCACGAGGCCGTTCGACCATGGCTGGGACACGATCCAGTCGATGATCTCCCGCCCGTCCTGGAGGGCCCGATCGGTGAGGGGAGCCGTCCATTCCCCGAAGGAAGCTCCGGTACCCCGCTCGTCGATGGCGACCCACACGAACCCGCGCTGCAGCGCTCGGCGGACCGTGTAGGGTAGCTCCGTTTGACGACGTCGCCAGTAACGAGTGAGCTCGATGACGGTCGGTAGCTGGGGGCCGCTGGGGTGGTCGTTCGGAACCGCCACGTCTACGGCGATCCTCACTCCGTCGCTCATGGTCAGGTACATGGACTGCAGGTTGGCCGACGTGGCTCCTCTCAAGTCCAACTCGTGGGTTTCGAGGATGGTCGGGTCGTGCTCACATCCCCATCCCCCACCGGCAAGCAGGAAGATCGAAAGAGCCAACAAGGTGGTCCGGCGGGTATCCGAAACGGCCATCGCCTTTCGCGCCCACTTCCCATTCCTTCGCATGTGAATCCCCATGGTCAGAACTCCCACCTGAATCCGATCGAAGGAAGGAACGGGAGCAACTCCTCGTCGGGGTATCTGACCCATTTCAGGTCCTCGCCCACCATGGTGGTTCCGTATTCGTAGGCTCTGAGGTTTTTCTGGTTGTAGGCGTTGAAAAGATCCAGGTATACGTCGAGGGTTCCCCTCCGGAGCGCAAACTTTCGTGTCACCCGCAGGTCCAGCCTATGGTAGGGCGGGAGGCGCTCCGAGTTGAGAGCCCCGAACTCTTCTCGCCACCTCAGAGGTGAGTTGAGCCCCTGGCCCTGAAACACCGTCAGGGTGTCGAACTCGATGATCTGTGGGGTGAAGGGCCAGCCGGAGTGGAGCTGGAATGCCCCTGTGACGGTCCATTTTGGATTGGGGCGCCACCCCATTGTGAGGGAGAACGCGTGGGTCTGGTCCCAGTACTGGGGCACCCAGTCGCCGTCGATCCGGGTCTCCGTGGACGAGAGAGAGTAGGAGGCCGACCAGTCCCAGGTCTCACCCTCTTTCTGGATGAGGATCTCCGCTCCTTTGGCCCTGGCCTCCGTGGGGTCTACTCGGACCCGATCTCCGTCCAGTTCGGGGAAGGGGAGAATTTCTCGCCAGAGATTCAGGTACATGCGTCGGGGGCGCTCTACGCTCCGCTGATAGAGCTCCGCTCGCCCCTTGATCCCATTCGCCAGCTCGTGTTCGAGGCCCAGGGAAAGCTGCTTCGCTCTCTCGGACGGCGCGAAGGAGGTCTCCCCGTCGCCGGCTTCCAACTCGTGCATCCCCTGGGATTGGTGATAAACGCCCCAGCCGGCCCTGAGGGTGGTGCGGGCTCCCAGGTCCACCAGAGCGTGGACCCGGGGGGAAAGGTCCGAGTCGTCGGTGTGGGTTCGGTGGTCGTAACGAAGGCCTACCTCGGCCGTACCCCAGGGAACCGGCCTGAACCTCATGGCTCCGTAGGCCTCCACCTCGGTTCCGGTTGGATCCATGTTCACATCGACCGAATCGGGGACCCCCACCAGGTCGCCGTTGGGTCGGGCTTCCAGGTTTCGCGTCTGGTTAGCGTAGTCATAGTGCCCGAAGAGACGGTTGGTCAGGAAGCCTGCCCTGACGGCAACCCGGTCCGAGAAGTCGATGGTCCAGTCCTGCTTCAACCCGGCGAACTCGTAGTGGGCCTTGTCCGAAACGTCTACGAACTCCGGCCCTCGCACCCGGCCGAGCTCCTCCATGAAACCGACCCGGGACCTGCTGATCCTTCCGGCGGAGGCCACGGTCCGGGCCCGGATCCTGGGCGAGAAGAAGGCCTGCCAATTCAGCCAGCCGTAGGTGTTTCCCCATCGGGTCGCCAAGGCGCCGTCCTGCGAATCACCGAGCGCGGAGGGATCCAACTCCAAATCGTCGCCGGCCTGTAGGACATGGGCCGAAAGAAGGTGTCTGGAGCCCAGCTGGTACTTCACCTTCCCCAGGACGTCGTAGTAACGGGGGGAAATGTCGTTGTTGACATTGGTGAGCTTGAAGGCGATGTCCATGTAGCCCCTGCGGGCTGAAAGGAGCCATTGCCCTCTTCCCTCGGCAAAGGCTCCTTGGGACATCACCGTGGCGTTGGTGATGGAAAGCCCAATTGTGGTTCGGGTCCCCTCCGTGGGCGGGACCCTGGTCTCCATGTCGAAGACGCCGG
The DNA here is from genome assembly GCA_050049805.1 of Gemmatimonadota bacterium. GTDB lineage: Bacteria > Gemmatimonadota > Gemmatimonadetes > Longimicrobiales > Gaopeijiaceae > JABDNZ01. The sequence continues at coordinate 7,062 of JASFVN010000106.1, forward strand.
CCGCCCTGTCGCCGAAATCGACGGGGAATCCTCCCGCATGGAGGTCGATGCCACCGAGGGCGTTGATGTCCACAATGCCCAGTGCGCCCTCGAAATCCTTGAGGTGGTAGGGTTCGTAAAGCTCCATCCCGTCAAGGAGGATGAGGGTCTCCCGGTCCTGACCTCCCCGCAGATAGAGGCGTGTGGAGATGTCCCCGGAGGCCACGCCAGGTAGGCGCTTCAACGAACGAAACACGTCCTCTCCCACCTGGGGTACCGTCTCGATCTGTTCCCGGGTCAGGGTCTGGAGTGCCACTGATTTGGTGTCGTCCAGGATCACGAAGGTCCCGGGTGAAACCACCAGAGCGGACAGTGGAATGACCCTGAGAGTCAGACGAACCTCCAGCGGCGTCGTGGTTCCGGCAGAGACCTGGATTCCCCGGATCGTATCGGGTTCCCAGCCCAGGCCGGAGACCGCCAGCGAATAGGTGCCAGGTGGGATATTCACCAGAATGAAACGACCGTTCTCGTTGGACAGAGCACCTCTTCCGTCCGATAGCTGGACCAGAACATTCGGGATCGGAGCCCCGGTTTCACGGTTCATCACGGTCCCGACAACCACGCCCAGATTGGATTCCCGACCCTCCGCCTGGCGCGGAGAGATGCGTACCTGATTCCCCAGGGCGTCGAAGGTCAGATTGGTGCCGCCCAGAATGACTCTGAGGGCGTCCCGAAGAGTCCGCTCCAGACAGGGGCAGGAAACCCGTCGGTTCACAGGCACCAGGTCGGGGCTGTAGATGAGGGCGGCGCCCGTGGTCCGCTGGAGTTGGTTCAGGGCCTCACGAAGGCTTACGTCGGTCAGCTCCAGACCCACCACCCGGTCCAGGGGCGGCGGGACTTCCTGGCTTGCCACCGTCCCTGGGAGGTACCCAATGGCCAGGAAGAGCCCTCCCAGGAGGGAGGCGCGTGGCCATGACCTTCTTTCATAGAGGTTCTTCATCCCGTTCCCTCACTGCCGCCCGTCCGCCCATTCCCACCCAGCTCCATGGTCACGCTCTCGCCTTCCGTCCTGCAGATCGCTTCTGTCACCACACAAATGGACTCTGCCACGGCCTCGAAGGGCTCGCCCTGGAACCACGCCGTGACCCGGCGTCTTCCCAGCTCCGGACCCTGCACGTGAATGGGTCTTCCGTAGTGCCTGGATACTTCGGCGGCCACATCGACCAGAGGAGTGGCCTGGAAGAGCAGGATCCCGTCTTCCCAATCCAGGAGAAAAAGTGGATCCCGTACAGCCTCCACCAGAATCCCCTCTCCCTCCCTCATTCGAGCCCGGCTTCCCGCCCCCACCTTAGCGGAGTCCTCATCGTTGGAGACCCGCACCAGGCCCTCCACCACCACTGTTTCCACCCGCTCCTCTTCCACGTCCACCTGGAACCGAGTGCCCAACACCGTGATATCACCACTCCCGGTTCGGATCACGAAGGGATTGGCTTCGTCCCTGGCCACGGCGAAGAATGCCCGCCCCTCCAAGGATACCTCTCGGCGACCTTCCGCAGCCCACTCCCGAAGGGCGCTTCCCTGAGCCAGGCGAACGAAGCTTCCGTCTCCCAGGGTCACCGTGGGGTTTTCGCCCGCAGACGCTTGGTAGATGGCCATTGGCTGGGGTCCAAGGTATCCGACTGCCCGAATCCCCAATCCCACGGCGGCCACGGAGGCTGCCAGAAGGCCCCAGGTGAGCCAGGGGTTTCTCTTCCGTGGCGTCGCTGCCTCGGACGTGCCGGCGGGGGTCCTCTTTGCCGGTAAGGCAATGGGGGCTTCGGCCAGGATCGCCTCCACCGAGGGGGGCTCTGAAGAAGGGACCACGGCCTCGGGCTCCGTCAGATTCCAGACCTGGATCATCTCCTGGAAGTACTCTTCGTTCTCCGAAGCTTCTTCTCTCCAACGCTTCAGTCGCTCCTCCTCGAAGGGCGAAGCGGCGTTGCTGAGCTTCTTGATGATCAGGTCGTCCACGGTGGACCTTTCGGGGAGGTGGTCATGGCTTCTTTCATCCGGTACACGTCCGCTCAGCTCACCACTACCAAGCTCCCGGCCGCCCCCCACCGCTCCCTCGCCGCTCCCGTTGCCGGCTCGCCTATCGGCCATTGCTCTGCTCCCGGGTCGGATTGGCGCTATCGGATTCCTCGCTGGAGCCCTTGTGTGCGGACAGGTAGGGCCGAAGAGCCGTGCGAAGATCGGCCATGGCAAGGCTCATATGGTTTGCCACCGTCTGGAGTGAGAGATCGAGGATATCGGCGATCTCCTGGTAGGAAAGCCCTTCCTCTCTTACCAACCGAAAGACCTCTCTCCGGCGTTCCGGCAGGCGGGCCACTGCCGCTGCGGCCAGGCGCTGCAGCTCGGCACCCTGAACGTCTTCGTAGGGAGTCTTCGGAGCAGGAGGCGGGACCGCGCCGGTCTGGGCTTCTTCCCGGCGATTCCTCTTCCGCAGCTCGTCCAGGGAAGCGTTTCGAACAATGGTATAGAGGAGTGAACGAAGTGATCCGGTCTCGCTCAGCTGATGCCTCCGTGACCAGAGTCGAACGAAGGCCGTCTGGGCCATGTCCTCCGGATCTCCCGCCCCGGAGACAATCCGATGAGCGAAGCCCACCAGCGGGCTCCAGTAGCTGTCCATGAGATCCCGAAGGGCCTCGGGATCATCGCTCCGGAGCCTTCGGACCAAGGCTGCATCGTTGCTTTTGGCTGGATCCGGGTCGGCTGGTGCCATGCCAGTCCCCTTGCCGGAAATGGGATCTTCAACCGGTTCAATGAGCCCTACGACCGTTCCTTCGTCAAGGTTCCTCATGCTCATGTCACGCCTGCCGCTTCCGTTCCTACCAATGGGTTTTTTCAAACCGGGACCAGTTTGAGGTCCACAAGCCGTTCGAGAACGCCACGTGCGGATGCTTGGTAGTCCGGGCTCCCCCATTCGTGACCTGGAAAAGGAGTTGAATGCGGCTCCGACCGGGAACTCCGGATCTCCAGGGTCCCGGGACGGGGTGAGAGGAAAGGGGAGGTGAGCATGACGAAGCGTTTCAGGCGGACACTCGGGGTGATGGCGGTGATTGCGGACATCACTCTTCTATTGACCGGGTGCATCTCCGGTGTAGTGGATCTGGATGACGACTGTAACCATTCGGGTGATGCCGAGGTGGCCATGGCCTTCTCGACCACGCTGCCCCTGACCTCCCAGACGGCCATCAGGATTTTCGGAGCCAACGGTGAGGTGAGGGTGTGGGGAGATCCGGATGTCCAGGAGGTGACGGTGGAGGGGATCCGGAGGGTAAGGTCCGACACCCGGGCCGATGCCGAGGCTCATCTTCCGGACTTGAAGGTGACAGCCGAAGCCGACTCGCAGGAGTTCGAGGTCCGAACGATCCAACCCCAGAACACCCATGGGCGAAGCTATATCGTGGACTACGAGATCACGGTTCCGGACTGTCTTCTCACATCCGTCACCCACGGCAACGGGTTCGTTCGTATCGACGGGATCGTGGCCGACGTGGCGGTCACCAGCGGCAATGGGGAGGTGGAACTGGTGGGGGTGGTGGGGAGCCACTGGGTGAGCCTCGGAAACGGTGAGGTCTCTGCCTGGGCTCATCTTCCGGCGGGGGGCCAGATCGTCCACGCCGTCGGCAACGGAACCATCTTCCTTTCAGTCCAGCCCCAGGTTTCGGCTTCCTTCGATGCCAGGGTCGGGAACGGGACCATCGCCGTCACCGGCCTCGACCTTAAACAGGTCGTAACCGCCACCCGCCAGCTGCAGGGGGTCCTGGGGTCCGGGGATGGTCTCATCGACCTCTCGGCGGGAAACGGCCAAATCAGAGTGCAGGGGGGCTGATTCTCAAGGGGGTCAGCAGCGTGCGGTCCAACCCGTGGACGCTCTCTTGCGTCTCAAGAGTGGGAAACACGGCGGCGCTCTCGTTCGTATTACAGAGTGTCGACGTGGATGGACTGATCAGGAGCGTTTGAAAGCCATGTCCACTTGGCTTCTGGCAGTGGTTGTCTCCATCGTGGCCGGGATCGGTCTACGTCTGTGGTACCGTCGGTGGAAGCGGGCAAGGATCGCCGCCAGGCGAATCGTCGAGAAGCCCAACTCCCACTACTCCTCCATCAACGTCCAGAACCAGATCGCCCGGGAACGGTGGGGGCAGGTCGATCTGGAGAAGATCCATCCGGTGAACCGGGAAGAAGTCGAGCGCTTGCTGGCGGTGGCCGACGTCCAGGGCCCCGACGCCCTCTCCCCCCGGGAGAGGCTGTTCCTGGAGACCATGACCCAGCTCAGCTTCAGCTGAAACCGGTCAATCCCGAACGCCTTCCAATCTGCAATAAAGGTCGGGCCTTCGGTCGTTGAGGAACCCCAACTGCCTCCTGACCTTCTCCACCTCCCGGGGGTCGACGGATCCCAGGACCACTCCCTCCTGATAGGGCTCCAACTCAGCCAAGGTCTCTCCCATGGGGTCCAGGAGGGCCGAGTCACCGGAGTGAGGCTTGCCGCTCCCCATCCCCACCCGGTTCACTCCCAGAACGAAGGCCTGGTTTTCGATGGCTCGGGCACGGAGAAGGGCGGACCAGGCGCTCCGGCGCATATCCGGCCAGTTCGCGATTACGCAGTACAGGTCCGTATTCGGTGCCGGCGGGCGGAAGGGCTCCGGGAAACGGAGGTCGTAGCAGATGAAAGGGGTGATCCTCACATTCTCGACCTTCACCGTCGAGACGGCATCTCCGGCCAGGTAGTTCTCGTCCTCTTTGGCCAGGGAGAAGGGATGGATCTTCCGATAGTGGAGGATCTCCTCTCCCGCTGGGCTGACCACCGAACAGGCGTTGGCAGGCAACGGCTCCGCCGGTTCTGCATAGCCGGCCAGGACGTGAAGGGAAAAGCTGGACGCCAGATTGGCCAGGAAGGCCCGGGTGTCCTCGGCGAAGGCGGCCATCCTCTCGGCGTCCATGGAAAAACCGGTAGCGAACATTTCGGGGAGAACGATGAGCTCCGGACCCCCGCCCGCCTGGCTGCCGGCCTCCCCCATCAACCGCGCGACCTCTGCCTCCACCCTCTGGAAGTTCTTCTCAGGGTCTTCCCAGGCGATGTCCATCTGTATTCCGGCTACCTTCATGGATCTCTCCTTGTCCTCAAATCTGTCGTAGCCGCTCGGCCGCGGCTTCGAGGGTTTCCATCTTCTTGCAAAAGGCGAATCGGGCCAGCCGCTTTCCTTCGGTCGCATCGGCCTGAAAAAAGGAGCTGGGCGGGATCGCTGCCACGCCGTGCTCAGTCGTGATCCATCGAGCGAACTCCCAGTCGTCTCCTTGAAAGACGGGTGTGAAGTCGGCCAGGACGAAATAGGTCCCCTTGGGAATCGCCACGTCGAGTCCGACGTCCTGCAGGGCCGCCACCAGAAAATCCCGCCGGGCCCCGTACTCCGCCTTGAACTCGGCGAGAAACTCCTCCCGGAAGTTCCGGAGGGCAAATGCCACGGCCTCCTGGAGCGGGGTGGCGATGGTGTAGTTCAGGAACTGGTGGGCCGCCTGGGCGCCATCGATCAGTTCCGTGGGACCGGTTCCCCACCCGATCTTCCATCCGGTGAAGGAATAGGTCTTTCCCGCACTGGAGAGGGTCAGCGTCCGCTCCTTCATTCCGGGCATGCTGGCCAGCGGGACATGCTCGGCTTCGTCGAAGGTCAGATGCTCGTAGACCTCGTCGGTGAGAGCTACCAGGTCGTGGTCCCGGCAAACAGACGCTATGGCCTCCAATTCCCCGGCGTTGAACACCTTCCCGGTGGGGTTCATGGGCGTGTTGAGGACGATCATCCTGGTCCGGTCGGTCACCAGCGCTCTCAAGGCATCTTCGTCCAGGGAAAACTCAGGGAACCGAAGGGTGATGAACCTGGGCACGGCCCCGGCCAGTGCGAGGCAGGGGGGATAGCTGTCGTAGAAAGGTTCGAAGAGGATCACCTCGTCACCGGGGTTCAGGAGACCCAGCATCGAGGCGCAGATTCCCTCGGTGGCTCCGTTGAACACCACGACCTCGGACATGGGGTCGTAGTCGAGGCCGTAGTACCGCCTCTGGGCCTCGGCGATGGCTTCCACCAGTGGGGGGTGACCGCGAGAGCGGGCGTATTGGTTCCTCCCCGACCGGATCGCGTCGACGGCTGCCTCC
>JASFVN010000377.1:0-4185 GCA_050049805.1 Gemmatimonadota bacterium
ATCTATCTGGTTCGGCTGGCGGACAAGCTCAATATCGACATCCTGGCGGCCGCCGAAGGGAAGCTCGAGGAAAATGATCGGAAGTACCCGGCCAGCCGGGTGAAGGGAAGCTCGAAGAAGTACTCGGAGTACCGGGACGGCGGCACAGGCTGATGATCGTCTACTCGGCGACGAACCCCCGCAATCTCGTCTTCCTCAATCCTCCCTGAGCACCTCCATTAACGAAATCTCTGAGACTGGACCCGGTCTCGTCTCAGGGGGTCACGTCACTCTCTTGTTCTTCAATCGGCTGAAATAGCCATCCGTTTCCCTTCTTCACCACGTGGCCAAGACTCGGAAACGGTACAAAATGCTGTCCTATCACCAAGGCGTTCTCTCTCGCAACAAGATCGAACACCTTCCTTTTACTGGCTTCAGCCTCATCAGGTAGAATGTCGTAAACGGATAACCAATCAGGATATTCTAGATGCAGGGGATATAGCACGGTGTCAGCCGTGTAGTAGAGGTGCTCGCCTCTTGAAGAGAATGACACAACGATATGGCCGGGAGTGTGCCCGGGAGCTTCAATGATGTTTACTCCAGGGAGGATCTCGGACTCTTCTTCGAGAAGATCGATCCTGTCTTTGATGGGGCTGAGCTGTTCGCGTGCTGTATTTGTGAAGAATTCATTGGTCTTCTCAAAAGCCATATCCGAAAACCAAAAATCCCATTCTCCTCTCCACATATAGTAACGCGCGTTGTTATAGATGGGCTTCCCCTCATCATTGAGCGTACCGCCAATGTGATCAGGATGCGCGTGTGTAATTATCACGGTATCTATCTCGGATGGTTCAATGCCGATCGATGCCATGGTAACGGGCAATTTGCCGTTGTTTGGCAACGCTTTTCCGGCTCCCATATCCACAAGAATCAGTCGTTCTCCATCCATGACAATGAGATGTGTATAGGGCGTATAAATGGACCCAATAGGTAGCTCGTGTTCAGTGAGGACCCTTTCCACTTGTTCTCTCGGGACATTTCTGAAGAAGAGTTCGATGTCATAATCGAGGCCGCCGTCGTTGATGCAGTAGCATTCAAGATCACCGACTCGAAAATGGTGTGCTTCTTCCTGATCCTGAGAGATGAACGTGAAGGGACGATTCATCCCAGACAGATTTCTGGTTGCCACGAACGAAGCTGAAGAGAGGGCGCCTAGTTTCAAGAACGTTCTGCGACTAAAAGGGTTATCCATCTCCTACTCTCCCTTCTGTGGTGAAACAATGTGGGGATGCTGCAGGTTGGCTGTGGTCTTGATCACCTTCACCGCCACCTTCCGGTCGTGCTCAAGGTCCTGGGCCAGGTAGACGGTGGCCATGCCACCGGAGCCGATCTCGGACTCGATGCGGTAGCGGTGGGAGAGAGCACTGTTCAGGCGAACGACAACGTCCTGGTCCGAAGCCATAGGCATGGCCCCTGGTGGGAGGATGCTTCCCATCCCCGCCTCCCTGCCGATAACGCGCAACATGTGAAGAAAGTGAACGGGTTGGCAAGAAAGAAGGGGTAGGTGGCCCCGGGTGCCGGTATATAGTCTGGACCGGCGGACCCTATCGAACCACCGGAGGCTGGTACGGGAGCTCAGGGCCTTAGGAACCTCGCCCCAGGAGCACCCCTCGCTCAAAGAAGGAGGAACCCCTCCTCCCCCTCCAGGGCTCTGTCGAGGGTGGCGGTGCGATGGCACCCCAGGGTGCTGTTTCTCTCTCCCAGCAAATAGTCCGCGAAGTCCGCTTGGCCCTTCCTGAACCGCCCCAGAGCCCTCCAGACCGCGTCCCGGTCCTCCACTTCGAGCTGCCGGGTGAGGAGAATCTTCTCCAGTACCTCGCCAACCACGCTCCGGGAATGGCCGTATGCGCTCTCCAGCACCCACACCGTTTCACAGAGGACGATTCCGTTCAGGAGGATTGTCTCTTCCGCATCCAGACACTCCTGCACGAGAGCATCCACCTTGGCGGCCTGCCCGGCATCATCCCGAACCAGAAGGCGAACCAGGAGGTTGGTGTCGAACCCTATCATCGCCGCGATCCGTGACGAACCCGGATGACCCGGTTCATCTCCTCCACGGAGATGGGCTCCTGGCGCTCTCGGTGGAGAATCCCGGCCAGCTCGCGGACGTCGAGGGTCGCGGGTCGGAGGATGACCCTTCCATCCTCGTCTACGATGAAGTCGATCCGGTGCCCCGGCTGAAGGTTCAGGTACTCCCGGATATCCTTGGGAATGGTCGTCTGCCCTTTCGATGTCAGAGTAGAGCTGGACATGGTCCTTACCTCCTTGTCTTTTCCTTACAAGAAGGTAAGGAGGTATTCGGTTGCGCTCAAGGACTCCCTACTCCGGAACATCGGGTCGAACCCGGGGCGAGAGAATCGCGGGTTGGGACCCTCTGGTTCGATGGCGTTGCCCTCGCCCCTGGGACCTCCCCTTCCCGCCTTCTTGCCGCGCCACGATCCGGAAGCGCCTATCCTCCTCGTCTACGCGGCGGTGCTCGGCCCCTCGGTGCAGGGTAGAGACCACGGGCAATCCCCCAGACAGGCTGGCCGATTCTCACCGGCGCCTCGGTGCCTTGCGGCTCAACTCCGTGAAGAAGCCAGACACCACCTCAAGATGATCGGTGGACCGGTCCGGTGGTCCGATCACCGTCAGAATCCGATCGTCCGGGGTCAGGGCATAGGCCCAGGCCCAGACCCTGACGAAGGGGCCCTGGGCAACCCGCTGCGGTTGGCCGATTCGAAGCCCACCGTCTTCTTCGATGGAGACTTTCCAGAACTCTCTGGCGCCCCGGAAGAAGAGGGCGTCGCCGTTCGCAGACCAGCGGGGTTGCTCCGCCGGGCCTTCCGCAACCACCTCGGGAAGGCCGGAATAGGGGAACGGGGCGATGACAATCTTTCCCTCGTTGTGGAAGGCATGCCAACGCCCGTTGGGGGAGATGGCGTGATGAAACCCGACGTCGGGGATTTCACGGAGGGTGGAACCGTCTTCCCTGGAGATGACGCTGATCTGGCCGCCGGGACGATGACTGACGACGATCTGATTCCCGTCGGGGTGCACCGCCGGCCAATTGAAGGTGCTGTCCACGATGGGGCGCACGGAGGCTTCTGAAAGGGAGTATTCGGAAAAGCCGAAGAGAGCCTGGGTAACGGGATCGGCGCGATGCAGGAGGAGTCGATCGTTGTCGAACCAGAACCAGGCCGAGATGCTCAGGTTCTCGTCGATGCTCAACTTCCGGGTTTGCTCGCTTTCGAGATCCAGAAGATACGTTGCCGTGGCCCCTCCCTCTTCCGGTCGCCTGGCAGTGAGCAATTTCGTCCCGTCGGGGGAGAGGGCGAGCCAATCGTACTGATCCCGTGGGAACGGCAGCGTCTCCACGCTCCCGTCGGTGTTGAGGATTCCGAGATGACCCCTGTGGGCGTTGACACCCGGGGCGTAGACCAGGGTACCGTTCTGGGCTACGGCGTAGTGCCCCAATCCATTGGTCTCCTCTTTCCGGACACCCTGCAGCACGGGGACCGGGTCTCCGAGGACCTCCCGGGCCTGGCCATCAAAAGGAAGGGCCATCATGACGCCATCCCCGCGGGAGAGGTAGAGAAGATGCCCCGACGAGACGTACTGGGGGTCGAATCCCAGCAGCATCTCGGCTGGATCGACCGAATCGGGAGGGATCAGGCCGCGGCGTGTGAGAGCGAGAACCTCCCCGTTCTCCAGAGACAGGAGGGCCAGCTGGCCCGTAGTCAAAGAAACCACGGCCCACCTGTCGCCGGGGAGAATATCTGGCCCTCGTCCGAGGGCGTAGGGCTGTCCTGCTGCCAGGGGTCTGCCCTGACCACCCGCATCCGGTACGAGGATCGGGAGGTGGCCCTCCCAGTTGGCCACGAGGATCGAGTCGTTCTCGGCCCAAGCCGCTCCCACAGGGCTATCGTACGTCCCCAATCTCGTCGGCTGCCCACCGGACACACTGACGTACTTCAACTCCGAGACTTCCGAGCCAGTGAAGAACCCGAGCCGCTGGCCTTCGGGGCTGAAGAAGGGCGAATAGGCCCCATCGGATCCCGACACGGCGGAGTAGGATCCATCCTCCATGTCCCGCAGAAAGAGCCGGGTCGTTTCCCCCACCGGCGCCACCCAGGCCATGATGGATCCGTCTCGGGAAAGTGCCAG
>JASFVN010000107.1:0-13119 GCA_050049805.1 Gemmatimonadota bacterium
CACTGTGCCTTAGACAAACTAAGGGACGTGCTCCCAGAGCCACGGTTGAACTCGATGGCCTCCAACAAGACGCCAGGTCTACCCCGGCCCGTCTCCCTCTTCTGCGGCGCCTGTGCCATCCTCCTGACGATCTGGCTGACAGCCTCCCTCGATGGCCGAGTCACTCCGGATTCTGGGGAACGGAGACGGGTGCCATCGGTCGACGCCGATCCGTCGAGGGCGTCAGAGAGAGCCCATGGCGTAAGCGAGGCCCTCACACCGGATGGGGATGCAGCTCAAGGTGTCCCCAAGACCCCTGCGGAATTCTTCGAGCGAGTTCACGAGATCAAGGAGTTCCTCGAAGAGTTTGTCGACACATCGGCGGTGCCTGGTGCGTCCATTGCCCTTGGGGTAGGGGAATTCACGCGGTTCGAAGGGTTCGGATGGGCGAATATCGAGGCGAAGACCCCTGTCACCCCCGAAACACGTTTTCGAATCGGGAGCGTGTCGAAGGTGCTTACTGCCGCTGCAATGGGCCTTATGGTCGAGGCGGGAGACGTAGATCTGGATGCTGTCATCCAGGAGTATGTCCCCGAGTTTCCCCGGAAGGAGTACCCGATCACCCTCCGGCACCTGGCGACCCATCAGGCAGGAATCCACCACTACCGGGGCGATGAAGCCCTGAGCAACCGGCGGTTTGGATCCGTGCTCGAGGCCATTTCTGTTTTTGCTGAAGACCCGCTGGTTGCCGAACCTGGCTCGGCCTTCAACTACTCCACCTACGGGTACACGCTTTTGAGCGCTGCTCTGGAAAGGGCGTCCGGCCAAACCTTTCTTGATTTAATGCAGGAACGGGTCCTTGAGCCCATCGGGATGACCCACACCGGGCCGGAGATCAGCGGGTCCTTGCACCCCGACCAGGCTGTAGGTTACGAACCTGATTATGCCGGCGGAGTGCGGATCCCCCCTGAGACCGACCTGAGCAACAAGTGGGCCGGAGGCGGCTATGTCTCGAACGCCGCCGACCTCTTGAGATTCGCCAGGGCGCACCTGACAGGAAGTTTCCTCCGCCAGGAAACCCTGGAGCTCCTTTGGCAGGAGCAGACTACAGCAGACGGTACCCCGACGGGGCATGGAATCGCATGGCAAACGGGTGTGATGGAGACCGGTGGCGAGGCCGATGGGGAAGCTGACGGGGAGACCGCTGGGGAAGCTGACGGGCGACGGTTTGTGGCGGCAGGAGGGAACGCCATCGGGGGAACCACGGTGATGGTGGCCTTTCCCGACGAGGAGGTCGTAATGGTCTTCATGACAAACATCGGCAACGCCCCCATACGGGGGGTTCCTCAGCGCTTGGTTCGAATCCTGTTGGGAGTCGAATGACGATGACTAGGTTGCGACAGATTCAGGTGTGGCTCGGAGTCGGATCGGTTTCGGCAGGCCTGTTCCTCGGACCTGTGGGCTTCTGTCTCCATGAGAAGGGCCTCACTGCCCAGGAGGTCCGAACCGGTCAGGAGGGCCTCACTGCTCAGGAGGCCATTCCATTCGATTCACCCCGATGGCAGCATTTGGACTCCGAGATCACTGAGATCGCCGGCCGTTCCGCCCTTCAGGGATCGGCTGTGCTCAACGACGCCGACTTCCTCGACGGGGTGATCGAATACGATCTCTTCATCACCGGGGCCAGGTCCTATCCCGGGGTTTACGTCCGATTCAGGGACATGGCCTACGCCGAACACTTCTACATCCGACCCCACCGGGCGGGTCTCTATCCTGATGCCGTTCAGTATGCACCTGTGGTGAATGGGATCTCCGAGTGGCAGCTCTTCAACGGACCGGGCTTCACCAACTCCGGCGTCTTCAAGGAGGGTCAGTGGATTCCCGTGAGGCTGGAGATCGGGGGAAGCCAGGCCAGGCTCTATGTGGGTGACCTGGATTCCCCTGCTCTGATGGTCCACTACCTTGCCGGAGAGGTCGAGGCAGGGGCGCTGGCTTTGACCGGACCCAAGGATGGATCGGCGTATTTCTCGAACTTCCGATACCGAACCGACCTGGATCCGGCCTTTGACCCGCCCCCGGAGAGAAGGGTTCCGGGGGGCATGGTCCGGGAGTGGTCCATCTCCCAGGCGTACCCCACCGACCAGGTGAATCGGGATGCCTACCCGAACTTCTACGGAATCGTTTTGTCTGATTGGGAAAGGACCGAGGCAAGGCCCACGGGCTTGGTGGACGTGGCCGAACGGACTCCTCGAGTAAACCAGACGGGGGATCTGGTCCTGGCCCGGCACATCTTCTGGTCGGATGAGGATCGGGAGATGAATCTGAACCTTGGCTATTCCGACGAGTTGGATCTCTTCTTCAACGGTCAACGACTGTTCAGAGGCCAGAGCCGGTATCAGCAGCGCGATCCGTCCTTTCTGGGCATCGTCGGACTCTTTGACCAGGTGCCGGTCCGGGTGAGGAAAGGGCTGAACGAGATTCTGTTGATGGTGAGCGAGGTCTTCGGAGGATGGGGGTTCATGGTCCAGGCGGAAGGGCCCCTGAAGCCAAAGCCCGCGGATCATGGCGCCACAGAGCAAGTTTGGATGACCCCGGATACCTTCCTCACCCCTGAGACGGTTCTCAAAGATCCGACTCGTGATGTGCTCTACGTTTCGAATTTCGACAATCAGTATGCCACGCGGGAGGGGCCCAGCGGGTTCATATCGAGGGTTGGCCTGGATGGGGAGATCCTGGACTTGAAATGGGTCGATGGACTCAACGCCCCGACGGGGATGGACGTTTGGCGGGATACCCTCTTCGTGGCGGAGCGACAGGATCTGGTGGCTATTGATCTGTCCTCGGGTTCGGTCGCTGGTCGGTGGCCGATCCCTGATCCGGATTTCCCCAACGACGTGGTCATCGATGACGACGGCGCGGTCTACATCTCCGATACTCGCTCCGGGAACTGGCCGGATTCCCGCATCTATCGCTTTTCCGAGGGGCGGTTCGAGATCTTTGCCAACGAGGGCATCAGCCGGGCCAATGGGATCTGGATCCACGATGGCGGCCTTATCGTCGGGAGCTCAGGAGACGGGATCCTTAAACGGGTGGAGCTAGCCACAGGCAAGGTGACCACGATCCTCTCTCTCGGAGCCGGAATCATCGACGGAATCCGGGTGGCCGAAGGTGGGGATATCCTCGTTTCCCATTGGGAAGGACAGCTCTATCGGATCTCCCCTGAGGGCTACCTGGTGGAGATCCTGGACGCCATGCCGGAGCGTTGGAACGTAGCCGACTTCGAATACCTACCGGATCAGAGGCTCCTCCTCATTCCGACCTTCATGGACAACCGGGTTCGGGCGGTGCGGATACTTCGGTAACCGGGCGATAGCTGGCCCTGCCCCGGTCGAAAGTCTTCCCGAATCACCCTGAAAGTCCGCGCCGGAGTCTCGCACCCTTGCCAGGGGCCCCGAGCGGCTCGAGATGTCGGCACCGTTGCCAGGGGCCCCGAGCGGCTCGAGAGATCCTCACACTTGCCAAAGGCTCCGGGCCGCCCTAGACTGTTCCTTAGATCATCTAAGGAGAAGACCATGACGGCTGATCGGGGTGACCTCCTGCGGGGGACGCTGGAAATGCTGATCCTCCGGACTCTAAAGGACGGGCCCATGCACGGCTACGGCATCACGGAACGTCTCCAGAGGGTTTCGGGGGAGGTGCTTGCCGTGGAGGAAGGTTCCCTGTATCCGGCCCTTTATCGAATGCAACAACGCGGCCTGGTCAAATCGAAATGGGGTCGGAGCGAGAACAACCGAAAGGCGCGGTTCTACACCATCACCACCAAGGGGCGCCGGCATCTTGAAGGGGCGGCCAGGAGTTGGGCTGAGTTCAGCGAAGCCGTAGCCAGGGCCATGGCCGGCTGATTCAAGGGAATTCCGGTGCCGCCGGACCGGCATTGCCCGACCGGCTTTACACGGTCCGCATTGTCGTGCCGGCACTACCGGACAGGCGCTACCGGGCCGACTTCAGCGGGCCGGAGCCACGGGGCCGACCCTCCCGCCTCAAACCTGGATTGAATGAATGGGCCGAATACGACTCTGGCTCTTCAAGCGACTGTTCCGGGAAGATCTTTCGAAGCTCGAGCGGGAGATCGAGGACGAGTTTCGCTTCCACGTCGATATGAGGGCCGCGTCCCTGGAAGCAGAGGGGATGGATCGGGAGGAGGCCCGAGCCCAAGCCCTGAGTTCATTCGGGGATCTAGAGGCTTTCCGCGAGGCCGGTTTGAGGGGGCTTACTGCGGTGCGAGAAAAAGAGCGAAGGGTACGGTCCCTGGGATGGCTGGGACAGGACTTGGGGGACGGGCTGCGGCAACTCCTGAGGCGTCCCGGCTTCGCCCTTATGGCTGCTGGGACTCTCGCCCTGGGGCTGGCCGCCAGCACGGCCGTGTTCACATACGTCAACGCTTACAACCAGCCTTTCCCTGGTGCCGAGACCCAGCGGGTCTTCCAGCTGTTTCAAGGGACCGAGGAGGCGCCCTTCGGACCGATCTCTTACCCGGACTACCTGGATCTCAGGGATGCCGGAGGGGGCCTGTTTGAGACTGCGGCCACCGGACAGCCGCTCTTTGCCGCCAGCGTGAGGCACGAGACGCTCACCGAGGTTGTTTTCGGACAGGGCGTCACCGGCAACTTCTTTCGCCTCATGCGAGTGAACATGAGCCTGGGCCGCGGCCTCTCGCCGGAGGACGATCTCTCGGATGCCCCTCCTGCCGTGGTCATCTCTCATCGGTACTGGAACCGCCGGTACGGAGGAGATCCCGAGGTGCTGGGCCAGACGATTCTCCTGAATAATCAGCCCTACACCATCGTTGGAGTCGCCGGGCCCGAGTTCGTAGGTTCGATCTCGGCGTTTCGACCGGAGATCTGGCTCCCTTTCTTCCAGTTCAAGCGGGTGTATTGGGCCCGTTCGGACAACGAGGTAAACCGGGAGGCAGGGGTCATCTCCCCCTATCTGAAGATCTCGGAAGGTGCCGACCTCAGGCAGGTTCGTGAATCCCTGGATGTCTTCGGACGGCGCCTCGACCTGGAGGTTCCCCTGGAAAACCGCACCAGACGGCTCCAGCTGGAACCGGCCACCTGGATTCAGCCAGGCGTTCGGCAGGGGGAAGAGCCCACCTCCCGTATCATGCTCTTGGCCGCAGCCTTCCTCCTGCTTCTCGCCTGCGCAAACGTGGCGAACCTGGTCCTATCAGCCGGCACCAGGAGGCATGCAGAGATGGCCCTCAGGGCAGCCATGGGGGCTTCCAGGGGAAGATTGATTCGGCAGCTCCTTGTTGAGAACCTCCTCCTTTCCTTCCTGGCCGGGGGGCTGGCTCTGATCCTGGCCGGGCCCGCTGCTAATCGCCTGAGCTCGTACTTCGCCCGCCCGAGTGTCTGGGGCGTCAACGTGCCGCGGGAGGTCTCGGTTGACCTTAGGGTTCTGGCTTTTGGATTTCTGGTAGCTCTGGGGGCCGGAGTCCTGACGGGCGTTCTTCCGGCCCTGCGGGCCTCGGGTAGGGACCTGGCATCGACTCTCAGAGCCGGGGGGCGGTGGGCCTCGGATCACGGATCGGTAAGCCGCCGGCGATTCCTTGGAACCCGAGACCTTCTGGTATCCGTGCAGCTCGCCCTGACGATCGCCCTTCTGTTTTTGGCTGGCCTGGTCCTACGAACCTTGGAAACGGCGCGAAACGTGGACCCGGGCTTTGACACAGACTGGACCCTGGCCAGCTATATCAGCACCAGTAGCATGGGGACTCCCGTGGATCTGAGGGAGGCGTTCTTCGACGACCTGATTCAGAGGTTCAACGAGATGCCGTGGGTGAGGTCGGCGACCGTATCTGAGCAGGCACCGCTATCCGGTCACCCGAGGGCCGGCTTGCGTTTGGATGATCTGGAGGAGCCGGTTCCCACGACCGTGGCTCGGGTGGTCCCAGGATACTTCGAAACCATGGAGATGGAGCTGGTGGCGGGGCGGACTCTGCTGGTGACGGATACGGCCGACGAGGCGGGAGTCGTGGTGGTGAATGAGACTCTGGCAGAGCGAATGGTCGGTGGGGAGGGCTTTGAAAGTGTCGTGGGTCGGCAGCTATGGTGGCCAGGGGAAGGGGATGTGGAAGACCGAGGATTCCAGGTTGTCGGTGTGGTGAGGGACGCCCGGCAGACGACTCTCCTGGCTGCCCCCGGACCCGTGGGATATTTCTCCCTGCCTCAACACTACTACGCTCCCGGGAACGCATTCCTCCTGAAGGTGGCTGGCGACCCGAAGGGCATGGTCTCCCGGATGGAGGACGAGCTCCACGCTGTGGACCCCCGAATCGCCATCGTGAACATCCTTCCCTATTCCGAGGTCGTGGGGGGATTCCTCTATACCCAGCGCATGAACGCCGAGCTCTTCTCCATCATCGCCCTTCTCGGCCTGGTCCTTTCCGCATCGGGCGTGTTCGGCGTTACCAGCCTCTCCGTGGCCAGGATGAAGAAGGAGATCGGAATTCGTCTTGCCATCGGTGCTGGGAGGGCGGCGATAACCCGCCTGGTGATTTCCCGCGTGTCCTTGGCCGTGGGGCTCGGATTGTTGGCCGGGGTGGTGGCTTCGTTCCTCGGCTCGAGGCTAGTGGAGAGCCTGCTATGGGGAATCTCGCCCACGGACCCCATGGCTCTTGGTCTGGGCATTGGGGTCCTGTTGGCCTCGGTGGCCCTGGCCGTGAGCGTGCCTCTCCGCAGAGCTGCGAGGGTAGACCCGGTAGAAACGCTTCAGGCCGAGTGAGGGTGTGACGTACCGGCCGACCGGTGCCCAGGAGTCTGAGCATTCACCCGCCGGGTGCCCAGACGTCCGAGCTTTGGCCCGCTGGGTGGCACCTGATGGAGAATCCGGGCCCCGCCTGCCCCTAACCTCGAGGGCAGAGGTCCCATGCCGCACTTTCCTCAGAATGCCTTCAGGTAAGTGAGCTTTACCACTCCAGCCCGGTTCACCCACCGATCCTCTCTGGGATCCAGCAGGTCACCCTGGAAATAGCCGGTGTTCAGTACAAGGAACAGGTCGCTGCCTGGAGTGTGGATCCAGTCGATTCTGACGTTTGCCTGGATCGTCTCGGAGTCGTTGTCGTACTGGACCAGCGCGTTGGCAAACAATGTCCGGCTCAACGCACCAAGGACATCCAGGCCAAGGATGGTGGTTTCGAACTCACCGTTCTCCACCGGAAGGTCGATCTCCCTGCGATCGAAGCTTCCCGTCAGCTCCAGGTGGGGCCCGGTCTTCCAGGTAACGGCGCCCCCGTATTGGAACCAATCGCCGTTCCAGAATTCGCCTCTGTGGGTGACCCCCTGGGCAGAGAGGGCTTTGGAGTCGTTGGTCTGGAAGAGGACTCCAGCGTAGTTATAGGGGTAGTCGCCGGGAGGAATGATCACGCCTGGTCGAATGGGGAAGGGGGACACCAGTCGTTCCCAATGATGGGTAAGGCCCACGAGGACGTAAAAACCACTCTGGAAGGTTAGGCTGGGGTAGAAGATGAGCTCGTCCGATTGCTTCTTTCCATCCTGTCCATGGATGTAGTTACCCAGGAGCTGGAAGGATGCCTGCCGGGCCCAGGTGCTCTCCTCGAATCGGGGGGTCCAGGCCACTGAACCACCGTATCTCACCATGTCCCGGCGCCGCACGAACCCGAGGGCAGGGTCATATTGGTCTCCGATGTTGGTGTAGTCCGACGACACGGAGAACCGGTCGTTGCGAAGCTGAAGGCCGACGTAGGCAGCACTCCTTCCATCGGTTGACCCCCCGTCTTGCCACGTGTTGGAGAACCAGGCGTTGAGAGCGCTGCTGGAGAAAAAGCGATACCTCAGGTCTACGCCCGCGGCTCTGTTGTAGCTTTCCGAGCTCTGATAATTGGTGAAGATGCCGCCTACCGTGGCTCTGGGGCCCACATCGCCCCTTAGACGGAGAACAGTGTTGTTCGCGCCCGGGATCTCGTCGGTATTGTTGTCCTCGGTCTGGAGGTTCAAGAAACCGATGGAGAAAGGCCCGGCCTGCCCCGTTAGTCGTCCACCCCCGATGATATCGTTGGTGAGGCCGATTCGGCGGCTGAAAAAGACTTCGGTATTCCGGCTGTTACCGAACTGAAAGAGCTCAGACCGCTCGAGGAAGAAGTCCCTCTTTTCAGGATAGAAAAGACCGAATCTGGTGAGGTTGATCTGGACGTTGTCAGCTTCCACCTGGGCGAAATCGGTGTTCCACGTCAGGTCGGCGGTGAGGCTGGGGGTGACGCTCCATTTTACGTCCAGTCCGATCTCCTCCGTTGCGGTGGTTTTCTCGTCCCCGGCTGTTTTCTGCCTGCCCAGAATCCCGAAAGGCTTCACCTCGACGTGCCGTCCGGGACTCAGGCCGTCCAGGCCGGTAAGGGTCCCGAATTGGGAGGCCTGATCCATTCCCCCATCGGCGCCACCTGTGTACGCCAGCGGAATGTGGGGCCAGGTGGCCTCCTCGTTCTTCCTTCGGATCGATCGGTAGAAGGCTACACCCATGGACGACGCGTTGGCTGGATCGAACCTGATGGTGGTAAGAGGAATCGCCACCTCCAGCTCCCAGCCCCGATCGGTGACCCGGGCGTCGCTCTCATAGACGCCTTCCCATTGGCGATCGTCGGGTAGGATCAGGAATTCGTTGGTGAAGTGGGCATCCCCCTGGGTTCCCATGGGGTTCAGCTCGAAGATGTAGGCGCTTCGACGATCGAGGTACGTATCCAGGGCGATGATGATCCGGTCGTCCTTGTCGATTCGCCCTTCCCGGTGGAGGATGCTCCTCATGATCCGATCCGGCTCGGAGTCGAACATGATCATGCCGAAGTAGATGGCCCGATCGTCGTAAGCCACCCTGACCTCGGTTCGTTCGGTGGCCGGGGATCCATCGGCGGGCCAGCGTTGTCTGAACCCGGTGGCCGGCGGCGCGGTTTGCCAGATGGCCTCGTCGAGGGTGCCGTCGATCCGGATGGGCTCCGACGTCCTCTCGGCGCGGATGATGGAGCCGCTGTCCTGGGCTCCTGCACGGCCACTGGTTGGGTCGTCCTGCCCGTGGAGGGCCTGTAGCGGACCCATGCCGAAGACAGTCAGAAGAGTGAGTAGGAAAAATAACCCTGGGGCACTCCTTGGACCGGCGGCCGTTTGTCTCACGGATCGTTTTGACTCCTTCGGGTTCGGATCGACTGGACCCCGGCTATGCGAGATGCCGGTGGGGCGAGACGCCGGTGTGGCGAGATCCCGACGGTGCCTGGCTCCCATGCGGCGAGATGCCGGTGGGGCGAGACGCCGGTGTGGCGAGATCCCGATGGTGCCTGGCTCCCATGTGGCGAGATCCCGACGGTGCCTGGCTCCCATGTGGCGAGATCCTGACGGTGCCTGGCTCCCATGTGGCGAGATCCTGTCACAGCCTCTCAGTGCCTGGGAAGATGCAGTCGGCTGCAATCCCCACAAAGTGACCTTTAGATGACCTAAGGAATAGTACGGTTGTGGGCGATTTTCGCCAGGCCCTTCATCCGGAGAAAGCGATGAGTGGATCGCCTACTTGCTCTTACTCGCTCTTCAATGCTGCCACCGGTGAAAGCCGTGTTCCTCTCAGACTTGGCAGCAGGCCTGCGGCTACGCCCGAGAGAACGAGGACAGTCGTTCCCCAGAAAAGGGTTGGTGGGTCCATGGGTTCAACCCCGAAAAGCAGGCCGGATATGATTCGGGTGGTCACCCACACGCCGAATGCCCCGAACACCAAGCCCCAGAAGACCATTCCCAGGGCCCTGGATAGGACCAATCGGATCAGCCGCGGACGAGCGGCTCCAAGGGCCAGACGTATTCCCAGCTCATGGGTCCGTTGAACCACGAAGTAGGAAATGGCCCCGTAGACACCGGCTGCGGCGAGGAGAACCGCAAGAGCGCTGAAAGCACCGACCAGCAGAGTGTAGAACTCCCTTCCGGAAAGGTCGCTCTCCACCAGCTCCTCCATGGTCTGGATCTCGGAGACCGGCTGTTCTGGATCGACGGCTAGCACGGCAGCCCGCGCGGGGCGGATCAAACTCCGAGGATCTCCTTCCGCGTTGAGTGTGATGAACATTCGAGTCCTGGGATCCTGCAGGTAATCCCAAAAGAGCTCCGGACGCGGCGTGGAACCGGGGC
Source organism: Gemmatimonadota bacterium (assembly GCA_050049805.1). Classification (GTDB taxonomy): domain Bacteria; phylum Gemmatimonadota; class Gemmatimonadetes; order Longimicrobiales; family Gaopeijiaceae; genus JABDNZ01. The sequence goes on from JASFVN010000107.1 coordinate 10,152, forward strand.
CCCATTGCCGCACATTACCCACGATCCCCACCACCGTCACCCAATCCGGGTTATCCCCCTCGAACCCGAACCGCTTGCCCAACGGATCCTGGTCCGGCCAGAATCGCTCAGCCGCCGCCTCGTTGATGACCACCCGCTTGACGACCGTATCAGAATCTCCCTTGATCAGCTCCCGTCCCAGAAGGAGGGGTATTCCAATGGAGGCGAAATAGTCACCTCGAACGCTGGTGATCTCGGTGAGGGTGCCTTCGACGGTGGGGTCCTCGGTGAACTGCTCTTCGGTGACGGTGGGCCCGTTGGTCCCCCCCCGCAGCGGTAGCTTGCTCGTGAACCCGGCACTCCGGACTCCTGGGATCGCCGCCAGCCTGGCGTGTAGCTGGTCGAAGAAAAGACGCCGCTCTTCCGGCTCGTTGTACTTGTCACCTCCCAGAGAGATGCCCATGGTGAGGGTGTGCTCTTCGTCGAAGCCTTGCTCCAACCCTCGGAGCGAACTGTAGGATTGGATCAGAAGCAGACCAGCGTTTGCCAGGCAGAGGCTCAGGGCAATCTGGGCAACGACAAAAGCGTACTGAGACCTTAATCGTTTCCTTCCCGCTCCCATGGACCTGCCGCCTTCTTTTAAGGCCTCGGTAAGACGAGTCTTCGAGGCCGAAATGGCTGGCGCCAGGCCAAAGATTACCCCCGTGGCCAGGGAGAGGGAGAGGGCAAAAAGGAGGACTCCCCCGTCGAGCTGGATGTTTCCGGTCCGAGGAAGAGTCGGGGGAATCAAGGCCTTGAGCCCGCCCATGCTCCAATGGGCCAGGACCACGGCTGCCGTTCCTCCGGCCAAGGCTAGGAGAAGACTCTCCGTCAAGAGCTGCCGCACGATCCGCCCCTGCCCCGCTCCCAAGGAAGCGCGAACCGCCATCTCGGTTCTGCGATTCGCCGCCCGAGCCAGGAGGAATCCAGCGATGTTGCCGCAAGCAATGAGGAGTACCGCTCCTGCTGCCAGGAGCACGAGGATGATGGTGGATCCGGCGTCTCCGTAGAGGAGCGTATGAACAGGCACCACCCAAGCCCGGTCGTTCTCGTTGGTGTCAGGATATTCTTCCTCAAGGATGGCCCCGATCCTGTCGAGGTCTTCCTGTCCCTGCTCCAGCGTCACCCCGTCCCGAAGACGCGCGACGATCTGGTAGTTGTAGCTGTTTCGACTTGCCCTCCAGGGGTCGTCCCGGATCGGGATCCAGGCCAGGTACGGATCCGTGAGGCCCCACGGAGTGGGGTGTTCGAAGCCTTCCGGCATGACTCCCACAACCTCGTAGCCCCCACCGTCGATCTGAATGGTTTTCCCGACGATGCCGGGATCGCCCTCGAAGCGTTCCATCCAGACCGGGTAAGAAAGAACGACGACCCTTCTACCGGACAGGTCTTCCTCGGATAGAAATGTGCGGCCCAGGGAGGGAGAGATATCCAGGACTTCGAATACACTCGACGTCACCTGGGCGGCCCGAATCCTGACCGGCTCCTCCCCACCGGTGAGGTTCAAGTTCAGGCCGGAAAAGGCTCCCATATCGTCGAAGGTGAGGTTCTGATCCCTCCAGTCCTGGTAATCCGGGAAGGTGGAGGGTCCTCGGCCGCCGGTCCGGATGTTTCGATTCCATACGAAGGTCAACTCGTCGGCCTGAGGGAAGGGAAGAGGCTGAAGGAACACGGCCTTGAGTACGGAGAAGATGGCGGCGTTCGCACCAATCCCTACGGCGAGTATGAGGATTGTCAGGAACGCCATACCAGGGGATCGCAGGAGTGCCCGGACCGCATATCGGATGTCATGGAAAAGCGTGTCGAACCGGTCTGCCAGTCTCATCTCTCGCTGCCTTCTCGACTCCTGGCGAGTCGCCTCTTCCCGTATCCGGCCCATGTCACCGAAGCGGTTTGTGGCTTCCGTTTCAGCCTCTTCTTTCGAGAACCCCTGGGCCATCAGGTCTTCAATCATCATGTCCATATGGAATCGGGATTCCTCCGAAAAGTCCCGATCCGGGTCGGGCTGAAAATCGGCGGTTCGGAAGGTGCGTCGCATGCATCCCCCTATGTCAGATTGATTCCGGCTCTGGAGCGGATGACCTCCTGGCTCAAACCGATTCCGGCGCTGGAGCGGGTGACCCCCTGTCTCAAACCGATTCCGGCGCTGGAGCGTAAGACCCCATGTCTCAAGCCGATTCTGGCGCTGGAGCGGATGACCCCGGGGTTTGGTGGGGATCCAGGACTGCCTGGACCGCCCGTAAGTGCTCCTCCCACCGGGCTCGCTCCTTCTTTAAGGCTTTTTCGCCCTTCTTCCTAAGGGAATAGAAGCGGGCCCGCCGGCCCGTTTCCGTTTCTCCCCACTCGCCCTTGATGAGCCCTTTCCGGTTCAAGCGATAGAGTGCCGGGTAAAGGACACCCTCTTCCAGGTCCAGGCTGCCGGCGCTCCTGTCTTTGAGGTGCCGGCCGATGGCATAGCCGTGCATTGGCCCTGGGAGAAGGGTGTGGAGAATGAGAAGGTCGAGGGTTCCGGTGAAAAGATTGCTTCCAGCCATGTTGCCATGCTCTTCCTGAGATTGTCCGCGGGTGTCAGCGGTTTTTGTCAGCGCTGCCGGACTGTTGTCTCGCGTTGCGTGGACCCTTAATTCAGATACCCCTAGTTGACATAGGGTACGAATCGGACCAGGATTTGTTTCATTTAACGCGAGCTTGAGACAGGTGGAGCCGAGATCGTGGGTGGTGTTGGGCCCCTTTTTTCCAACTCTGGCCAGGGTCCCGCCCACCGTCAGCCGACCCCGGGGTGGGCTCCTCCTCTCGGATCCACGAACACTGGCTGCCTGTCGTCCCTCATTCGCACAGTCCACCCTCCCTCGTGGACCAGTCGATGATGGTGCCGGCATTATCCTGACTCCCGGATTATCCTGACTACTGTCCAAGGTTCCTTTTGAGGCAAGGCTTTTCTGGATTTAAA
>JASFVN010000378.1:0-4168 GCA_050049805.1 Gemmatimonadota bacterium
GGCGGTGGCAAGGATGGTAGGCGTCACCCAGGTCCACGCCAAACTCCTTCCGGAAGAGAAGTCCAGGATCCTGGAAGAGTTGCGAGGGAAGCACGGGCCGGTAGCCATGGTGGGAGACGGCGTGAATGATGCTCCGGCCCTGGCCTCGGCCGACGTGGGGATCGCTCTGGGGGCTGCCGGAACCGACGTCGCCCTGGAAACAGCCGACGTTGTGGTGATGGGAGACGACCTTGCAGGGATTCCCTATGCTCGCTCCCTCAGTCTACGGGCCAGGAGGATCGTGGTTCAGAACCTCGTATTCTCGTCCGGCGTCATCATTACTCTTGTGACCCTGGCCCTCATGGGCGTGGTCAGCCTTCCCGCGGGAGTGGTGGGTCACGAGGGGAGCACCATCGTGGTGATCTTCAACGGTCTACGGCTCCTCCGGGGCAAGAAAAGGTTCGATCCCCGGGGAGTCTAGGATCTTCCGGAAGGCGGAGGCCGTACTCTCCGTCAATACGACGACGGCCGAGTGGCCCGCCCTGAGGGCAGAGGACGGAAAATAAAGCTTGAACCTGAATTCCGTATCTGCCTCCTCCGGGTTGGAATCCAGGTTCGAGAGCCGGTACCGAAGGGTCAGCGGCGTCCTGTAACCTTCCGGAAGAGCCCTTCTCGCCAGAGCCGCCAAACGGGCGAGGGCTGCCTCCGGGTCCTTCACGCTGGCCAGATCCGGCCCATCCACCACCAGGGCCAGATTTCCCTTCAACCCCCGGCTGGTCTCATCCAGGAAGACGTCGATGCTCACCCATTCCGGCACGCCCTCTGAGTGGAAAAAGAGATAGGCGCTCCTGGACGAATCTCCGGCCCAACGGCCCTCAAACTCGTAGCTGGTGGTTTTTTGGAGGCCGGACAGCTCCCAACCCTGTCCCTCCAATCCGTCCCGAACCGCCTCCAGGAGGGGCTCCAACGTAAGGATCGGTTCCTGTTCAGGCATGGCTAACAAGAATCAATATTGACAAGACCTCCGCCTCCGATAGCTTTTGTAAGCCAAAGAAATCGGACCAGCAACCCTCTCTCCGGAGTCCTTTTCTTCCATGGACACTCCTCCAGAAGCCGCCGACGCCCGCCTCCGCCGGGCTCTCCAGGAGACCGGCCACCGGTTCACGGAGCAGCGTGCCGCAGTCTACCGGTTTCTCGCCAGCACCACCAGCCACCCGAATGCCGACGAGGTCTTCCAGAGGGTGAGGAGCGAGGTCCCGGGGATTTCCTTGGCGACCGTCTACAAGAGCCTCGAAACGTTGGTCATCTGCGGTCTGGCGGCCAAGCTGACCTACAGCGATGGCTCGGCCCGGTACGATGCCCGGATGGATCCCCACCATCACGCACGGTGTGTTTCATGCGGCAGGGTGATGGATATTTCAGGCCAGATCCAGGAGGAGGATCTCCTCGACCTGGCTCGGCCGTTGGACGGATTCTCTGTCCTGGGCTATCGTTTGGAGTTGACGGGGTTCTGCAGCGCCTGTAGTCCCCACCAAACCATGAAGGATCCGTCCGGCCCGTTGAACTGATCTCCTTTGCCGGGGCGGCGCTGCCTTCTTCAGAACCAGCTACACCGGGACCATGGCCACCGGAACAAAGACGCTCTTCCTCTCCCTGGCGATCCTCCTCCCCGCTGTCGGGCTCACGTCGATGGAGCATCCCCGGGCTCCCGGGGATTTCCCGAACACCTCTACTGCGGACCCCGGACCCGCCAACAATGTTTACGGCCCGGCCCACCCGGAGGTCCAGGCCCTCCAGAATGACCTGGAAGCCATCCTCCGCGCCACAGGGAATCGAAATGGTCGCTGGGGCGTGCTGGCTGTATCCCTGGATCAACATGACACCCTCCTGGCCCTCAATGCCCGGCAGCCTATGGTGCCGGCATCCAATGTGAAGGTTCTCACCACAGCTGCAGCCCTTCACTACCTGGGACCTGACTTCCGATACCGAACCTTCCTCCTTGCCTCGGGACCCTTGGACCAGGCCGTGTTGAGTGGGGATCTGGTCCTCTACGGCACCGGGGACCCAACCCTTTCAGAGCGGTTTTTCCCCTCCGAGACAGCCGTCCTGGACTCTCTCGCGCGACAGATAGCCCACCGGGGCATCCGGGAGGTCCGGGGTGATCTGGTGGTAGACGGAAGCTTCTTCCGGGGACCTGAATTGCACCCCTCCTGGGACCCGAAGGATCTGAACGATGCCTTCGCGGCACCCGTGGCTGCGGTTTCCCTGGCCGAAAACCTGGTGACTGTCCGTGTGGAGGCTGGTAGCTGGATCGGAGCTCAACCCTCGATCTACACGGTTCCAGACGCCGCCGGGATTCCGTTGGAGAACGTGGCGAGAACCGTGGACCCGGGGAGGAGGTCCCGGGTTTGGCTTTTCAGAGAAGCCCCGACGGATCCCATCGGAATCGAAGGGGAGATTCCGCTGGGGGGATCCGATGTCTGGCGTGAATTACCGGTTCCCGACCCCCTTCGGTTTACGGGCATCCAGCTGGAAAGAGCCCTGTCCCGACACGGTGTGAACCTGAGTGGCAACCTGCGGATCGTCAGGGATCCAGAGGCGTCCCGGATAACCGGGAACCCCACGTTCGTAGACGGTACCACCTCGGCTCCACCGAAAATCCTGGCGGTCCAATCCTCCCCTCCACTCCTGGAAATCCTGACGGTGGTGAACAAGGAGAGTAACAACTTCCTGGCTGAGTCGGTCCTGAAGACCGTGGGAAGAGTGGCAACAGGTGACGGATCCTTCGAAGGCGGAAGCCGGGCCGTGGGGCGTTTCCTCGTGGGGGAGGTGGGAGTCCCGCCTGAACAAGTCCAGCTTCGGGACGGCTCCGGGTTGTCGGAGGAGAACCTGATTTCTCCAGGCGTGTTCGTTCAGACCCTCAAGTACCTCTCCGCTTCACCGTATTGGGATGTGTTCCTGGGCACTCTCCCGGAGGCTGGGGTCCGGCGGGAGCTTCGACGCATGTACAGTAGCCCGGCCGCCCAGAACCTTCGAGCGAAGACAGGAACCATGAACGGGGTGTCGGCACTCTCCGGTATGGTACGAACCAGATCCGGCGAGCGCATCCTCTTCAGCATCCTCGCCAACGATCTGGCGTCGGAATATCGGGCGAAAAGGGCGGAGGATCAGCTCGGGATTCGGTTGGCCTCCCTCACTCGACCCTGGCCGAGTTGAAGGGCTGGTTTCAATTCAGGCCGCCCTGCCTCTAGCCGACCGAAGACGCCGCCTCAACTCCCATTCAGACATGGTCTCGAGGGTGCGTTCTGCCGTCTTCCTGCTGTTCCACCGAACGTCGATGAGCTCCACCTCGTCCCTCTCGGCACCGCCTTCCGGCACCATCACAAACCAGAACCGACCCTTGTAATCGTCGCCGGCCCGCTCTCTGACATAGGCCTCCCAGGGAGCGCCCGAATCATCTTGGAATCGCCTCATCCCTCACCTCTGAACTCGGTATTGAATGGCTGATCAGTGGTTTTCGGAACCGATATCTGCAGGAGGTCCCTGAGGTCATCCTCTTTCATCTCGCGAAGCAGTCTGCTCCCCCTGTCGAATGATGTCACATCCAGGAGAGTCTGGCGAGGGTCGTTTTCACCCTCCCTGGGGACGAAGATAGCCACTATCGTTCCCCAGGATTCTCGTCCGACCACGACCTCCCACTCAGCTCCCTCTTCATCCCGAAAATTCCGCACCTCTCTCCTCCGACGCCTGAGTCTTTTGCTGCTTCAAGGCTACCTTACCCAAAATACCGATGAGGGTGCCCCTCAGGAATCGCCGATCCAGTCCAGACTCTGGGTTTTTCCGGGAGACGAAGTCGGTTCCGGGAAAGGAAGATCTGCAAAACGAACCCGAGGCCACCGTTTTCCCTGATCTGGGTAGGAGTGGCGTTGGTATACAGCTTGAGGGCCCTGCGGAAAGCCGCACCTGACGAGTACTCGAGCTGCCGCCCCACACTCTCACCGGTGCGTCCGGGTTCCTGCAGCCAGTGGGCGGCATGAAAGAGCCTGGTCCAAAGGAGGAAATGGCCAAGGGAGGGAAAACCGACCCGTTTGAAACATTCACTCAGGTAAGGCCTGGTGAGGCCCACCTCTTCGGCCATCTGTTCAGCGGACCAACGACGGTGCACGGAATCCATGGCCAGGAAGGCGAC
>JASFVN010000379.1:0-4163 GCA_050049805.1 Gemmatimonadota bacterium
TCATCCACATTCCCGCAGCAGCCTCAGGCAACCGTAGGGTCCTTGGACTCTCTATCCCTTATCCCTAGGGAGGCTCCGAGGGCGTATCCCCACACCCTATCAACAGGAGAGCGACGGCGGGAAGAATCAGGATTCTACGCATGAGCACACCTCCTTGCGGATATGTTGTGGAGATGTGCACAACCTGGTTAAGGGTGTGGCGACTCGCCAGGAAACACCCTGTGTCTTCGTGGGGATCAGCCACCCGGGGCAGTCAGCTCGATCACCCAGGCGTGGCCGACCCCCACCTCACCCGGAGCGAGAACCGCCTGCTCCCTGCCGCCTACCCGTACCCGCACGGTCCGAAGAGACCGGGGGACCCGAACGGTGTAGTCAGCCGTCGAGCCGGGAGCGTTCCGGACCTCGATTCCTTCGGGGAGGATCAGGAGCTCGATCCCGGTTTCCTGGCCAGACGCCTCACCGGAGGCTCGCGTTCCTTCCACCACGACCACCGTCAGCCGTCCCGAAGCCTGGTGGTCGCGGACCGACACCACCAGATCGGCACCCAGGGGAACGAAGCTCACGGTAGAGGGGCCCGCCACCTCCGCCGGAGCCGGGAGGACCGCATCCTCTCCGGGGATCAGGACCGAGGTTACGGCTCGAAATCCCTCCACGATCCAGGCCCGGGCCGGAGTGAGGAGGCTGGCGGAAAGGACGAACAGGACGATGCCTGCCGCCATGCGGTGGCGAGCGACCGAAGCGGGGAGAGAGGGCGGGATGCGGAGCTCGGGGGTCGCGGGGATCGGGAGGTCCGCCATGTGACGGGAGAAAAGCTCGGAGCTCATCCGGAGCTCTTCCATCCGGTCTCGTGCCTCCGGAGAGGCCTCCAGGAGGGCCAGGGTCTCAGCTCCGGAGGAGGCCGATCCTTCCCCGTCCAGATATCGGACGATCATGCCGTCCACTTCGAGTGGCACGCCGTGGGCGCCTGGAATCCCGTCGAAGTCACTCATGGTACGCTTCCAACTCCTTTCTGACCCTGTCCAGCGCCCTGGCGATGAGGGTGCCGACCGACCCCGTGGTGGTGCCCACGGTCTCGGCTATCTCCCGGTGGCGGAAACCCTCCTCCCGCATGAGGAGTATGGTTCGGTCCCGCAACGGCAGACGGTCGAGAGCTCGTTGGACCACGCCGCGCTCCTCCCATACCATCACCGCCTCGTCCGGCCCCGGTGGCGGATCCCCCAGAGCCTCAGCCCCGGCGCCCTGGGCTACCAGGGCCAGCCTACGCTTCCCTTTGCGGGCGTGGTCCCGAAGCCGGTTGGTGGCGACTCTGAAGAGCCATCCCTTCAGATTCTCCGACGAGGTCGGGGGCTTCCTGACCAGGAGAAGGAAGGTCTCCTGGAGGAGGTCGGCCGCCAGGTCCGAGTCTCCGGTCAATCGCACCAGATACCGGAACAGGGCATCGCTCTCCGAGCGGTAGATGGCCGCGGGATCCATGGGATCTACGCCCCCATCAGAAGCGGATCCAGAAACCGATGAAGGGCAGGGTCATGATCCCGTCCTCGAACCGATCCACCAGGACCTCCTGGCCGGGACAACCGCTGGGATCTCCACCGTGGACACAGCTCCACTCCGACCCCAGGTAGGTGGCGGCGTTCGTCCGGTTCCTGACGTTCTTCACCTGGACGTATCCACCCAGCCTTCCCCCGAAGGAGTCCACCTCCCACTGAAAGAGCAGATCCAGGCTGGCCAGGGCGGGAGCCCGTTCCGCGTTGGCCCGTTGGGCCACGCCCACGACTTCCCCCTCCGTGGGAAAGACCTCCGGCTCGATCCCGGCCACGGGGACGAAGCGAGTGTAGGGGAGGCCGGAGACGGCGGTGAACGCGGCGCCGAGCTTCAGCCACCCCAGGGGGCGGCCCATCACCGTGGCATCGAAGGCATGTCGCCGATCCCCAGGGGAGGGGAAGGTGATGCCCCCTGCGGTGAGGTCGGCCTTGGACAGGCTGTAAGCCAGTGATCCCGTCACCCGCCCGAAGATCCTCCTGAGAGAGAGATCCAACCCCGTGGCGGTGCCGTCGGCCGTCTGCCACGCCTCGGAGAGTTCGTCGCACACCAGCACGGGGGCGGCTCGGACCTCCCCTCCCGCAGGGGCGTGGACAAGGTGTCCCCTGGACCACCTGAGGTAAGCGGTGCCGCTGGCCAGAAACCCCCGTCCCAACCAGATCTCCCCTCCTACGTTCAGGATGTCGGACACCAGAGGGGGAACCGCCCCCTTGTGCTGCAACCAGATGTGAGTGGGCTCGATGGCAGGCCCCAGTGAGAACCCGGTACCGGCCACGGCCTGCTCGTACTGGTAGTGACGACCGACGCCGGCCGTGAGGCGGATGTCGGACCTTAACTGGTAGCCGGCGGTCAGGCGGGGAGAAACCCTCACGACACTCTCCTCCTCCGGCCAATCCGTTCTCAGCCCGGCACGGATCCTCACGCGGGGCCTCGGGTTCCACCTTCTCTCGGCCCAAAGACTGGTACGCTTCACCTGGTTTCCATGGCCGGTGCTGCCCAGAGTTGCGCCGCCCGGGAACGGAACGGCGGCAGGTCCCTGATAGCTGATCTCCGTCGTCGTCAGGTCGACTCCCCCCCGCCACCTTGGGAGGGCTCCGTTCCCGTCCAACGGTTCGACGGTGGCTCTGGCCAGCCCAACCCGAACGTGGGACCAGGCCGAAGGCGCCGTTGGCGCGTCGTACTCGGCCATGATATCCGGATCGGGATCGGCCGTTTGCAGCGATCCTTTATACTCGCTCTCCCCCTTGGTCAGCCGGACCCTGTATCCTCGCTTCCTGATCTCCAGTGTGAGGCGGCTGAGGTCGTTCCCCCAGTGACCCCTGTTTCCATGCAGGACGTCCGGGATGTCTCCCCGGACCTCGTCCTTCTCATTCAGGCGAACGTATTCGAGGTTGTAGTCACTCCGGATCCGCTGGTCCCAACGGAAGGACACGTCCTGGAATCCGAAGGGGATTCGCTCCACGTCGGACTCGGTGCCGTTGTCCTCGTTCGACTGCTTGATGCTGGTGGTGAGCCAATCCACGTAGGTCCTGCGGAAGGAGAGGGCGATCCCGCTGCGTCCTTCGTCATAGGTACCCTCCCAGGCCACCCGTCCACTCAGGGCCGAGAGCTCAGCCAACCCCGCTGATTGGGAAACCGAGGCAGGTCGACTGAACATCTCCACCACCCCTGCCGCCCCCTCTCCCATCTCGGCGGGCCGGACGCCCGGGTGAAAGATGAGGGTACCCACTGCGTTGGGGCTGATGCCCGAGACCACCCCTCCCACATGGAGGGGGTTGAAGAGGGGCAGGCCGTCGTAGTAGAAGCGGGTCAGATCCCAGCGAGCACCCCGGGTCAGGAGGTTCGCCGACCAGTCATCCCGGCCGTGGACTCCGGGTAGTCGCTGGAGGGCTCGGAAGAGGTCCGTCTCTCCCAGCGTTATAGCTTCCCCGATGTCGGCTCGGGTCAGGGAGCGGACGTCGCTCTGAAGGAAGCGGGCCTGCCGGAGAACCTCGGCATCGCTCCGAACCGCTTCCTCGGCCCCGGGACCCCAGGAGACGGGCTTCATGGGGACCACCGCTTCACCCTCCACCTCGATGGCCTCCAGGAGAATGGGCTCGACCTCGAGCCCCACGGACACTGTGGATTCCCTGGCGCCCCGGTACTCCACGTCCACCGTCGCGCTTCGGTATCCCAACAACTCCACTCGCACCCGATACAGACCGGGTCCCAGTTTGGGGAAGGAATAGCGGCCCTCGTCATCGGAAACCGTCACACGGTTCACGCTGAGCAATCCAGCGGTGCCGGTCTCGAGACCGGCCATGAGCCCATGGGGCGCCGGCTCGATGGACACCGACGCGCCCTCCAGGGGTTCCCTGGTCTGGGCGTCGATGATGGTGCCCGTCAGGAGCCCCAGGGCGGGGGCTCGGTCGTTGCCTGCTTCGGCCTGGAGCCCGTGCAACGGCTGGCCCATGCCCAAACAGGGGAGGAGGACGATGGCACCCGAGAGTCGGATCCAGGGCGCCCATCCAACGAGTGGCTGCGGCCGGAATACCTTCCATCCCTGAGACATGGCGAGACCCCGCGCTGAGACCCTTCACCGGGTGACGCCTTCGGGCCGAGGTCCGGTCTGGGCGATCCCGGTT
>JASFVN010000108.1:0-13062 GCA_050049805.1 Gemmatimonadota bacterium
TTCAGCTCGGTTCGTCGCGCCAGGGTAATGAGGGCTTCCCTGCGGCGGGTGGAGCCGGCTGTCCAGGCGTTCAGATAAACGCCTCTTACGAACTCGGGGCGGGGAAAGCGGTCGTTGGGCGGGGTTGAGGGTTCCTGAACTTCCTCCGCCTCGGAGACTTCACGTTCCAGGACCGCCTCCGCCAGTGAATCAGGAAGGGAGAAGGAGTCGACGGGAAGGGGATCGTGGACCCGAAGGGAATCGGGAGAACGCAGGGCCTCAGGGGGAAGACTGTCTGCCCCGGCAGTCCCACTCCCACCTGTGTCTCCACCCCCACACCCCAGGAGAAAAAAGGGGAGAAGCAGGAGATTGATTCTTCGCATTCGCCGTCCTTCCGTCCACGCCCGAGGTTACGTCGAGAGCAATATAACCTTCCTCCGCCATGGGACCCCCAGCCTCTCAGGGGGGTTGCCCCAAGTATGAACCTGGTGGAGCTTCGGCAAAGGCCAGATCTTCGAGGTGTTCTCCTTTGATGGAAGGGGAGCATGGAGGACGGCATGAAAGGCGGCAGATGGACAGTCCGTAGTCAGAAACAGAATCCTGCCCGTTCCTGCCTGCAACGTCAGGAGTCTCCGGTGGGGTAGAAGGTCAACCGCAGCATTGAAGGAGAGCTTTCATGGGTCTCGCAATTCTGGCAATCATGGTCATTGCCCTGGGCGCCGTACTCCGCCTTACCGCATCCGGGATGGGCGAAAGAAGCGGCTCCGTTCGCCTCTTTTCCTACATCATGATGTTGTTCGGGGTGGGGTTGGCGTTCCTCAACGCCTTCGTCCTCGTCGACGTCGGGGAGGTCGGTGTAAAACACTTCCTGGGCGCCGTGAGCCCGAACCCCCTCGAACAAGGCGTCCACGTCGTCAATCCATTCGCCTCCATCGAAAAGATGTCCATTCGGGAGCAGAGCTTTCCCGCCGACGGGGGGATCGAGCGTATCGAAGCCCAGACCTCCGAGCAACTCAATGTCGAGTTGGAGATCTCGATGCTCTACCAGATCGAGGCCGAGAACGCACCCGATCTCTACCAGCGCATCGGGACCGAGCGCCAAATCACCAGCCAGATCGTTCTCAATGCGGTGAGGAACGGCGTGAGGGATGCCGTGGCCACCAAGTCCATCAACGAGATCTTCTCGCCGAATCGGCGGGAGGTGGCCAACGACATGAAAAGAGAGATCCAGGCCAAGGCCGGAGATCGTATCGAGGTGGTGGACGTCTTCGTCCGGGACGTGCAAGCCCCGCCGAGAGTGAGGGAAGCCATCGAGGAGAAGCTTCAGCGGGAGCAGCAGGTGGCGGCGGAGGCCTTCCAGACCGAGATCATCCAGGAGCGAGCCCGCCAACAGGCCGAGGAAGCCAAGGGAATCGCCGAAGCCCAGCGGATCATCTCGGAAGGCCTCACGCCGGAGTACCTTACGTTCTTCTATATCCAACAACTGGCGGAGTTGCCTGAGGGTGGCGTGGTGTACGTTCCGACGGAAGGTGGAATTCCCCTCATCCGGTCCTTGGGCGGTGGCCGCTAGGTCATGACCGAGGGCCACGACAACGGCGGATCCGGCTCGGGCCGGATCCGCCGGTTCCCCCGTTCTATTCTGGCCGGAGGTATCCTTCTCCTCATGGCACTGCTGTCCTTCAGCTGTTCGGGGTGCTCGCCGGTCTACCTGGCCAAGGCCGGGTGGGCGGAGATGAAGATCCTCCGCGGCCGGAGGCCGTTGACGGAGGTCATCGAAGATACGAGGACCGACGAGGACACTCGAAGGAAGCTCCTCCTGACCCGCCAGGCACGGGCCTTCGCCATCCACAAGCTCAACCTGGACGCAGGCGATTCCTACACCAGCTTCACGCAGCTCGACACCGACACCCTGGCCTGGGTACTCTCGGCAGCCTACAAAGACCGATTGGAATCCAAGACCTGGTGGTTTCCCATCGTAGGCCGAGTCCCGTACAAAGGGTACGCCAACCAGAACGGGGCCGAAAAAGCCCGGCAGAAGCTGGAGAGCGAAGGCTTCGACACCTACCTCCGCACCACATCGGCCTTCAGCACCCTGGGCTGGTTCGCCGACCCTCTCCTCTCCAGCCTCCTCCGGTACGACGAGGTGGACCTGGTGGAGACGATTCTCCACGAACTCTCCCACAACCATCTCTTCGTTCCCGGGCAGGTCCGCTTCAACGAGAGCTTCGCCACGTTCGTAGGTCGCGTTGGCGCCATCAGGTTTTTCTGCGGTCCCGAGGGCACCCCCCAAAACCGGCCTGAATGTCAAAAAGCCCAGGAACGCTGGGAAGACTATCAAGCCTTCAGCCGCTTCCTCGACGAGTTCATCGTGGAGCTTCGGGCGGTCTACTCCGATCCCGGGCTTTCCACCGAGGAAAAGGTGGCCGGGCGAAAAGCCCTCTTCCAGGATTTCCAGGAACGGTACAGGCCGCCGCGCCAGGCACCTGAGGATCAGGCCCTCGGCGAGGAGGCATCACCCCTCATCCGGGGTTTTCTTGGGCGGCCCCTGAACAACGCCATACTCCTGGCACGGATGCGGTACTTCCACCGGCTCCCGGATTTCCAGCTCCTTCTGGACCGGCATGACGGAGACCTCGCCGCCGCCGTCGACACCCTGGTAAGAGGGGCAAAGGACGTGGAAGACCCATTCGACCTCCTCCCTTCCGGCGGCTGATCCGCCGCCAAAGAGAGAAAAGCACCCCCACCGGACCAGTGGCCCCCGGGATTCCGGGGCCCGTTGAACCGGGCCCCACCCCCGACTAACTTGGCGGTTTATCATCTTGGCGGGGTTCGGCTGATCAGGTGCACGGCCAGCCCCCGACACAAGGACGTACCATCCGATGGAAGAGGATCGAAAGGACATGTATTCCCCCGGTGTGATCGAGGGGAAATGGCAGGCGCTCTGGGAGGAGCGAGGCACCAACAGCTTCACTCCCGAGATGTTCAAGAGCGCCCGGGAGCCCTTCTACAACCTGATGATGTTCCCCTACCCCTCGGCGGAGGGTCTCCACGTTGGGAACATCTACGCCTTCACCGGAGCTGACGTACACGGCCGGTACCAGCGGCTCACCGGAAAGGACGTATTCGAGCCCATCGGATTCGATGCGTTTGGGATCCACTCGGAGAACTTCGCCCTCAAGCAGGGGGTGAACCCCATGGATCTCACCCCCCGAAACGTGGCCAACTTCACGAGGCAATTGCGGCGAATCGGGGGAATGTTCGACTGGGATCACACGGTCAACACGTCGGACCCGGCTTACTACAAGTGGACTCAGTGGATCTTCGTTCAGCTCTTCAAGGCCGGTCTGGCTGAGCGGAAGGAGGCGCCCGTCAACTGGTGCCCCTCCTGCATGACGGTCCTGGCCAATGAGCAGGTCATCGGAGGACTCTGTGAACGGTGCGACACCCCGGTGGAGCAGCGGAAGATTGCCCAGTGGTTCTTCCGAATCACCGACTACGCCCAGCGCCTCCTGGACAACCTGAAGTCCATCGACTGGTCCGACACCACCCTGAAGGCCCAGGAAAACTGGATCGGCCGAAGCGAAGGGGCGACACTCCGATTCCCGGTCCTCGCCTCCACGGGGGAGAGATCCGACAATGGTACCCCCACGGGGCCGTCGGGCTGGACCCACCCCGAAGAAAGCCCGGTCATCTCGGTGTTCACCACCAGACCGGACACGGTCTACGGCGCCACCTACATGGTCCTTGCACCGGAGCACCCGCTGGTGGATTCCATCACGACGCCCGACCGGCGTGAAAAGGTGGAAGCATACCAGGAGGCAGCGGCCCAGCTCGATCTGGTAGCCCGGCAGAAAGTGGACAAGGCCAAAACCGGGGTGTTCACCGGAGCGTATTGCCTCAACCCAGCCAACAACAAGCCCATCCCGGTCTGGATCGCCGACTACGTCCTCATTGAGTACGGAACCGGAGCCATCATGGCCGTTCCGGGCCACGACCAACGGGACTTCGAGTTCGCCGAGACCTTCGACCTCCCGATCCCCAGGGTAGTGGCTGGCCCCGGTTACGACGCCGATACGCCCCTGGAGGAAGCCTACGTCGGGGACGGGATTCTGGTGAACTCAGGGCACTTCGACGGACTTCCCTGGCGGGAAGGCGCTCGAGCCATCGTGGAATGGCTGGAAGAGCGAGAGCTGGCCGAGCCCCAGGTCAACTACCGCCTCCACGACTGGTGCATCTCCAGACAGCGGTACTGGGGCCCACCCATACCTGTCATCCACTGCGGCAGCTGTGGGCCCGTGGCGGTGCCGGAGAAGGACTTGCCGGTGGTGTTGCCCCGGGTCGAGGACTTCAAACCCGACGACTCTGGCGTCAGCCCCCTGGCCAGGGTGGAGGAGTGGCACAAAACCGATTGCCCCGAATGCGGAGGGGAAGCCCGCCGGGAGACCGATGTATCGGATACCTTCCTGGATTCCTCCTGGTACTTCCTCCGTTATCCGTCCACCGACCGGAGCGACATTCCCATGGATCCGGAGATCACCCCGCGGTGGCTCCCGGTGGACTGCTACATCGGCGGAGAGGAGCATGCGGTCCTGCACCTCCTCTATGCCCGGTTCATCACCATGGCCCTGAAGGACCTGGGACAGCTGGACTTCGAGGAACCCTTCACGAAGTTCCGAAAGCACGGTCTCATCATCCGCGAAGGGGCCAAGATGTCCAAGAGCAAAGGGAACGTCATCGTCCCGGACCCCATCATCGAAGAGTTCGGCGCCGACACGTTCCGGCTCTATCTCATGTTCCTGGGGCCGTTCTCGGAGGGCGGTGACTACCGGGACGAAGGGATCCAAGGCCCGTACGGTTTCCTGCATCGGTTTTTCGACACGGTGGTCTCCGCAATTGCCAAAGATGACGGGGGCGACACTCCGGACCCGCAGGTCGAGCAGAAACTGCACAAGACCATCAAGCAGGTATCGGAGCAACTTCCAAAGCTTCAGTACAACACCGCCATCGCTGCCATGATGGAGTACCTGAATACAGTTCGCTCAGGCGGGAGACGGGCGGTCCGGGCCGAGGTTGAACCCCTGGTCCCCATGGTGGCACCCTTTGCCCCCCATCTGGCCGAAGAGCTCTGGGAACGTTTGGGCAATGATCGCTCCCTGTTCGACGGCGCAAACTGGCCGGCCTTCGATCCGGACAAAGCCGCCGAAGAGGCGGTGAAGATCGCCGTTCAGGTGAACGGCAAGCTTCGCGGAACGGTGGAGGCTCCCGCCGGCGCGGGCCAGGAGGTGGTAGAGGCCCTGGCCCGGACCCAGGAGAACGTGACACGCCACCTGGAAGGCGTTACGGTGCGCAGGGTCGTCTTCGTACCCAATCGCCTCTTGAACTTCGTCGTGGGATGATGACCGAATCCCCGAGCCTTAATGCCCCAATCCGGAAATACGATGGTATGTGAGCGCCGCTCCATCCCCGCTGGCGGCGTTGCACTCATTCGCCGTACCACAGCGGGTACGCCTCAATCGCACGCCTTGCCAGCGGCGCGCTTCGGCGCTCTCAATACATCACCGTATTCCCGGAATGGGGCACTTAGAAAACCATGAACGGAAGCCGCTGCGGGCCCAACAGGTCCGGGCGGCTTCTTCACTCAATGGAGCCACAACGCATGCAACCCCTCCAAGGCCCAGCCCGGGAACAACACCTTGTAGATGCGATCCGCGTTCTTTCCATGGATGCCGTCCAGAAAGCGAACTCGGGACACCCCGGTGCACCCATGGGCCTGGCGCCTCTGGGCTACGAAGTCTGGACCAAGCACCTGAGGCACAACCCCCTGGACCCCACCTGGCCCGACCGGGACCGTTTCGTCCTGTCCCTTGGCCACGCTTCCATGCTCATCTACTCGTTGCTGTACCTCACGGGATACGATCTGACCCTGGACGATCTGAAGGATTTCAGGCAGTGGGGCTCCCGGACCCCCGGACACCCCGAGTACGGAATGACACCCGGGGTGGAAACCACCACAGGTCCCCTTGGCCAGGGGGTGGCAAACTCCGTGGGCATGGCGCTGGCGGAACGTTGGCTCGCGAACCGATTCAACAAGCCCGGTCACGACATCGTGGACCACTTCACCTACGTGTTCTGCTCCGACGGGGATCTCATGGAGGGAATCTCCCACGAGGCCGCGGAAATGGCAGGGCACCAGAGACTGGGGAAGCTGATCTGGATCTACGACGACAACCAGATCTCCATCGAAGGGGACACCGACCTGGCGTCCTCCACAGACCAGGAGCTCCGCTTCCGATCCTACGGGTGGCACGTAACGAAGGTAGATGACGGGAACGACAGGGCCGCCATGAATCTGGCTATTCAGAAGGCCCGAAAGAATACGGGACAACCCTCCCTCATCATCCTCCGGACACAAATCGCCTTTGGCAGCCCCGGAAAGGCCGGAAGTGAGAGCAGCCACGGCGCACCCCTGGGTGAAGAGGAGGTGAGGGCCACGAAAGAAAACCTGGGCTACCGGTCCCTGGAGCCTTTCTTTGTCGAGCCTGCCGCCCTGGACTGGTGTCGGGAGGAGTGCCGAATCCGGGGCCGAAAGCTGCAGGAAGACTGGGAAGAGCGCTTCGAAGCCTACAGAGAGGCGTTCCCGGACGAGGCGGCCGAGTTCGAGGACATGATGGCCGGGGGTCTTCCCGAAGGTTGGGACGCTGACGTCCCCGACCTGATCTCTCTGGACAAACCCCAGGCCACCCGGGCCTCCTCGGGCAACGTGCTCCAGGCATTGGCCGCCAGAATTCCCAACCTCATAGGAGGCTCCGCCGACCTGGGGGGATCCAACAAGACCGACATCAAAGGCGGAGGAAGCCTCCTTGCCACCAACCCGGGCGGCCGGATCATCCACTTCGGAGTCCGTGAGCACGCCATGGCCTCCCTCCTGAACGGCATGGCCCTCCACGGGGGTGTCCGGCCTTTTGCCGGGACTTTCCTGGTCTTTTCGGATTACATGAGGCCGGCCATGAGGATGGCAGCACTCATGGAGATTCCGGTAACCTACGTGTTCACCCACGATTCCATCGGCTTGGGTGAGGACGGGCCGACCCACCAGCCCATCGAGCACCTCATGGCTCTCCGGGCCATTCCCAACCTGGTGGACCTCCGCCCCGGAGACCCCGCCGAGACGGCCGTGGCCTGGAAAGTCGCCATGGAGCAGGAGGACCGGCCGACCTTCCTTTCCCTGACCAGGCAGGGGATTCCCTGCCTTGACCGGACGAACCCCGGCGGCCCGGAGGCTCTGCGCAGGGGCGGCTACATCATGCAGGAAGCTTCCGGAGGAGCTCCGAAGCTCATTCTCCTGGCCAGCGGGTCGGAATTGCATCTTGCCGTGGAAGCCAGGGGAGTCTTCGAGGGCGAAGGAGTACCCACCAGGGTGGTGAGCCTTCCCAGCTGGCAGCTGTTCATGGACCAGGATCAGTCTTACCGGGACCACGTGCTGCCCCCCGGGGTGACAGCCAGGGTGTCGGTAGAAGCTGGAACCACCCTGGGGTGGGGGAGGTGGTTGGGATCCGCAGGGGCTGCCGTGGGCATCGACCACTTCGGAGCTTCCGCCCCCTGGGACAAGCTCTTCCGGGAATTCGGTATCACCACGGAAAGGGTGGTAGCGCTGGCCAGGGGCGTGCTGGAAAGTTAGGAGGCTCCGAACCGACTTTCGCCGGCCACCGAGGCAAACCCCTGTAATACGTACTGTGCGAGCCGGAGTACGTCACGATGCGTATGCCGGGATCCACCGCCGCGGGCCATCTTGGAGGTCATGAAAACACGACGGCGGGCCGGGCAACGGGGGCCGGCCCCCCGTCATCCGTCGGAAGGGGGCATCCATGTCTGAGAATCTGCGGCTCTTTCTATTCTGGGCTCCTCGGACCCTGACCATCTTCTTCATCCTCTTTCTCGGCCTTTTCGCTCTGGATGTTTTCGGGGAGGGTCATGGGTTGTGGGGAACCCTCATTGCCCTCTTCATGCACCTGATCCCCAACTTCATCGTGTTGGCCGTCCTGGTCCTGGCCTGGAAATGGGAATGGATCGGTGCGCTTCTCTTCGCCGGGTTGGGTGTTTTCTACATCGTCTGGGCGTGGGGGAAATTCCACATCAGCGCCTATATCTTCATATCGGGACCTCTCTTCCTCATCGCCGTCCTTTTCGGCGTAGGGTGGGTGCTCAGGAGCCAGATCCGGCAATAGCGGTGAGAGGTCCCCGGCCGGCCCCTCCAGGCAGGACCTCTGGCCGGTATGCAGAACCGGGACTCCCGTCTCCCTCTGAAGACAGGCTAGATTCCGGACGTAATCAAATCGAGCGGGAACATAGGGTCCCCGCCGGTCTCTTGAAGAAGAACGTCCAGTCATGTATTCCACCTGCATGTTCTGCAACCACCCACTGGGTGAGAACCAGCTCATCGAGCACTTCCCCGTGGGGCGCCGTTTGGCTTTCGATTCCACCAAAGGACGGCTCTGGGTGGTCTGCAAGCGGTGTGAGCGGTGGAATCTCTCGCCAATCGAGGAGCGTTGGGAAGCCATCGAAGAATGCGAGCGGCTCTTTCACACCACACGGATGCGGGCATCTTCGGAAAACATCGGCCTGGCCAGGCACTTGGAAGGCACGGAGTTCGTTCGTATCGGCGTTCCTCTCCGGCCGGAATTCGCGGCCTGGAGGTACGGAGACCAGTTCGGTCGGCGTAAGAAGAAGGCTATCCTCTACGGTGTCGGGGCCGGAGCCGTGATAGGTACCGTGCTCGCCGCGGGTGTCGCCACAGGGGTCCTTTCGGGGGCCCTTCTTGGCCAATCCGGAAACTTTGTGAACATCCTCAGAAACACGCGGACCCTCGTACGGCTCAAGGATGAAGATGGGAAGGTGTTGAAGTTGAAGGCGCCAGACCTGGAAAAGGCCAAGCTACTCTCGTCCGGAGAGGATGATGAGTGGGTCATCGAGATCAAACGCGGCAAGCTCAACAAACGGTGGGAAGGCGCCGACGCGGTACGGGTGGCAAACCGCCTGATACCCGGGATCAACCGGGCCGGGGCTGGAAAGGGCGTGGTCCAGGACGCCGTCAAGGAGATCGAAGACGCTGGCCACCCCATGGAATTCCTCAAGCGGGTATCGCTGGAGAGGGCCGGAGAGGCCGACAACCTCTGGACTCGGCCGGTAGGGGACGGCTCGTGGAGGCCCATCAAAGAGAAGCACTACGGGCTCGTTCACAGATTGCCCAAGCCCTCACGCCTGGCGTTGGAGATGGCCCTTCACGAAGAGCAGGAGAGGCGGGCCCTGGAAGGGGAGCTGAAGACTCTAGAGGCCGTATGGAAGCAGGCCGAAGAAATCGCTGCCATCTCCGATAACCTCCTTCTTCCGGAGGGCACCGACGACTTCCTGGCGGAGCACCGGAGCGATTAGCGCCGGGTCCTCCCACTCGGGCCCGAGAAGGCAGACCCTGGAATCCCCTCTCCAATTTCGGTACACTTTTCTCTGGTAAAATCCGGCAATCCGATTCGAATCAGGGGCTTACGACACTCGTGCGCTTCATGGACTGTTTCATCTCAGCCTCACGTCTCCGGCCGATTGTAGGCCGAGGTTTTTGGTCGACCGGCCTGGCGATGACCCTTGCTTGGTCCGGTATTTCCACCGGCCTCACGGCTCAGGACTTCAACAGCACCCACAGCGACGCATTCCTGGTCTCGGAGGTCTCGAGCGTCCAGCCCGGCACACCCTTCACGGTGGCAGTCCGCTTCGAGATGGATCCGGGGTGGCACAACTACTTCGTGAATGTGGGTGACACCGGTCTTCCCACCCAGATCGAGTGGGTCCTCCCGGAAGGGTTCCAGACGGCGGATTTTCAGTGGCCGGTCCCCGAGCAATACCGGGCCGGGCCTCTGTTGGATTACGTCTACGGTGACGGTCTCGCCCTCATGGTGGAGGTGGTTCCTCCGCCCGATCTCACCCCCGGAGACGTCCTCCCACTCCGGGCTCGAGTTGATTGGCTCATCTGTGAGTCCATCTGCGATCCGGACTTTGCCGAGGTGGCCCTCGACTTGCCCATCTCGGCCGAGGCGCCGCAGCCAGATCTGCGGTGGGCCGGGTTGTTCCAAGAGGCTCGCAACAGCTTGCCGAAAGCCGTAGCTGGCTGGACCGCCGAAGCGGAAGTGGCGGACAACGGCTACCGGCTCAGGGTACTCAGCTCGGGCGGGACCCCCTCGGTACCCGACTCCGTCTATTTCTTTTCCTACGCAGGCGAGGTCGTCGAACCTGCTGCCCCACAGGTCCTGGTGAAGGAGGGCAGCTCACTCACCCTCGAGCTGGCAGCTTCCACCTATGCCACAGGGGTAGCCTCGGTCCTCCACGGAATCCTCAAGGCCGAGGACGGGACCAGCTGGAGCGGGACCGAGAGGGTCGAGGGCCTCCTCATCGACGTTCCGGTGGCCGGGGCTCCACCTCCCCAGGAGGCAGGGGCGGGGGCCGGCGAGGAGAATACCGAGGCTGGTTCCACCGTTGAGACTGTCGCCTCCGACACCCAAGGGGTCACCCTGGCCGTGGCCCTGGTCTTTGCCTTTCTCGGCGGTATCCTCCTGAACCTCATGCCCTGCGTATTCCCCATCCTTTCCTTGAAAATCCTCGGCGTAGCCAGCCAGGGAGGGGAGAACCGGACCAGGGTTCGGAACCAGGGACTCCTGTTCGCCGTCGGGGTGGTGCTGTCGTTCCTTGCTCTGGCCGGCCTGCTCATTGTCTTGCGAGCAGGCGGAGCCCAGCTGGGATGGGGTTTCCAGCTTCAATCCCCCCTCTTTGTGGCCCTAATGGCAACGCTCTTCTTCGCCATCGGCCTTAACCTCATGGGCCTCTTCGAGGTAGGAGCCACCCTCACCCGGGTAGGCGGACGGGTCGGCGAATCCGGCAGCTACGGCGAATCCCTGGCTTCAGGCGTCCTCGCTACCATCATCGCTACGCCGTGCACCGCCCCCTTCATGGGAGCGGCCCTGGGCTTCGCCCTGACCAGATCGATACCGGAGACCCTCCTGATCTTCGGACTCCTGGGGCTCGGCATGGCCCTTCCCTACGTGGTTCTCTCTGTGGCCCCTGGTCTGCTGGAGCGCTTGCCCCGGCCAGGACCCTGGATGGAGACACTCCGGCACGTCCTCGCCTTCCCCATGTTCGCCACTGTCATATGGCTTGTCTGGGTATTTGGACAACAGACCGGAATAGGAGGAGCCACTTATCTGCTTTCCGCACTCCTCCTGGTGACGATAGCCGGATGGATGGTGGGACGTTGGCATCGGACCGATCTACAAAGCGGGATCGTTGCGCGGGTGGTGTCCGTTCTTGTCCTGGCGGGGGCCATCGGTCTCGTCGCACGAGGTTCGGGCCGGGAGGCGCCCCTGATGGAGGTAGGTGAGGGTTGGATACCGTTCTCTCCGGAAGAGGTGGACGCGACGCTGGCCCAGGGTCGGGCCGCTTTCGTGGACTTCACCGCGGCCTGGTGTCTCACCTGTCAGGTGAACGAAAGAGTGGTGTTGGACACCGAACCGGTCCAGGAGGCGTTCAAAGAGCGGGACGTGGCCCTCTTCAAGGCCGATTGGACCCGCTATGACCCGGTGATCACGGATGCGTTGGAGGCCCTGGGCCGAAGTGGAGTGCCGGTGTACGCACTCTACGATGGGGCTCCGGACGCGGAGCCGACGCTCCTGCCTGCCATCCTTACGGAGCAGATTGTCCTCGATGCCCTGGAGCGGGTCCTTTCACCCTGATGCTCGGGTCGATAAGTTCGGGCCCGAACCCATAAAGAACCGATATCGCAGTCAAGTTGTGAGGATCTGAAGATGAGAATAATGGTCGCACTGTTCTTCCTGACCGCCCTGGCCGCGGCGCCGGCCTCCCACGCTGCGGGACAGATGCAGGATCCCGAGATTGGGGCCGCCGCGCCGGCGTTCACCCTGCCCGACACCTACGGGAACGAACACTCCCTCTCGGATTATTCAGGGAATTGGGTCATCCTCGAGTGGTTGAACTACGGCTGCCCCTTCGTTCAGAAGCACTACAGCAGCGGGAACATGCAGAAACTCCAGGAAGAGTATCGTGATCAAGGGGTAATATGGTTCTCCGTGGTGTCCTCGGCCCCGGGTGAACAGGGGTATTACGAGCCCTCGGAGATGAACGCCAAAAACGAAGAGAACGGGAACCGGGCCACAGCCGTCCTTCTCGATCCGGAAGGCATGGTCGGGAGGGCTTACGGGGCCAAAACGACGCCTCAGATGTACGTCATCAACCCGGAGGGTGTGCTTCTCTATAACGGAGCCATCGACGACAAACCCTCTTCCCGCCTTTCGGATATCGAGGGAGCCAAGAACTACCTGGTCCA
Source organism: Gemmatimonadota bacterium (assembly GCA_050049805.1). Classification (GTDB taxonomy): domain Bacteria; phylum Gemmatimonadota; class Gemmatimonadetes; order Longimicrobiales; family Gaopeijiaceae; genus JABDNZ01. The sequence continues at coordinate 12,362 of JASFVN010000108.1, forward strand.
GGCCATGGACGAAGCCAGGTCCGGCCAGGAAGTGAGCCAGCCCACCACCCAGCCTTACGGGTGTTCGGTCAAGTACAGGTGAGACACGAGTAACGCCTTGCATTCCACGGGACCAAGGGGAGAGCCTCTGGTGAGGCTCTCCCCTTTCCGAATCCACATACATGGGAGCCTTGTATGGACAGGTCGCTGACCCTTGACGGCATTACCCTGCCCCGGATCCTGAGCTTCGTGTCGGGCCTCGGGATGATCGTGGCTTCGGCCATGACCATAGACCATTATTTCGCGGCCAACTTCCCGGAGACCATTTTCGAGGGGTCGTTCTGCGACATCAACGCCTTCTTCAACTGCGACAGCTCGGCGTTCTCCACCCTCTCCCAGATAGGCGGGGTGCCCCTGGGCTACTTCGGGCTGTTTGTGGGCAGCCTGGTCTCCCTGGGAGCCCTCCTGCCGTCGCCGGCCTTCGAGCGAACCAACAAGAGCATCTCCCTCCTCAATGCCCTGGGGGTCATAACCCTCTTCATCTATACGGTCTTCTTCCTGGGTACACTCTGCCTTCTGTGCAGCGGGTTCTACTTCTTCTCCCTCATCAGCTTCTTCCTCTTCTGGAAATACGGGATCGACGGAAACGCTCCGAATTTGCTGGCCCGCTGGGTACGCCCCTCCGTGCTCCACCTCCTGGTCTTCGGAGCGGTGATGTTGGC
>JASFVN010000109.1:0-13059 GCA_050049805.1 Gemmatimonadota bacterium
AAAGAGTCCGTCAGCCTCCCCGGAGTCGAAGAGGGGCAGGATGTGGGGGTGCGACAGCTTTGCGACGATCTCGATCTCACGAAGGAAGCGTTCGGTGGCAGGCGCACCGCCCAGATCCGGCTTCAGGACCTTGAGTGCGACCTCCCGACCGTGTTTCATGTCGGTGGCGAGGTACACCGTCGCCATCCCGCCTTCGCCGAGTTCCGACTCGATGTGGTAGCGACCTTCTAAGGCCACGTTCAAGCGGGTGATGGAATCGGACATTAATCCCGCGCCCTCATCACGACTTTCAATGCAGTCATCCGGCCCGTCCTAAGAGGATTCGCTTTAATGCCCACCATACTGCATCCGGCCATGCGGAGGCCGGTCTATACCCCCATGACTCCTTGGGAAAAAAACCAGGCGGCCAACTCCACGGCCGAATTTCCTTTCAAGCCGTGGAACCACTCAATTCGCATGAAAACCGGGTTAAGTGTCAAGAATTGCAGTTGCCCTCAAAGCAACTCCACCCAAGAGGTTAGATTTGGAGCCTCTCTGGGCCGGATGTGTAGGCGGTCTCATGGGCCGCAACGGGAGGAACGGAGTACCTGGCCCTCACCCGAAAAGCCCCTCCACAGTCAGGTACCGCTCCCCGCTGTCGCAGAGCATGACCACGATAACCTTGTCGGCACAGGCCGGGTCGTGGGAGAGTCTCAATGCGGCCGATACCGCGGCCCCGGAGGAGATCCCGAGGAGCACCCCTTCCTTCTCGCCCAACTCCCTGCAGGTCTGAAAGGCCTCCTCCTCCGACACCAACACGATCTCATCGATGAGCCCCCGGCCATCCTTCACGATTCCCGGCAGGAAACCAGGTGCGGTGCCCATCATCCGGTGCGGAGCGAAGCGCCCTTCGGAGATGAAAGGAGCTTCCTTCGGTTCTACCCCCACCACACGTACCGAAGGGTTCTTGGCCTTGAGACTCCGGGACACCCCGGTGAGGGTCCCTCCGGTGCCAAGAGGAGCCACGAAGACTCCCACCTTTCCTTCTGTGTCCTCCCAAATCTCCGGCCCCGTGGTCTCGAAATGGGCTTTGGGGTTGTCCAGGTTATCGTGCTGGCCCACGTAGAAGGACCGGGGCGTCTCGGCGTGGACCTGCATGGCTTTGGCTTTTGCAGCCTTGGTGCCCTCCTCCCTTGGGGTGAGGATCAGTTCGGCGCCCAGGGCCTTCAGGACACGCCGGCGCTCAATGCTCTGGATCTCCGACATGCAGAGAACCACACGGTAGCCCCGCATCCTTCCGATGTAGGCCAGGGCCATCCCGGTGTTGCCGGACGTGGCTTCGACGAGGGTGTCACCGGGAGCGATGTCGCCGCGCCTCTCCGCTTCAAGGATCATGAAGAGGGCCGGGCGGTCTTTGATGGCCACCGGATTCAGGAACTCGCACTTCCCAAGGATCTGGGCCGAACCCCCAGAGTTGATCCGATCCAGGGCCAAGAGAGGTGTCTTCCCAATAAGGTCGATGACCGAGGAGGCGTACTTCATGTCGATGCCCTCATTTCGGGGTTCTCAGCGTGATCCACCCTGCCAGACCGAGCCCTCCGAGCATGGTGGCGGCACCGAGCCCAAGGCCAGGTTGGGTGGCGATGATGGTGGCGAGGACGATGAAGTAGAGAAGGACGGTGATGACCGGGAGCCACGGATAGAGGGGGACGTGGAGGGGGCGGTGCAGGTCGGGCATCCGGCGCCTCAACCAGAAGACGCCCGCCAGCACCACCAGATCCACGGCGAAGGCCACCGCCATCATGAACCGCATCAGGAATTCGAATGCCCCGGTGACGGCCAAGCCCAGGAGGATTACAGTGATGAAGACCAACGCGGGCTGGGGGGTTCCTCTGGAACTCACTCGGGTAAAGCCCGGGGGAGCCATTCCTTCCCGGGCCAGGCCCAGAACCACCCGGGGCATTCCGAGGAATTGTACGTTCAGGGAGCTAAGGAGGATCACAAGGCTGGCCACGGTCACGAAGGTCCCGGCTGCCCCGCCGAAGGTGGCGTGGAGGGCGTCGGCTGCCACCAGGGGCGATCCAGCCATCTCCTCCGGGGTCAGGGCACTGAGGAAGGCCAGGTTGATGAGGAGGTAGAGGATGGCGACCGCCCCCGCCCCTCCTACCAGGATCCTCGGCAGGCTCCGGCCCGGATCCAGGGTCTCCTCGGCCAGCTTTGCTGGTTCCTCCCATCCGTAATACGTAAAGGCAATGGCCTGGTAGGCCAGGGCCAGGCCCAGCCATCCGCTGAACTCCGGAGACACCTCCATGCCCGTGAAGAACCCACTTCCGTCTCCGCCCAGGACCCCGGCTGCCCCGATGGCAAGAATGAAGAGGATCTTCGCCGCGGTGGAGATGTTCTGGAAGTCCCGCCCTGCCCTGAGCCCGCCCGTGTGGAGGAGAAAGAAGGCCAGAACCACCGTAGCGGCCAGAATGGGAACCGACCCCCGTCCCATGAGGAGAACCAGGTACTCAGCGATGACGACCGCCTTGGCGGCTCCAGAGAACCCCCGGGTGACCAAGAGTTCCGACCACCCCACCACGAAACCCACCCGGGGGCCGTAGGCCTCCCTGGCGTAGACGTATTTCCCACCAGCCTGGGGAAGGGCGGCGGCCATCTCGGCCAGGACGAGGGTGCTCAGGATGACGACTACACCCCCGAAGGCCCACACTCCCAGCATGGCCCACGGATTGCCGAGATAACCAGCGATGAGCCCCGGGGTCCGGAGGATCCCCACCCCGATGATGATCCCTACCGTGACGGCCAGTCCGTCCCTCACCCGGAGGATCTTCAGGAGCCTACCAGGGCCAGCGGTCATGGACGGTTTTCTCCTTTCCCCAATCCCCGGAAACTCCAAACCTCGCGGAGCTACGACTTGCCCGGAAAGGCATCAGGCGGGGTGAATCAACTTCCCTGGCCCCCTCCGGTCCGAGCCTCCAGCACGGCAGCATGGGCATCCGCGAGTCCGTGCCCGAACATGTTGTCCTTCCCGGGCTCTCCCAGGTCGAGTGCCGTTCCCTCGATGATCCTACGCGCCCGCCACACACTCATACTCGGATGCTCAGCAAAGATAAGGGCCGCGATCCCCGCCACCTGCGGGCCAGAGAAGGAGTTGCCCCGGATGCGGACACCGTCTGTGTCAATGTAGCCCCGGTCCTCGATGCCCAGCACGGGGAAACCTTCCCCCGGAAAGGCCACCAGGTCGGGCTTCATAATGCCCTCAGGTAGCGGATAATCCCCGTACAACGCCACCGAGCTCCACTCGGCGGGACCCATGCTGCTGAAGGGCCGCAGCACATGAAGAGTATCGATGCCCCCCACCGAGATTACAGATGGCACGTCCTTCGGCGACTGATGTTGCACCGGGATGGGTTGCGTAGCGCGGAAGTTGCCCGCCCCACCTACCAGGAAGAGGCCAGCAGCCACGGCATGGTCGCTCATCATGCGCCAGAAGCCCCGAAGGTTCCCGAGATCGGGGAGGCTGAAGCTCATGCTGAGGATGTCCGCGCCCTGTTCGATTGCGTACTGGTAGGCGATGGCGGCCCCGATCGGTCGGTTGCCTGCGGCGTCCACGTTTCCGCCCGTGATCTTCAGCAGCATGAGGCGGGCCCGGGGTGCCACGCCGGTGATGATGCCTCCGCTGCCGTCCCCCACCACGATGCCCGAGGTCATGGTGCCGTGTTGACGGCCCCTGCTCGTGCTCGTGTCCCTGACATTGGGGCCCATTGAGCCGAAATCGTAGCCGTAGAGATCGTCCACCCATCCGTTGTGGTCGTCGTCAATCCCGTTGTTGGGAATTTCCCCTTCGTTGCGCCACAGGTTGGACCGGAGGTCGGTATGGGCGTAGTTGGCGCCGTTGTCCAGGACCGCCACCACCGCACCCTGCCCCAGGCTACCCAGCTCACGCCACGCCCGAGGCGCATTCAGATGCTGAACGTTCCACGCGACCCGCTTGCCCTCCGCGGTAAATGCTGGCGTCTCCTCCGGCGAGATCACCAGGATCGGGTCGTGGGGTACCTGCGGACCCGGGGGAATCAGCTCGCCCCCCGCATAGAGGAACGACACCGCATCCATCCTACTGGCGACACGGATCTCTTCGGCGCTCAACTCCAGGGACAGGGCGTTCAAGATCCAGAGGGCCCGATCCGCCCTTTCTCGGCCCAGGGCCGCCAGGATCACCGCCTGCTCCGCCTCGGCATTCTCCTTGAGGGTGGCCACAACCTGACGGCGTAGCTCTCTCCGATCATCCCCAGTGTGCTCCAGCTGGAAGCGCTCTAGACCACCTACCGGTTCGAAAAGTTGCGTACGGCCCAACACGATAACACGAGCCGATCCGCCAGAATGCACCACCTCCAGGAGGGGCGGATCGAGTTTCTGTTCCACAGCGGAATCCTGCGTCACTCCCGGGGCCGGGGAGGAAAACAGAAAGGCCGCAAACACCCAGAGGAATGGACCAGGACGAGTACTGGGAAAGAGGTACTTCATGATCCGTTCTCCTGGCTGAAAATGCGGATTCGAGGGACAGTGACTGAGGAGTCGGGGAGATCCCGAAAGGGCCGGCCGTTGCTCCTCCGACAGGCTACCCCCATAGACCCGAGGCGAGGACCGCTAGCCGCAGACACGCGTTAAACTGAGATCGGGATACGGGATCGCTTCCTAGCGGGTGGGATTTGCCCGCTCGTCCAAAACCTCGAAGTGAGTCGCCTTGAGGTCCCAGCGCTTTAGGACCGCCTGGGCTGGTTTCGGAACGTAAGATCGCTCGTAGTCCTCACCCTGGAAGTCCACCACGCTTTGAAGGGAATCGAAGGTCATCATTGTGACGAATTCCACTTCGCCATCCTGGTCCCGCTTCAAGACTTCGATTCCTCGGTACCCCGCGATCCCCTTCGCCTCGATCCCAGGGATCACAGTGTTGCTTAGCACTCGCCAGTATGCCTCCGCATTCTCCGGTGTCGTCCAGCCATGCCAGACACGTTTGACCGCCATTTCGCCGCTTTCGGTTGAAAGGATATCCCAAGAACAGGTCGAGGCCGATGCCTCTTTTCTCTCAGACTGAATAGCCTTGATGCTACGAAAGGAGCCAATTCGCACAAGGTCCAAGTTTGGTGTGAAGCCCGAGGCCCCTGCGCAGGATCGCACTTCGAGGCCGCGGCGGGAACCAGGCGCTACCTACGAAACTTGCATTGCCGGCGCATGGGAAAAACCGGTATCCGATCTCATGGTTTCCTGCGCCTAGCCCAAAGCTATCCTGACCTCGTCTTCGGTGGGCTGGATCCGCCCCAACTGGACATCTCCCAAGTTTTTAGTTGACAATGCGGAGCGGCCCGACTATCGTATTCCTAAATCCTTAGGTGTTAGGAGATCATGATGGGCGTGCGCTTCACCAAGCGAGAGTTGGACATCATGGGGGTGCTGTGGGCTCGCGGTCCTTCGACGGTCGCCGAGGTCAGGGAGCACCTCGAGGACGACCTGGCCCATAACACGGTGCTCACCATGTTCAAGGTCATGGAGGGCAAAGGCTACGTATCCCGTAGCCGGGAGGGCCGGGCGCACCGCTACGCGCCCGAGGTGGAGCAGGACGCTGCAGGAGAGAGCGCCCTCGGTCATCTGAGGGAGCGACTGTTCGGCGGTTCTCCCGAGCAGCTTCTCCTTCGGCTGGTGGACTCGGGCGTCAAGCCCGAGGAGCTACGCCGCATGCGGGATCTGCTGAACCGCCGCTTGGGCGAGATCGGGGAGGACCGATGATCGGCTATGGCATGATCTACGCCGCGTTGGTCGGGGTCCCGATCCTCCTGGCCGCTTTCGCAGGCTCAAGGGCGCTGCGCCGATACGGGCAACCGGAGCGCGGTGTCTGGCTCGCGGCGCTGGCCCTCGCGCTGCTCCTCCCCTTGGCGTTCATGACGGTTCCGCGGGCCGTGAACATGACGCCGAGTACCGTCCCGGGCGTCCAACCCGACGCTGGGCTCGAGGAGACCGGCGTGCTGGGATTGACGGAGTTCATTGTCGTCCCGCAAGAAGCGGGTGGCCCGGGTGTCGACACCTTCCTGATCGCTGCCTGGCTGCTCGCTTCCCTGGCCCTCGCGCTGAGGTGGACCGTTGCCGCCAAGCGGCTCGCCAACGTGGGTGCGTCCTGGCGCCCCCGTGCGGTCAACGGCATCCACGTCTGGCAGACGCCGGACCTCGGGCCCGCCGTCTCCGGCGTCTTCCGCCCGCGAATCCTGGTGCCCGAATGGATGATGTCCATGCCGAAGGATCAGCGGGCGCTCGTGCTCCTGCACGAACAGGAGCATATCCGTGCGCGAGATCCGGTGGTTATGGCGGGAGCGCGCCTCGCACGGATACTCGCACCGTGGAACCCCGTGGTCTGGCTCCTTGCGTCCCGACTACGGCACGCGCTGGAACTGGACTGTGATCGCCGGGTCCTTCGACGCCAACCGGACATCGGGATCTACGGCGACACGCTGCTGCAGGTCTCGGCCCGAGAGACACGGCCGCTCATCGCCGCCGCCGCTTTCACAGAATCTCACGTACCGCTTCAGAAGAGGATCCTCGCCATGACAACGCCTCCTCGGACCGCATCCGTTCTCGGTATCACCGCCGCTCTCACCCTTGCGGTGCTCCTGGTCATGGCCTCGTGTGAGGTGCCTATCCCGACGCGGCAGGGGTCGGAGGAACAGCAAAGTGTCGTAGAGTCGTCCGGTGACAACGTGGTTCGGCTCCAAGCGAACCGAGACGGCTCGGTAGTCATCGACGGCGAATCATATCGTGTCGAAGAGGTGTCGGAGGTGGTACGCCCGCTTTACGAAGCGTCCGACGGGAAATTGGCAGCCTACATCGGCGGAGACGGAGAGACCCCCTACCGGGTTATGGATCGACTCCAGAGCGAGCTGGTGGAGGCCGGGGTTTTACGGGTCGTATTCGAGATCCCGGAGACGGCACCATCGATGTCGACCTCGGGGCTCGAAAAGTACAAGGATGAAGGCCTGCCGGTGGTCCTGCCTGGTGGCGAAGACGGACCCAGACCTGGACCCGCTCGACCAGTCACCGGCGAGCCGGGGCCTGGAGAGGTCCGGGTCAGCGCCAGAAACATCCTCGAGATGGTCGTACGGGCCAACGGCATAGTCGAGGTGCGGCGCGGCGACAGTTCTGATCTCCTGCTGGTGACGGTTGGTGAGATTGGAACGGTCTGGCTTGCCGAGGTCGCCTCCAATCCCAACCTGATCGCGGTGGTGAAGACGGATCCGGAAGCACCCTACCGGTCCATGACTGAGGTGCTCTCCGCCCTGCAGGAAGCAAGAGCAGAGCGCATTTCGGTGCAGGTGCTGGAGACGAGATAGCTGCAGTGGTAGGAACGGGGGTGGGGCCTTCGACCCAGCGATAACGAACCCTTGTAACCACAGACACCACGATCTGTCAGAAAAGTAGAGCCAGCAGGGTCCGAACTGGCGACATCTGGTGAGCAAAGAAGGCTTCGCAGGCAACGAACCATCCGGTTCCCGGCCGAAGCCGCCACTTAAGATGCCTTCCAGCTGAGCCTAGCGGCCGCGATGGTGTCCGCGCGAAGCGATCCAGAGCAGGTCCGCGAGACCGCCGAGCAAAGCGCAGGCGAAACGTACTCTGCGGCGGAGGCCCCGAAGGGATGGGCCGGTGTTCAGGATGAAGCCAGGCATCCAAGCGTGTAAACGCACTCAGGAGGCTCGGCGGGAACCGAACGTTCAGCGTGCCCGAGCAGTCTTATGGCCCTTTCAGCACAAACTCATTGGATACGCGGAATTCGAGCGGTAGTTCCTCGCCAAATGGATGCCTGTCCGGATCGAAAGATGACAATGCCTGATCCCATCGAAGGCGGTAGACGCCCTCGACCTGTTCTGTTTGGAATTGGGGATGAAGCTTGTCACCGTAGGTGCCGGCGAAGACCCGGAGCGTGTCACGGTATTTGGCACCCGGTCCAATCACGACTGGCGGACTCAGGCACAACGACTTGATACTGCCCCAGGCGTGCACCCATTGATCCCCATCCTTTCGCTCGAGACTCGGCCTCACGTCCCCCCTGCAGTTCACCAGGTAAACCCGAGAGCCCGTCCGATTGGAGAAGGTATAGGGGATCTTCACCTCAACCCCGACTGGAGTTGCTTTGAGCTGGTACTCGAGGTCCGAGGTCTGGAGAAGAGGCCCTCGGGCATGATCCACACCGAAGGGAGAACTGCAGCCCAGCAGGGACCCCAGAACCGGTACTAGGAGCAATGTGCGCCTCATACCCATAGAACGATCCACTCGCACGAAGTGTAACGAACCATTCGGTCCAAGATCGGAGCCGGGGATCCGGGGGACCAGGGTTATTCGCTTGCTTCTAACCGGCGAGGTGCCGGAGGGCCGCGCCGTTGATCCCCGATAGGCCAGCAGGGTTCGATCCTCATCTGAGGCGCGAGCTTGAACCGGGCGTTGCATAGAAGTCCGAACCCGATGAGGCCTCTGACCCAAAGGCCCCGTTCTAGGCTGATTTTGCTTCCTTCTTCTTCCGCTGCCGAAAGGGGCGGATGTTGGCCAACTCGGCCTTCCCGTCTCGTTCGGCAAAGAAGAGGTCCCACCGAAGCTGGTGGTTCATCCAGAATGCGGCCGTGGTCCCGAAGAACTTCGAAAGCCGAAGAGCCGTGTCGGGTGTGAGATTGCGGCGGCCGTTCACCAGGCTATTCACCCGCTGGAAGGGAACGCCAATGCGCTCCGCCAACTCGGACTGAGTCACCCCCAGAGGCTCAAGGAACTCCTCCCGGAGCATCTCTCCTGGATGTGTCGGTGCGCGGTGCGTCGGAACCCGGACCATAGCTAACTCAACTCTCTACCCTAAGGATGATAGTCCACAATCTCTGCGTCTCGGACGCCGCCCTCCGTCCATCGAAAACAGATTCGATACTGTCGGTTGATCCGGATACTCTGCTGACCCGCAAGGTCTTTCTGCAGTGCCTCTAGATGGTTGCTAGGCGGGATCCGAAGATCCTCAATGGTGTCGGCGTCGTCGAGAACGAACAACTTGGCCCGAGCTCGACGTTGGAGGTCAGGAGGACAGACCTTCCGTGCGGCCTTTGAGTCCTTGCCGTTGAAGACATCCTCGGTGCCTTTGTCTCGGAAGGTCAGGATCATGTTAGCATGATAGAACGGCTAGTGTGCTACGACAAGAGTGACAGTGCCTCTTTCTTTAGGAGAGGAAAATGGCCCGCGGGCCTTACCCTGGCAGAAGGTCTGAGCTTGTTAAGGACTTCATGTAACGCCTGAAACCCGGCAAACGTCGGACAACGGCGGGCTCCGCACACATTGGAGACGAGGAGTTGGGTCTCCGATGGAGGCCGCGTCAACATCCCGCGGCTTGATTAACAGGCCGGCCTCTGCACGGTGCCGCTGCGGGGGTTTCCAACGCGGCCCTGCCCCTTGAAGATGCATTTGGAAGAATAAAGCGGGGCCGCGTTGGCTAAGCGAGCCCCGAAGGAATTCGATCCCGGGAGGCGAGCGGCCCCCGAAGGGGTACCGTGGAGAGGTCGGCAAAACTCCAAGCCACGGTCGCTAAGCGACCCCCGGAGCGAGAGACGGGCTGCGACCGTTAAACCAGCCCTCACCCAAACACCCAGGCCCCGTACCCCACCACCTGGTCTCGAGACCCTGCCGTATCTCCCGAGTTTCGAAGGTCCACACACTCCACGGCCAGCCCCTGTTCCCGGGCCCGGAGGAGGAGCCCGCCCATGGGCATCCGTCCGCAAGCCTGCTCGTAGCGGATCTCTTCCGGCTCGAGCCGTTCGATGGCTCGGGCCGTCTCCCGGTCGATCTCGTTGGCCTCCACGTAGGGCCGATAGTGGCTGAGATCGGAGCTCACCACGATGAGGGTCTCCGGCCCGCCCCAGAGAATTTCGAGAACCTCCGCCACTTCCTCGTGGGACGCTTCACCCACAACCAGGGGAACCAGAGAGAAGTCTCCCAGGACCACCTGGAGGAACGGGAGGTGAACCTCCAGGCTGTGCTCCCCCTCATGGGCTTCGTCCACAAGCTGGACCTGAGGAAGCTCCATGGCTCGGGCGATTGCCTCCTGGTCCAGAAGCACCGAACCCAGGGGTGTCTGGAACGCCTTGGCACTGGAAGCTGCCATCCCTCTGACCGGATAGCGGTGGGCGGGTCCAAGGAGGATGACCCGGGAGATGGAGCCGGCGTGGCCCTCCAACCTCGAATATGCTGAGGCCGCTACTGGGCCGGAGTACACGTACCCGGCGTGGGGTGCGATGATGGCCTTGGGATGAGGGACTCTCGGCGCCCCTTCCCCGATGCTCTGGCCCGGGGTTCTTTCGGCGGAATCCAAGCCAGGTGCGGCCTCCGCCAACATAGCCTGCACTTCTGCCCGGAGCCTGTTTTCCTGCTCGGGGTAGAACATTCCCGCTACCGAGGGAGCTCGTATCCAGTCCATACTTCCTCCAGGGCGGTGCCGGCGGCAGGCAGTGGAACTCATCCAGCTGCCCGAAGATAGAAGAAGTAAGAGCTTTGGACACGCATTTTCCCCTCGGGAATCGCCCACATAACCCTGGGAAACCGACGGTCTGGAAGGAAGGGACCTTACTCATGAGCATACGGCACGTTGGAATGATCACAACCTTGGCGGCGGCCGCACTGGTGGCCGGGTGTGCCGGAAAAAGATCCGAGGTGGAAGCCTTCCCCGATCCCTACGCGGACAAAGATGTCAAGATCTTCGTGACCAACCTCGCCTTCATGGATGCCACCATCTTTGGAATCGCCAACGGCGGACGGACGAGGTTGGGGCGGGTCACGGGGAAGAGGGAGCACGTCTTCACCCTGCCTATGGATTTCTCATCCGAGCTCTACCTGGAGATCGACATCCTGGCGGGACCGAAATGCTTCACCGAGAGGATGATGGTCAATCCCGGAGACCACCTGGATCTCGTGATCCAAAACGAAGGCATGCACTGGCGGTGTGGTGGAGGCTGACGGCCAGGGTCCTTCGGGCCCGAACACACGTCCTGAGTCCAGCACTCCCCCGGAAACCGCTCTCGAGCCGGCCCTCCGCCTCCTCTCCCGCCGATCCCGAACGGTCAAGGAGCTTCGTGATCGTCTGGAAAAGAAGGGGGTCTCCTCCGGCGACATCACCGCCTGTATCCGGTGGCTCGCGGAGCGGAGCCTCCTGGACGACGAGGCTTTCGCCCGGGCGTTGACCAGAGACCGGATTCGATTCTCACCCCGGAGCCCGTTCCTGATCCGACAGGAACTGGGGCGGAAAGGGGTAGCCGCATCCCTCTCTACTCGGGCCATAGAACAGGTCCTGGAGGAGGAAGGCCTCGAAGCCGCGGATCTTGCCATTCAGGCGGCCTGGGGTTGGGTCCTGCGACAGAGCTCCAAAACCCGATCCCACCTTCTGGGAAAACGCTTCACGAAGGAAAGGGAAAAAGCCAGACGGCGCCTCTACGGGTTTCTTTCACGCCGGGGCTTCGGAGGAGACGAGGCCAGGCGAGGGATGGAGGCTGGAGAGGAGAAAGCCCGGGAACTGGAGGATTGAACCTCGGTTCCCGGGCTTCCCTCACTGGGGCTTGGGCAAGTGGAACCGGCCCGTCGCCCCGCCCGATCCGATCCGAGGGGGATCCCCTCCCCTATTTCTTCAAAACCGGCGCCAGCGCGTCTTCCAGCGTCGGCGTACCCAGAACCTGCAGCTCATAGCGGACCCGGGTGTTCGGGATCTTGATGTCTACGATCCGGGCCAGGTCGATGGGCGTACCCACTGCCAGAGCCTCCACGCCTCCCTCGGCGGCTTTGGCGATGGTGGCTTCCAGATCCTTGACCTGCTTTTCACCATATCCCATGGCCGGCAGGAGAATTCCCAGATCGGGGTAGGTTTCAAAGGTGTCCTGGAGCTCGCCCACCAGGTAGGGCCGGGGGTCGATGAGCTCTGCTGCCCCAGCCCGCTTCGCCGCGATGGTGGCGGCGCCATACTTCATTCCACCGTGGGTGAGGGTGGGTCCGTCTTCCACGGCCAGGACCTTCTTCCCTTTCAGGACCGCCGGATCGTCCACGAAGATGGGCGACGCCGCATCGAGGATCATGGCCCTGGGGTTCACCGACTCTACGTTCTCCCGGACCTTTTGGACGTTGTCGGGATGCGCCGTGGCGACCTTGTTGATGATGATGACATCGGCCATCCGGACGTTGGTCTCGCCGGGATAGTAGGTGAGCTCGTGACCGGGGCGGTGGGGATCTACCAGAGTGATGTGAACGTCGGGCTTGTAGAAGGGTGTGTCGTTATTACCGCCGTCCCAGAGGATGACGTCGGCCTCCTTCTCGGCCTCCGCCAGGATCGCTCCGTAGTCCACGCCGGCAAACACCACGGATCCATTGGCAATGTGAGGCTCGTATTCCTCCCGCTCCTCGATGGTCACGTCGTGGAACACCAGGTCCTCTTCTGCTGCGAACCGCTGGACCCGCTGTTTGGCCAAGTCGCCGTAGGGCATGGGGTGGCGGATGGCTGCCACTTTGAGTCCCGCATCTCTGAGGGCCCGGGCCACCGCTCGGGAGGTCTGACTCTTTCCAACCCCCGTCCGGGAGGCGCAGACGGCCACCACCGGAAGTTTGGACTCGATGAGCGTTTTGGTGGCGCTGGGAATCTCGAAACCGGCACCCAGGGCCGTCACACGACTGGCCATGTGCATGACGTATTCGTAGGAGACATCGGAATACGCCATGACGCACCGGTCCACCTTCAGGTTCGGAACCAGCTCGTCCAGCTCATCCTCCGGATAGATGGGGATGCCGTCGGCGTAGAGATCTCCGGCGATGGACGCGGGGTAGGTTCTGTCGTCGATGTGGGGGATTTGCTGGGCCGTGAAGCCGACGACCTCGACCCGATCATTCTCCCGGTACAGAGTGTTGAAGACGTGAAAATCCTTCCCGGCGGCGCCGAGAATCAGGATGCGTGTCCTAGACATGGGTCCAACCTCATCGGTTTGAGTGTGGCGGGAACTCCCTTCCCGATGGTACCAACGCGGGCCGCTCCGAACC
>JASFVN010000380.1:0-4152 GCA_050049805.1 Gemmatimonadota bacterium
GCCGAGGCTTACCTGGAGGAGCCCCTCTTCATCGAGTCACACCGCATCGCACCCTTTGTGCCCCGAAGCACGGATGTCGCCGTGGTCCTGGACCTCATGATCCACGACGTGGACCTGGTATGCGGTCTTGTGGGTCATCCCATCGAAGACATCGCCGCCGCCGGAGTCCCGGTCCTGACCCCGAATGTGGACATCGCCAACGCCCGCCTCACCTTCCAGGGAGGGGCGGTGGCGAATCTGACCGCCAGCCGCGTTTCCCTCGAAAAGATGAGAAAGCTCAGGATCTTTCAGCGGTCCGGATACCTGAGCCTGAACCTTGCCGACGGAACGGGGGAGTTCCTTCGCCTCAAAGAGGAGCTGCCCTTCCTCGCCGGCTCGGAGGAGCCCAAGTGGGACTTCCCCCAGGAGGGCATGGCAGCTCTGGTGGACAGGATCCCCATGGAAGGTCCTCGGGTAGAACCTCTGAGAAGTGAGCTTGAAGCCTTTCGGGATGCCTGTTTGGGCATAAGGGAACCCGCCGTTTCGGGGCGGGATGGCCGGGAGGCGCTGGCCGTTACTCTTTCCATCGAGGAAAGGATCCGATCCCATGTCGCTCATTCGCGTCAGGCGTAAGCGGAAGCGGGAGTGGATCGACGCCCAGAGGGGTAGGACCCCAAAGGGCCTGATCCTCCTTTTCGCACTGGTCATCCTCATCATCTGGTATCTGGGTTACCGCTTCTGACCTGGAGAATGGAATGCCGGGCCGTCCGGTCATCCTGATGCTGGCCGGAGAGGCCTCCGGAGATCTGCACGGGGCCCCTGTGGCCCGGGCCCTCCAACGCCGATGGCCCCAGGCTACCATCAAGGGGCTGGGCGGTAGCCGGATGGCCGCCGAGGGCGTGGAGCTCCTGGCGGAACTGGACCAACTCGCGGTGATGGGGTTCGTAGAGGTGGTGAGGCACCTCCCCTTCTTCTGGAAACTCGAGAGGCGCCTGAACGCTCTTCTGGACGACGGAAGCGTCGACTTGGTCCTGCCTATCGACTATCCGGGCTTCAATCTGAGAGTGACCCGAAACGCGAAGGCCAGGGGCATCCCTGTGCTGTACTACGTTGCGCCCCAGGTATGGGCTTGGAAGGAGCGAAGAGCCCGCCACCTCGCCAGGGACGCTGAGACCATCGCCGTGATCCTCCCCTTCGAGGAGGAGCTTTTCCGGGCCGTCGGCGGCCACGCAACGTTCGTGGGGCATCCCCTCCTCGATGCCGAGCGAGTCGGTTCTGCCCCGGAAAAGACTCCTTCCGACCTCGGCCTGGATCCGGCCAGGCCGATCCTGGCCCTTTTTCCCGGGTCCAGAGATCAGGAGATCCGCAGACATTGGGAGCTCTTCCTGAAGACCGGGGAGGAAGTCCGGAGGATGATGCCGGAAGTCCAGCTGGCGGCGGCCCGGGCCCCTTCCATCCCGGGGGAAAGACTGCAGAGCCCTGGAGTCACCTTGGTGGAGGATGGCGGGGCACTCCTGGCCCAGGCCAACGCTGCCCTGGTAAAGTCTGGAACCACAACGCTCCAGGCGGCTCTTGCGGGGGTGCCTTTCGTGACAGTCTACCGTACCCATCCCCTCACCTTCGCTCTGGCCAAGAGACTTGTGAAGGTTCCCCATATCGCCCTGGCCAACCTGGTGGCGGGGGAGCGGGTGGTTCCGGAGGTCCTTCAAAACGATGCTACGCCAGAGCGTCTCTCGGGCCTTCTCCTCCCCCTTCTGGAGGAAGAATCCCGCGAGCGGAGCGCCATCTTGCGGGGGTTGGATCGGGTCAGGAAGGCCCTCGGGACCCCGGGAGCGGCAGAGCGGGTGGGCGACCTTGCCGTGGAGATTCTTCAGGGCAGGGACGGCATCCCTCCAGCGGCGGAACTCGGGGGCTGAGTGGACTGGGAGGAAGTCAGGTTCCGGTCCGCGGGTCTGTTTGGGCGAGGGCTCCTCGGTGCGTATTTCCCCCTGGTCCCGTGCGTCCGGGAGGGAACCGAAAATTATTTACAGTTTCGCCGCCGGGGTCAGCCCATCATCTTTGTTTTTTGGCATGGCCAACTCCTACCCCTCGTGCACCACCATCGCAACGAGGGAATCGTGGTGTTGGTGAGCGAGCACTCCGATGGGGAGTACATCGCCCGCGTCATTCACCAGCACGGTTTCGGAACCACCAGAGGATCCAGCACCCGAGGCGCAGTGAAGGGACTGAAAGGAATCCTGCGGGCAGCAAGGGAAGGGAAGGACCTGGCCTTCACCCCCGACGGCCCCAAGGGCCCTCGCCACGTGTTCAAGGCGGGGGCGGTGGTTGCGGCGCAGCTCACGGGACTTCCCATCGTGCCCATCGGACTTGGCGCCGACAGGGCGTGGTACCTGAAAAGCTGGGATCGATTCATGATACCCAAACCCTTCTCCCGCCTGACGATACATTACGGCTCTCCTCGGTGGGTCCCCAGGGACGCATCGGAATCCGTCATCAGGGAAACCACCGCCGATCTGGAGAACGAGTTGAGGAAACTCACCCTCCATCTGAATCCTGCTGAAGCCGCCATCAGGGAGGAGCTCGGTGCCGAGAGTTGAACCCCCCAAGGGACCGTCCGAGGGCGGGCATCGGTCCCTCGCCCCGTTGGCCGGAAGTCCCAGGCCCCGCTCCGTCCTGGCCCGGGAATGGGTGACACGTTGGTGGGATGGAGGAGGAGGTACCTTGGGTCGGATCCTCCGCCTTCTGACGATGCCTCTGGAGTCCGGGTTCAAGTTCGGCTCCGGGCTTCGGAACCGCATGTATGAGCGAGGCATCCTCCCCCTCCAGATGGCCCCGGTTCCTGTGATCTCCGTGGGCAACCTGACGGTGGGTGGAAGCGGGAAAACCCCCTTTTCGGCGTGGCTGGTAAAGGAACTGTGCCAGCGAGGGCAGAAGCCCGCCCTCGTGGCCCGCGGCTACGGTCAGGACGAGATGGTCCTCCACCGGCGATGGAACCCCGACTGTCCGGTCATCGCTGAAGAGGACCGGGCCTACGGCGCCTGGAAGGCCGCCAAGAAAGGGGCCTCGCTGGTGGTCCTCGATGACGGTTTTCAGCACCGAAGGCTGGCCAGGGACCTGGACATCGTGCTGGTTGCTTCCAGCACGCCGCGAAAGGTCTGCCTGCTCCCACGGGGGCCCTTTCGGGAAGACCTCTCCGCAGTAACCCGTGCGGGGGTGGTGGTCCTGACTCAGAAAGGGATGTCCGACTCCACCCTGGAGTTGGAGATGCGGCTCGATCCCTTCCTGAGGGAGCCGCCCGTGAAGGCTTGTTTCCGTGCGGCAACCTGGTCGAACCTGGGCGGCGAGCTCCAGGAAGGCCCCGAAGACGATTACCTGGCTGTCTGCGGAATCGGCGACCCGGAAGGATTCTCCAGGGTACTGGAGGAGACCACCGGCCGGCCGGGTGAGCTCATCTCCTTTCCCGACCACCACGACTACACCTGGGGTGACGTCGTGGAGCTCCGCACCCGACTCCAAGGCAGGACCCTGGTGACGACGGAGAAGGACGCCGTGAAGCTGCACGCTTTTCGGGATGACCTCCGGGGCCTTCGCGTCCTTCACCTAAAGCTGGAATTCCTGGATGGAGAAGAGAGGCTCTGGCGGCACGTACAGGGAATCCTGGAGGCCCCGGAGAGCCGGCCGTGAGGAATGAGCCGGCGTGAGGGTTCGAATCCTCTGCGTGGGAGGTGTTCGGGGGCCACTGGCGCCGGCGGTTCAGGAGTTCGAGAGCCGGGCGGGCCGTTACTGGCGCCTGGATGTCACGGAGGTGGAAGCGGGAGTGAAGAAAGGGCAAAAAGGGGAAAAGGAGGCTGTGCTCCAGGCCGAGGGGGAGCGCCTTCGGGCTAGGGTGCAGGACGGGCGGTCGGAGGTGGTGGCGTTGACCCGGACCGGGAAGGGAATGGCCTCCCGGGAGCTTGCGAAGCTCTTGGAAGACTGTGCCCTCCGCTCTGTCCCCGAAGTCTGCTTCCTCATTGGAGGGGCCTACGGGCTCAGCAGAGACCTCCTGCGCGGGGCGCCGAAGCAGCTTTCCCTTTCCTCCCTCACCCTTCCGCACGAGATGGCTCGCCTCGTTCTGGCCGAGCAGCTGTACCGGGCGGGTACCATCCTCCGGAATGAGCCTTACCATAAGGGGGT
>JASFVN010000381.1:0-4148 GCA_050049805.1 Gemmatimonadota bacterium
TGAACGTGGAGCGGCCTCGGCTGAGCCCCCGCGTTCCCCCGGTCCTCAGGGTTTCGGAAATCGACAGGTCGGTGCCTCGGAGGGCCGGGAGAATTCCGAAGAGGGGTACCATGAGGAAGGAGGCCAACAGGGAGAAGGTCAACACGGTGCCGTCGATGCCAAGGCCCTCCAGGCGTGGAACGGCGGTGGGAGCCAACGCCCGAAAGGCCTGCCCTCCCCCGAAGGCCAGGACCAGCCCAACCAACCCACCGCCCACGGCAAAGAGGAGACTCTCCGTGAGCACCTGGCGCACCAACCTGACCCGGGATGCCCCCACGGCCAGCCGAGAAGCCATCTCGGTTCTTCGAGCGTCCGCTCTGGCCAGAAAGAGGGAGGCGACGTTCGCACTCGCCACGATCGGGACCAGGGAGACAATCCCCACCAGGATCAGGAGCATCGCTCGGGTGTCTCCGAAGAAACGCTCATGGAGGGAGACCATGCGACCCCCCCATCCGGCCCTCAAGTTGGGAGCCGCTGTGGCGATGTTCGCGGAGACCACGTCCAACTGTGCCTGTGCCTGCTCGAACGACACCCCGTGTCTCAGGCGACCCACCACATAGAAGTTGTTGTTCCCTCTTCCCTGGGCATAGGTCTGGGTGGGCTGGATCGGGAGCCAGAGATCGGAACCGCTGGGGAAGTCGAATCGGGCAGGCATGATCCCCACCACTTCCACCGGCTGATCCTCCAGTGAGATGACGGATCCCACCACGGCGGGGTCGCCTCCAAAGCGCCTCCTCCAGAGGGCGTGTCCAAGGATGGCGACCCGAGGAGCGTCGGCTCCCTCCTCCTCGGCGAGGAAAGACCGGCCGAGCTCCGGGGTGGCCCCCAGAATGGAGAAGAGATTGGCCGTGACGAGGGTGGCCGTTACCTGCTCGGCCTGGTCCCGACCGGTGAGGAACTGGGTCTGCTGGAAAACCACGTAGCCGCCGAGAGCCTCGAATGCATCGGTCCCATCACGAAAGTCCACGAGATCGAGATAGGAGACGCTGTTTTGGGAGATCGTCTCGGTCTCACCCCAAAGCCAGATCAGCTCCTGGGGGTCCTCATACGGCAGCGGTTGGAGGACGGCGGTGTTGAGGATCGAGAACATCAGGGTGATAGCACCGATTCCGATCCCCAGGATCATGGTGGCGGAGACCGCCAACCCAGGGTTCCTGGAGAACGACCGGAGGGCAAACCTCACGTCACTCGCCGTCTCGCTCATGGACCACCCCTTCCGGGAAGAGACGGCCGGATCCTCGGTGGTTCCGTCCAGCGTGCGATACAAGGGTCTACGGCCGATCCGGCGCATGAGGAACGGAAGGCCCGTACGCCATAACTGGTTCCAGTACCAGAGATCCGAAGCGAGGCGACGGGCTCCGGAGGATATCCGACGGACGTAGTCCTCATGGAGATCGCCCAGGATCGCCTGGCCTCGGTTTCCGGCCGGCAGGCACCAGGAGAGGAGTCTCTCGGCGATGCGGGGTGGAAGGGGGCTTTCGGAGCTCATTTCCCGCCCATGACTCCTTCCAGTCCTTCTGCCATGCGGAGCCAAGCCGCCCGAACCTCCTGAAGAGCCCTGAGGCCTTTGGGGGTCACGGTCAGGTATCGTCGGGGTTTTCCTCCCCGGCCGGGGGACGGATCGGCGAACCGGGATTTTACGACGCCTTTCCCCTCCATCCGGTCGAGGGTTGCGTAGACGGCGCCGGGAGAAACACGGCGATTCCCCCTCTCCTTTAGCTCCCGCTGGATATTCAGTCCGTAGGCGTCATCCTCGAGCTGGAGGATGGCCATGAGCATCATCTGCTCGAGCTCCCCGAGGTAGGTCGCTTCTCTCATGTCTCCACACCGTCGAGCGGTCGTAGTCCGAATTTCCCTTCCCCACACGCCCCGCACGTTTCCTACAAAGTAGGATAGCTTTCTCAGCAATCCTATAAAAGTGATATTAAAGAGTCAAGAGAAAATGTATCGAGAGAGGCTTGCGGGGCTTCGGGCCAACATTTTTCTGCCCTTACCACTCCGACTTCCCGGGAAGTCGGAGCCGAAGCCCGGATGACGGAATCGGATCTAACAAAGAGAGTCCGGGGCGCTCTCCGGTTTCCCTACCTCTTTGTCGGTTTCTTGGTTGGCCTCGTCCGCTTCCAGGGCCTCCACTGGCTCTTTTTCTATGCAGTTCTTCCGCTGATCTGTCCCACCTGCCAGACGCCTCTCACCTTCATCGCCTTCCTGACTGATCCGGACCCCATCCCACAGATCCTCGCATATCGGCGAGCCCACCTCTCCCCCACTCCTCCACTCCGCCAGGGGACCGCCCCAGACCGAGCTCGCCATGGCGACCGGCGGTGGGAAAGCAGAAAAGGTCGCCCAGGAACCCTTCCCTGACGACCTCGACCAGTCACCCGACTTCGATCCCGCCACGCCGTCCGCCCCGCCCACATTCTCCAAGGTGCTCCTGGACGCCGTAGGGTGTTTGGATGCCTATCCTTCCTGGCCAGCTTCTGGAAGGACGCATATTTCGAGGTCCGGAAGGAGTGCGGGGCCGGTACCGCAGGCAATACTGCCCGGAGAGCCCCCTTCAGGCGGACGCCGCGCGGCGAGCGAAGCCGAGGCAGGTGTACCCCAACCCAGGTGGGTCAACGCCGATGGTGGACGGCACACTGTGCTCGCTATGGAACCCGACGTGCAAAGCCCCTTCTGACGGTCTTCTTTCTTGTCAGCTCTCCCACGCCATGCGATTCTGTGGAAACATGTCCCGTCAAAGGCTAATCGCCACGAGGCCGGAGCTTTGATCACACTGCGGACGCTGGGATCGGTGGACCTCCGGGATTCGGAGGGGCAGAGTGTCACATCCATTCTCGCCCAGCCCAAGCGCCTCGGCCTCCTGGTGTATCTCGCCTGTGCCCGGCCTCAGGGGCTTCATCGCAGGGATACCCTCCTGGGGTTGTTCTGGCCCGAGCTGGACGAAGCCAGGGCCAGGAATGCCCTCTCCCAATCTCTCTCCTTCCTGAGGCGCAACCTTCCGGAGGAGGCCATCATCGGTCGAGGCGCCGACGAGGTGGGGATCTCCCCAGAGGTCGTGGTGGTGGACAGCCACGACTTCGCGCTGGCCCTGGAGCGGAAGCGTTGGGCGGATGCGCTCGAGCTGTATCGGGCTGACTTCCTGCGAGGGTTCCACCTCGAGAAGGCCTGGGAGTTCGTAGACTGGGTACATGCAGAGAGAGAACGGTTGCGGGAGGCCGCCGCAGGAGCCGCCTGGGCCCTAGCTCACCAATACATTCAGGCAGGGGGATTGGTCCAGGCAGAGCGGACCGGCCAGAAGGCCATGGATCTGGTGTGGAGCGACGAGACGCCGGTCCGCCAATTCATCCAGTCCTTGGCCGCTGCTGGGGACCGGGCGGCGGCCCTCCGGTTCTATGAGAGATTCCGCGACAGATTGCGGAATGAGTTGGACGTGGAACCGTCGGCAAATACGGTGGCCGCTGCGGATCGAATCCGTCGCGACGCTGGAACTCCTCGAGGACCGGCGTTTTCATCAGAGACGGCGCCCACTGGGCCATCATCCAGTCCAACCGATTCCCCAACGCCCGACCCGGTCCGGGAGAGGCCGATCCCGGACATCATGCCCTCGCGCCCGGTGCACCGTCCTACCATTTCCTCCTCTCGCAGGGACACCCGTTCGTCCGGTACGGCCCGGTCGGGCGGTGGGGCGAGAGCCCGGTGGGCCGTCCTGGGCGGCCTGATAGTCACCGTCGCGGCCGTGGGCATGTACGCCATGGGAGGTAGGCGTTCCGAGGAACCTCCGAGGGCCGTGCTAAGGCAACTCACCTTCGATGGGAATGTCGGACCCGCGGCTCTTTCCCCCGACGGCGAGTTCCTGGCGTACGTCGTGGGGGAGGACCCAGCAAAGCTCATGGTTCGGGACCTGTCAGGGGGAACCACCCTTCAGATCGCAGACAGCATTTGGACACTTTTTGGGCTTCGGTGGTCACCGGACGGAGCCAAGATCGGTTTCTCAGGCCAGCACGGGAATGATTGGGGCATCTATTCCTACCCCCGACTGGGCGGTGTGCCGGAACCCGCCCCCCGGTATTTCCCGTACTTCTTGTGGTCCCCCGACGGCCGAAGGTTGG
>JASFVN010000382.1:0-4147 GCA_050049805.1 Gemmatimonadota bacterium
TGCCGAGCGCATTGACGAAGATGCCGTCGGGGCCGCAATGGACCGTGTGCGGCGCCGAGTAGCCGGTCTTGGCGGCGATGCTCTCGCCGCTGATCGTCTTGACGATGCGCGGGCTCCTCGGGTCGGGCTTGGTGTCGAGGATGTAGATGTTGGACGAATGGATGCCGGGTACCACGAGGTAGCGCCGCTCGGTGTGCGGATGCGGCGCCCAGGGGCACAGGCAGGAGCTGCAGGCGTTCCAGCCGAAGTGGTGGAGCTCGTCCCCGGGGCTCGGCATGTCGGTCTGCCCCACCAGCCGGCCGTATGCCGAGGATTCGGGATTCACGTCCACAACTCCCATGGCGTCGGGGCGATTCCGAGAGGGATTGAGCATGGCCACGTAGGCCAGCCTTTCCTGGGGAGCTTCCATCGCGTGCTTTGGAGATGGATAGAACGTGGGGTCCGGTTTCCACGTGGGCATGATGGGTACCTTTCGCAAAACTGTGGAGTCGTTGGGCTCGGCTTCGAAGCCCGGTTCTGAAGGGGATGCGAGAATCGGGCGTCACACCGGCCATTCGGCTGGACGGAACCGTTGTCCGGTTTCGACGTCCAAACTCGCATTCAGAATTGGGGACTCGGATTACCGGCTCTTGGTCTTCGGTCAGGTTCTCAGCACCGGAGCCATGGAGGGGGTGAATCCCACTCGAACCCGGCCAGGGAGGGGGCACGGGGCCTACCAGCTCCGCATACCTCCCAACAGCCCAGGTAGACAGGCCATGACAGGAAGAAGAGAGGATCCAGCCGAGCTAGTGGCTCTCAACGCCGACATCGTTGGGTATAGCCGGCTCATGGCCGACGATTTCGAAGGGACGAAGGCGACCGTTGAAGAATGCCAGCGTCTGGTTCTGGAAAGAGTGTCTGCAGGAGGCGGCACCCTGACCGATTTCGTCGGGGACAACTTCATGGCGGTTTTCGATGATGCCATGAACGCCGTACGAACCGCCATCGCCATCGCGGCGGAGATCGAGGACAGGAACGCCGAGGTTGCTGAATCCCACCGAATGCGATTCCGAATGGGTCTCGACCAGGGCGGCGTGGCAGTTTCAGAGAATGGTTATTTTGGTGACACCCTGAACATCGCTGCGCGGATCCAGGCATTGGCGCGACCTGGAGGCGTAAGCATCTCGGGACGAGTTTACCGGGCACTTGACGAGCCGGGTTTGCGGTTTCTGTCCATTGGCCGAAAAAGGCTGAAGAACATACCAGAGCCGGTAGAGGTCTACGAGTTTGCGGATCTTCCGGCCGATCCTGCGGTCCTGGTCCGGCGACGGTCGCTGGCCCTGGAACCTCCCGCCCTAGCCGTCCTTCCCATACATACCGAGATAGTCGACCCCTCGGTCCGGGCGATGGCGGAACTGATCCGAAGGGACCTCCTGCACCGCCTCACCCGGCTCCCTGGATTGAGTGTCCTGGACGCGTCCTTGGAGCCACGGGAATGGAGGGCGGGGGGGAAGGCCCGGTACATGGTGGAGACAGGCGCCCACCAGGTTGGTAACCAAGTTCGCGTATATGCGTCCGTCATGGACGTCACCACCCTGAACGTCGTCAAGTCCCACAAGTGGACGGCGTCCGCTGACAGCATTTTATCCCTCTCCGAGAGGGTTGCTAACGAGGTTGCCCGATCGGTTGAGATCGATCTGGTGGTAGGGGAGCCCGCGGGGTTCTACTGGGAGTTGGATGATCCCCAGGCCATCGAGTGGATCTACCTGGGATGGTACCATTTCAGGACCAACACCCGGGAGGGTTTGTCGAAAGCCCAGAGCCTCTTTGAGAAGGTTGCTGAGTCCCACCCGGACCAGCCGTACGGGTTCGTACTTTCTGCCTTCGCCCACTTCGTGGGAGCGAGCAACGGGTGGTTCTCGGACCGGGAGGCCGCCTTGGAGAGAGCCTGGGATCAGGCCCAGACCGGATTCGACATAGGCGACCCCAGTGGCATGGCCCAGGCGGTACAGGCCGCCGTGTTGATGGTGAGAGGCAGGGTGGAGGAATCTCTTCAGAAGCTTGATCACCTGGTCATCAAGAGGCCCACCTGTGATGTCACCTTCGGCCTGGAAGGTAGCTTACGACGCTACCTGGGTCAGTGGGAAAGGGCAGTGGACCTCCTGGACGTGGCCATGCGTCTCACCGGGATCAACAAAGCATGGTATCCCACCGTCAAAGCATGCTCCCTTTTTATCGGCGGCAAGGTGGAGCGGGCGGCATCCATCGCCGAGGAAGTCCTGGAATACCATCCCAACAATCTGGAGGCCCTGCTGGTTCTGGCGGCCTCCCAGGTGGAGATGGGTCTCGAAAGACGAGCCAGGGCCACTGCCCAGCTGGTCCGGGAACGGTTTCCCGCCACCGACCTGGCGGCCTGGCTTGACGGTAATCCGTACCAGAATCCCCGAATCGTCGACCGTTGGAGGTCCAGCCTCGTGTCGGCAGGAGTACTCGAGGCCGCCTGACCACCGAACCTACGTCGGGAACCCCTCATTAGCGGTCAGAACCAAACCGGCGGCCATGCCGCCAGAAAGGTAGAATCCATGATCAAGGTCCGTGCGGTAATGAACTGCAAACCCGGCGGGGTTGGCGAGCTCGTGGAGAAGTTCAAAGCGGTGAACGGGATCATGCAGGAAATGGGGCTCGAGCCCTTTCGAATCTTTACGGACATTTCCGGAGAGCAGTTCTGGACTCTTGTCCTCGAGCGGGAATACGAGTCTCTCGGCGACTACCAACGGCTGGAATCCGAGGTAATGGCCGACCCACGATTCGGGTCGTCTATGGCCGGCTATCACGATCTGGTGCATCAGGGTCGGAGGGAGATCTACAAGGTCGAGGCCTAGGAGCTCTTGTTCCTGGGGTGATTCCCCAGGAGGGCCGGCAGGTTCCGGAACACTGGAGAGGAGGAGTCGGAATTGAAAGCCTCGCTGTTCGAGCGTGTCGGTGGGTTTGCCCAGGTTCGGCTCATCGTATCGGATTTCTACGACAGGATCCTGGACTCGGATTTCCTGAAACACTACTTCGAGCATATCGATGTTCGGCGGCTCATCGACCACCAGACGAAATTCGTCTCGGCCCTCATGGGCGGGCCAGCCTCTTTTTCAAACGAGCACCTGGCGCGGGCCCACGCCCATCTCCCCATCACCCACGAGGAGTACGCGGAGCTGGGTGAGATCTGGCGGGAGACATTGGAAGACTTCGGCGTGCCGGAGGCGGACGTGGAGCGGCTCTACGCCCACATCCTCTCTCTAGAGGAGCATATCGTCACCGGGTCCAAGGCGGAGGTATCGTGACGGAGGAAGACAAGAATCCAGCGGGAGCCTCGGAGATGGCACTCGCAGTGCCCGAGAACGGGGAGAGATGCCCCCCGGTCGTTGACGTCCTGAACACTGCCGTGGCGGTCGCCGATCCTGGGACCTTTGCGGTTCGGTTCGAGAACCAGCGATTCAGGGAATGGTTCCCCACTGGGGGGGAGGGAGCCGGGACCCTCGGAGAACGCATTGGTGCTCTTGACGTTGAACGAGCTCGGGAGCGTCTGGGAAGAGGTCGTCCCTTTCCGCTGGAGGTGGAGGTTCGAATCGGTCCCCGGACGGTCACGGCTCGGATGAGCCTTCGAAGGGCCCGAGTCCGCAACGAGGACTTCATTCTCCTGGAAGGGCAGGACATCTCCAAACAGAAAGAAGCGGAGTACATGCTGGACTCCTACTCCCGACTCACCGAACGGCAAAACCGGGAGTTGGAGAAGGAGAAAGAGCGGGTCGAGAAGCTCCTCCTGAACATCATGCCGAAGAGTGTCTACGAGGAGTTGAAGGACTCGGGGACCACGACGCCTCAGACCTTCGAGGACGTTTCAGTGCTCATGCTGGACTTCGCCGGCTTCACGGACATGGCCATTTCAAGGGATCCCGGCGCACTCATCTCCGAGCTGAACGACGTTTTCACCTCGTTCGATCAAATCGTGGAGCACTTTCACGGTGAGAGAATCAAGACCATCGGTGATGCGTACATGGCGGTGGCGGGCATGCCGGAGCCGGACCCTGAACATGCCCTTCACCTGAGCCGCGTGGCCCTTCGGATGAGGCGCTTTCTGGAACGCAGAAACACCTCCGCCGCTCATCGTTGGCGGTGC
>JASFVN010000383.1:0-4146 GCA_050049805.1 Gemmatimonadota bacterium
TTTCCCCGAACGGTGACTCCCTCAATGCGCTTGGGGAGTTCCCGTGGATGCGGATGATCACAACTCCTCCCACTGGGGGCGGTGCCGGGCCTCGACTTGTCGAATCTGGCCCTCCGGTATTCGACGCAGAAACAGAGGTTGCGGTGACAGCCCACGGGCTCTGGGTTGGCACGACGAAGAGCAACGAAGTTCTGTGGCTGGCCAGTAACGGCCAAGTGAGAAGAGTACTCCGATGGGAAGGGACTGACCGATTCGTGACGGAGCAGATTAAGGACGCGTACTATGCTGAACTCCGCGAGCGATTGGTGGCTAGGTCATCCGGGGAAAGTGTGCCCGAGGTGCAGCGCGGGCGGCCGTTTGCAGACGAGCTCCCCTCCCACGGAGACCTGGTGGCGCGAGCGGATGGGGGGCTTTGGGTGCAGGAGTTCCCCGTGCCCGGCACCGATCGGGCAGCCCACTGGAGGGCCTTCAATTCGGAGGGCTTGCCGGAGGGAAAAATCGAAATCCCGCCCGACTCAAGAGTCCTCTGGGTTGGACCGGAGCGAGTTCTCCTCCTCGAACAGAACGAACTCGATGTGCAGTTCGTGCGATTGTACTCGTACCAACCGGGGACGGATGCCCGCTAACACCGGGCCTGCCGCACCCTCGCTGTCGCTCGTGGCCCTGCGCCGGTGACGCTTGAGGGTCGCGGAGCGTCGTACAGGAGGCCGGCTCCGGGTACGGGCCTGACGGCCCGTCCGGCAGCCCGCAGACGTTATCGGGCATGTGCATTGACGAGGAGTTGAGAGTTCAGTAGCGTCGCAGCGACCGCACCCAACTCCTGATTCCTCTGACGGACCTGGGAGGATCGAATGCTGGATGATTCGATGAAGCCAAAGGTGAGAATGGTCAGGCTCGCTGGTCTCGTAGGTCTGGGTGCCGCTTTGATCAACGCGGTAGCCGACGTCGTCTTCCAGGGAATTCCTTCCGGTGCCTACGGGCCTGACATTTCCTTCATGTGGCAAATCTCGGATGACCGGCTCCGCTTTGGGGCGTTTCTCGGGGCGGTGGTGATCCCATTCTCGCTCGTGGGTTTCTGGCATGTTTACCAGGGAATCAAGGATGCTGGCCGGTTGGTCTCAGCAGTGCCGGTCTTGGTCGGATGCTACGCCGGTGCGCTGGGGAGCGCAGCCCATTTCTCCCTCCTTTTTCCGGCAATGGTGGGGCGAGCGATCTCAGGCTCAGGTGGCGAAACGTTGCCAGTTCTGGAGCAACTTCATGCCGACATGGCGAGCGCCACTTCCGGTCTTTTCTGGGTGGTGCTTGGCTTCGTGATCTTCTCAATCTGGTGGATGATTCTTGTCTTAATTGGAAAGACGAAATACCCCCGCTGGTTCGGAATGCTCAATCCCACCTTCCTGATGATCGGGCTAAGCCTTTGCCTTCCGCTGATGCCAGGAACCGTTGGCTCTTATCTGTTTCCGGCATCAAGCGCTTTGTCTTTTGCTGTCTTCTTCGCTTTTTCCACCGCACTCCTCTGGAATTGGAGCCGGTGAGGTTCTTATCGGTGAGGAACGGGACCATTCTGGGGAGGGCCACATGCCCTATAACAGCAGGGCCTGCCGCACACTCGCTATCGCTCGTGGCCCTACGCCGGAGGGGCGGATAGACCGAAGGTACGGATGAAGAGAGAGGCCGGCTCAGGGTACGGGCCTGGCGGCCCGTCCGGCAGCCCGCAGACGTTATGCGAGAGCAGTCTATTGCGGATCGGGAACGAAAGAGAAGTAGGATGAGAACGCAGAGCACCCTGGTCGCTGCGATAGTTCTTTGGGCCTGCACCACCGGGGATCAGGTAGGGGATGACCCCTACCGATGGCTTGAAGAAGTTGATGGTGAAGAAGCGCTCGCCTGGGTCGAGGTCCACAATCAGCAGACTGTCTCCTCCCTCGAGAGCGATCCTGTCTTCGGCACGCTCTATGAACGGAGCCTGGACATCCTCCGCTCCGAGGAAAGTCTGTTCCTTCCGGACGTTGAGGGGGATTTCGTCTACGATCTTTTCCAGGGCGAGCGGTATGCCCACGGAGTGTGGAGGCGGGCGCCCTTTGAGTTGTACCTGAGGGGTGAACCGGAGTGGGAGGTGGTTCTGGACCTGGATGCTCTTGGTCAGGCCGAAGGAGAGAACTGGGTATTCAGGGGCGCTCAATGCCTCCCCCCGGATCAGGTTCGATGCATGGTTCGCCTTTCCCGTGGGGGAAGCGATGCCGCCGAAATCCGGGAGTTCGACACGGGACGGAAGGCGTTCGTGGAAGATGGCTTCATCCTCCCTGAGGCGAGGACATTCTACGAGTGGAAAAACCGGGATGCCCTTTATGTCGCCACGGATTTCGGAGAGGGATCTACGACAGAAACCGGGTTACCCCGGGTTGTGAAGGAATGGCACCGGGGTACGCTTCTCCAGGAGGCCGAGGTCCTCTTCCAGACGGACGCCCGGGGTGCATGGGCGTTCCCAATTGTTGAGGGAGGTGGTGGGCGCCATGTTGCCCTGATCGTTCACAAAGTCAGCATGTTCGAAACGGTTTTCTTCGTTCTGAACGAAGGCCGGCTCCAGGAACTGCCCGTACCCGGTGATGCACGAATTCGGATTAACCCTGGGTTGGGGACGCTGGTGATCCTTCTGAGTTCCGATTGGAGTGTTGCCGGTGCCACGTACCCCGAAGGGGCGCTCCTCAGCATCGATTACCAGGGGTTCTTGAGGGGCGATCGGGAGTTCGAGGTTGTCTTCCGGCCGGAGGAGCGGGCCTATGTTCTCTCCTTCTCCTGCTACGAGAGCCTCTTGCTCGTCAACACCCTCCGTGACGCAGTCCCGAGGCTCTTCCGCTACCACCGGGAAAATGAACATTGGACTCTGGACCCCCTCCCCACACCGGAACACGTGAACACGCTTCTCTTTGGTGGGACAGGAGCGCCTGATGAGTTCTTCTTTACTTCCGAGGGGTTCCTTTCCCCGCCGACTCTCAACCTGGCCCGGGGGGATGGTTCGGTCATCAGCGTCAGACAACAGGCACCGCAGTTCGACGCGGGACAGTACACGGTAAGCCGGAACGAGGCGATCTCTTCGGATGGGACTCCGATACCCTACTTCCTCGTACACCCCCGGGACATGGCCTTCGACGGGGGAAACCCCACACTTCTGGATGGATACGGAGGCTACGGCATCTCGAGAGTTCCTGAGTACGATCCGATTCTGGGCGCGGCGTGGCTGGAACGGGGAGGGGTTTACGCGCTTGCGAACATTCGGGGTGGTGGTGAGTTCGGTCCCAGCTGGCATCGAGCGGCTCAAAGGGAGAACCGCCAGCGCGCGTTCGATGACTTCATTGCTGTAGCCGAGGACCTCATCGCTATAGGCATTACGTCTCCGCAGCATCTTGGGATCATGGGGCACAGTAACGGTGGGTTGCTCGTCGGCGCGGTTCTCACGCAACAGCCCGAACTCTTCAACGCCGCGGTTGCGCTGAATCCTCTTTTGGACCTGTCTCGGGTGTCGGACCGGGATGAGCTGGGGGATGCAGAAGATCCGGAGGATTGGGCGTACATGCGGGAGTTTTCGCCGTATCACAATCTCTCGCCGGAGAAGACCTTTCCGAGGGTGCTCTTCCTGACCGCGACGACGGATGATCGGGCTCCTCCCGGAGACGCGCGGAAGATGGCGGCCAGGATGGAAGAGATGGGCCACCCGGTGTATTTCTACGAAGCCAGAGAGGGTACGCATGGCGGTGGAGTGACTCTCAATCAACAAGCAACCCGAGAGGCCCTGATCTTCACGTACCTCCTGGATCAGCTTAGGAGGACCCCTTGAGGCGAACCGGGCACGAACTCTTGTGCGGAGTGAAGGTCACCCCCCGCGAATCAAACGAATGGCCCTCTCTCGCATAACAGCCCTCATGCCGCTGGCTCGCTGTCGCTCGCGGCCCTTCGCCGGGCAGAGGTTTGGGTTGGGGAACGAGGAAAAAGGCGGCTCAGGGTCACGGCCTGACGGCCGTGCCGGCAGCGGGCGAGACGTTCTATGAGAGCGATTGTCAAGGGCGCACTCCTCCTGCTCTGATTGCCCAGCGTTTTTGGCCTTGGCAATCAGCCCCTTGGTTTTCTTAGGCGAGGCCTTTCGGCTTC
>JASFVN010000384.1:0-4125 GCA_050049805.1 Gemmatimonadota bacterium
AAACTCCCGGAGGGCAACGCGTTCCAAAATGGGCCTGGGTAGACTCGAACTACCGACCTCACGCTTATCAGGCGTGCGCTCTAACCACCTGAGCTACAGGCCCCTTGGGAACCCTTAAGTTACCAAAGTGAAAGACCTGGTTCAACTCCCGGATGACCTTGTTCGGTGGGGCTCCCGCCCCCCTCGGAGCGATTCACGCGCGAAGCGTGTGTTAAGTGCCCCATTCCGGAAATACGATGGCATTTGAGCGCCGCCGCATCCCCGCTGGCCGCGTTGCGCTCATTCGCCGTACCACAGAGGGTACGACTCAATCGCACGCCTTGCCAGCGGCGCGCTCCAGCGCTCTCGGTGCATCACCGTATTTCCGAAACGGGACACCAAGCGAGGAGGGGGGCGGGAGTCCCGCCGGGCCCCACCTCACCGCCGATGCCCGAACAGAGCATTCTCCGTCTGGGGGTGGTCGAACACGTCTTTGGGCGTATGCCCCGGTCCGTCGGCGATGACCAGGCGCCAGTTGAACTCCCAATCGTTCTCGTAGGCCAGGTCCATGGCCTCGTTGAACCAGCGGATGTTCCGGGAGTACCGGTGCACTCCCTGGTCATACGCGTCTCCAGTCGGTAACTGGGCCAACTCCGTGTCGGCGGTGCCCACGTAGACCGTGATGGGCTGGGCCAGGAACCGCCGGATCCGCTCGTCACTGCTCAGATGTTCCGGGAGTCCCCCGAACCCGAGCCCGAACCTCATCTCCCGTGTCGGAAACATGCAGGAGCCCGAGCTGGTCACCACGATCCGCTCGGCTTCAGAATCCTGCATGGCCGCCATTCGTCCCGTGAACTGGCCACCGGCGGAAAACCCCAGAAAGAAGTGGGTCATCTCGGGGTCACCCTCCCTCTCCCGGATGTACTCAACGATCAGAGGCACGTAGGAGTAGGTCCACTCCTCCGGAGACGCCACGGACCCGTCCTCCCTGAACACGCCCCCGAACTGGTAAGTACGGTTGGGGAACCGTTCAGCGTCGAACTCCGGCACAACCACCAGGGAGTGGGATCTCTCCGCCATCAACACCGAGCTATTCCGGTACCTGGCCGCCGTTCGGGAGGCCCCGTGGAAGACCACGATGAACTGCTCACCCGAATAGCTGCCTGGCTTGTAGTAGTGGAGGTTCAGGGGTGTTCCGTTGAAATCGACGGTCACGACACCGCTACCCACGGGGAAAGGATCGGCATCCGTCGCAACAAGAGAGTTTTCCGTTTGGGCAGCCGCACCCGCACCCAGAGATAGAAAGGTCAGAGTCAGAAAAACTGCACCCAGGCTTCTGGCGGACGGGAAGAACGAAATCATGGCATGGTCCAGGAGCAAAAGGTAGGAAGACACGAAAACCCGCCCCTTCAGACCCCCAGGGGCGGGAATGGTGCCCAGAAATCCAAGGAGCCTAAGCTGGCTCAGTTCCACTCAGGACGGCCGTGCCTCTTCCGTCCGATCGAGTCCTCCTCTTCGTCCTCGAACTCCTCCTCCCACTCCTCCCACTCCTCGTCGTCTTCCTCCTCGTCGTCCCAATCCTCGTCGAGGTCGTCTTCCTCGTCCTCCCAGTCGAGGTCCTCGTCCCACTCCTCCTCGTCATCGTCGTCGTCCCAGGCGAACTCCATCGGCGAAGAAATCAGTTCTTCGTCCGCCCAGATCCAGCCGTCCTGCATGCTCCTCTCCTCTCGATTGTACGGGCCTGCGGCCAGCGCCTTGGTCATGGTTGGGGCCGATACTCGCGATAATTAAAACGGGCCCCGGGGTTGTCAAGAAGAAATCCTCACCGCCACTTGCCGGGTCCGAGGACCGTCCCATTCTGCCAGGAAAATCCCCTGCCAGGTCCCGAGGATGATGTCCCCTCGATGGATGAGAAGAGTCAGGCCCGGCCCGAACAGACTGGTCTTGACGTGTGAATCGCTATTGCCCTCCTGGTGCCGATACTCCTTCTCATGGTGGGGTACCAGGTCTCCCATCTTCCAGATCAGGTCCCGGGCCACCTCAGGATCGGCGTTTTCGTTCACCGTCAGGGCACAAGTGGTATGCATGGACCAGAGATGGACGACACCTTCCGTAAGCCCCGAAGCCAGAACCACATCCCGCACCTGTCTGTCGAACTCGACTAGCTCCTCCCGTTTCGTGGTTTTGATTTCCAGAAACCGGATCATGGAACTCCTCCTTCGCTCCCCCCTTCCTCGGACGATCCATCGATCTGAAGCAGGGGGCGGGGTTCGAGCTGGAACGTGACGTGGGAGATGCCACGCTCGTTCAGCCGCTTGTTGATCTCGTCCAGAATACGTCTGTGAACACTCAAGTCGTCGATCACACCATGGCCGCTCATGGCCACGAAGCCACTGGTGAGCGTCCACACGTGGATGTCGTGGAGCTCTTCCAGCCCATCGATGGTTCGGAGGTCCTCCACCAGTTCTTCCACGTCCAGCCCCCGGGGAGCCGCCTCCAGCAGAACATCGGTAGCCTCCCGAACCAGGCGCCAGGCTCCGAAGAGAATGAGGAGGGCGATGACCACAGAAATGAGCGGGTCGGCAAGCATCCATCCGGTGGTGAGGATCAGGATCCCTGCGGCGATTGTGCCGATCGACCCCAGGAGATCCCCGAGAACGTGAAGATAGGCGCCGCGGACGTTCAGGCTCTCGCTGGCATGACCGTGAAGAAGCCCCGCGCCTGCCACGTTCACACCCAACCCCACGACGGCCACGGCCATCATGAGAGGACCATCGACTTCCGGCGGGGATGTGAATCGTCCCCAGGCTTCCTTCAGGATAAAGGCTGCGATGAAGAGAAGGGCGGCCCCGTTGATCAAGGCGGCCAGGATCTCGAGACGAACGTACCCGTAGGTCTTTGTGGGGCTCGGCGGGCGTTGGGCCAGCCGCATGGCGACCAACGAAAGGCCCAAAGCCCCAACGTCGGTGAACATGTGGCCGGCGTCGGCCAGAAGGGCCAGGGAATTGGAAAGGATTCCGCCCACCACCTCGGCGACCATGAAGGCCGCCGTGATGCCCAGGACCCAGCGCATCTTCCGACGCTGGGTGCGCCTGGATCCATGGGTACCCGGGAAGTGGTCGTGGATGGGGCCCTGGTCCGCCACATCGGAGTGAGCGTGGGTGTGGAAGTCGTGGTTGTGGGTCATGGGCTCTCCTGGCCGTCAGCCGCTGCCGTCCTGGCCAGAGCCGTCTTCAGGAGTACCGGTCCCCCCAGAATGTTGCCGATGATCACCGCCATCCCCAGGGCCACTACGCCGTCGCCGACCCCCGGGAACTTTTCCTGCAGTACCAGCAGTAACCCCAAGGTCACTCCTCCCTGGGACATGAGCCCTCGCCAAGCCAGAGTCTGGATGGGTTCAGATGCTCCGGCCCAGCGGGTCCCCAGCCTGGCTGCCCAGTAGGTCAGACCGAGACGGACAGAGAAGAGAATGACGGCCGCCAGCCAAAATGCCCCGATGGCACTCAGGTCCAGGCTGGCCCCCGCCACCGTGAAGAAGAAGGCAAAGATGATCACGGCTACCTTCTCGATGCTGCGGATCATCTCGTCGCCGGCATCGGTCATGTTCTCGATCACGAAGCCGGCGGCCACGCCGGTCAACAGGAGCTCGAAGTGGAGGAGCTCCGCCGCCAGGACCAGAACGTAGGCGAAGAGGAAGGTGGCATAGGCAGGTTGTTCGCCTTCCTGCTCCAGATAAAGGGAAAAGACCAAGCCGAGAATGGCTCCAACTCCAAGGGCGCCCACGACTTCCCAAACGAGGTCCAGGAGGGGGGCTCCTTCTTCCGCCCCCGCGCCGAGAAAAGGCTGAGCCACGGCCAGCATGAGAGTGAAGAGGACAATGACCACCACATCTTTGACGATGGTCACGCCCAGGATCACATCGGTCAGCGGCCCCTTGGAACCGGTTTCTTCGATGACGGCGACGGTGAGGTCTGGCGAGGAGTTGGCTGCCCAGATCCCGAGAACTCCGGCCAAGGCCAAGATCCCGAGGAAGCCCACACCTTCCAGGAAGGGAAGGAAGAACCCCAACGGAAGGAAGGCCAGGGTCACCCCCAGCCACACGACCCCCACCACGGCCAGGGTAGTGAGGGCGATGCTCTTCGCCGC
>JASFVN010000110.1:0-12973 GCA_050049805.1 Gemmatimonadota bacterium
ATTCACGCCGTCTCCCACCATGGCTACCGGCCCGTGCTTCCCTCGCAACTCTTCCAGGATCCTGGACTTCTCTTCCGGAAGGAGTTTGGCGTGGACCTGGGTGACGCCTACCATCCTTGCCACCGCCTTGGCGGTTCGGGCTTCATCGCCAGTGATCATGGCCACTTCCCCCACGCCGGTTTGCCGAAGTGCCGCCACGGCTTCCCGGGCGCCGGCTCTGGGTTGATCGGCGATGACCAGGATTCCCACGTGATGTCCGTCAGCCGCTACGAAGATTCGTGAGGCAGTGTCCCGATCCCCCTCCTCCGACCATCGAACCAGAAGCGGTGGAACCTCCCCTCCTACCTGCTCCTCCAGCCATTCCCGTCGGCCAACCACCACGGAAATGCCCTCCACGGTTCCTTTGATCCCCCGGCCTGGGAAGGATTCGAAGGCCCGGGGTTCGGGGACGGTGAGCCCGAGGGCTTCCACCGCTCTCAGGACGGCCTGGGCGATGTGGTGCTCGCTCCTGGACTCCAACCCCGCCACGAGGCGCAGGAAGTCCTCGTCCTCCAGCGTCAACCCGGGGCAATGGCCTCGGGGAATCTCCGGAGCCTCCACAACCGGGCAGACCCGGGACGGAAGCCTTGTCATGATGGACAGGACCTCGGGACTCACCAACACTTCTCCAGGCATTTCACTCCGGAGTAGGTGGAAGAATCCGGCCACCTCCGGGCGACCTTGGGTGAGGGTGCCTGTCTTATCGAAAGCCACCACCTTTACGCCGGCCAAAGCGTCGAGATGGGCGCCCCCTTTGAAAAGGATGCCGTTTCGAGCCCCGTTGGATACGGCTGAGACGATGGTCGCGGGAATCGAGATGACCAGAGCGCAAGGGGAGGCCACGACCAGGAGTGTCATGGCTCGGTAGAAGGCCTGATCGAAATCCCAGTTCAGGACGAACATGGGCAGGACCACCGCAATGATGGCTCCGAGTATCACCGCGGCGGCATAGGTGCTCTCAGCCCTCTCAATCCAGCTCTGGGCCGGAGCCCGGGCCTCCCGGGCCTCTTCCACCAGCCGAATGACACGAGCGAGCGTCGTGTCTTCCGCCAGACGCGTGACTCGTACGTCCAGTGTCCCTGCACCGTTCAGAGTCCCTGCAAAGACTTCGTCCCCCACCTTTTTTCGGACGGGCACCGCTTCCCCCGTCAGGGTGGACTCGTCCACAGGGGACTCACCGGTCACGACCTCTCCGTCCAACGGAATACGGTTCCCGGGCCGGACCCGAATCACGTCTCCTGGAATCAGAGACTCGATGCCGACCTGGGCCTCCCCATCCTCCGTCAGCTTGGCTGCGGACTTTGGGCTGAGTTCCATGAGGGCCTGAATGGACCTGCGTGTGCGACCGAAGGCGAAGGTCTCCAGTGTGTTCCCCAGGGAGAAGAGAAAGAGTAGAATGGCACCCTCCGCCCAATGCCCCAGAATTGCCGCTCCCGACGCGGCGACAACCATGAGGAGGTCAACCTCCAACCTTCTCCTCCAGAGAGCTCTGAGGGCCTCCCAGGTGGCTTCCCAGCCGCCAGCCAGGTAGGCCAGGGCGTATAAAGTCAATGAAAGAGCGGAGACTTCCAACACCGCCCCGGAAAGGGCGGCCAGAACCCCAAAGACCGCGCAGGCAGCCGTCGAAACGGCCAGGGGCCTCCAGGACGGCTCGAAGTTGGCAGGGTGTCCGGACGGGGAGGTTGTGGGTTCGCTCATCCAGGGTTTGGCCAGGGGAAACAATCCTATCTACACCCCCTAAGAATCTTCTCGAAGGGCCCACCGAGGCAAGGGGGACTCACGACCGAGAGCAAGAGGCGATTTCCTGGCTTTCCCCACATGATTCGGGTGACCGGAGCTCCTCCGGATCGGACCCGGGTTCCAGCGGTTGATCTCCCGATCCAAGGAGGAGAAGTGTTATTCTTAAAGTCCAATCCTCTCGCCGTCGGAAGAAGCCAGGAGCTCAGCCCATGCACGACGTTCTAAGGACTCGGGTTCTTCGGAAACTGGAGAGTTTGCCGGAAGATCAGGTCTACCAGGTCCTGGACTATATCGAGTTCCTCGAATCCAAGTACGCCCAGGACCTCCCATCGGAAACCTCGGCCCTCCAGAGCTTCGCAGAGAAGTTGGAGGACCAGCTCAGGCGACGCACTGTGAGCCCCGGGAGTCTCCGCGAGGCTTTTCAACTGATCTCGGCAGCGGACAAGGTCCTGTCCAATGTCGCCAATCTCGGGAAGGAACTCCTGGGCGACTCCGACCCAACCGCTGAGGGCAAGGGGGGGAAAACGCAGCCGTCTTCGAAGTCCGGACCCGCGGGCCGGTCGAAGGCTGGGGGGAAGGAAGGAAAGGGTCCAGAAGGAGGATCCACCTCGGGTTGACACCATTCCGGGGCCACCAATATCATGGCCCATGAAAAGGCATGAGAAGCAGCTCGACGCTTTCCGCCCGCTCGTCCAAGCACTTCAACGCATTGTGTGCTGACAGCGGGCTTTCACTTTGGCTAGCCCGAAACAGGACTGGAAGACACCTCAACGGAGTCGGAGATTCACTATGCCAGACGTAGTAGGAGACAGAGACAGGATTCTCGGGGAGGGTCTCACCTTTGACGACGTTCTCCTGGTACCGGGTCACTCCCTGGTCCACCCACGAGAGACCTCCCTGGCCTCCTTCCTGACTGCTGACATTCCTCTCCAGATACCCCTGGTGTCGGCCGCCATGGACACTGTGACCGAGTCCCAGATGGCCATCGCCATGGCCCGGGAGGGCGGGATCGGGATCATCCACAAGAACATGTCGGTCGATCGGCAGGTCGCCGAGGTGGATCGGGTGAAACGATCCGAAAGCGGCATGATCCTGAATCCCATTACTCTGGGGCCCGACCATACTCTCCGGGAAGCCTACGCCCTCATGGCCCAGTACCACATCTCCGGCGTTCCCATCGTCGAGAATGGCGGAATGTTGGTGGGGATCGTGACCAACCGGGACCTGCAATTCGAAACCGATCTGGACCAGCCCATCCGAAACGTCATGACCTCCAAGGGGCTGGTCACGGTTCCAGTGGGGACCACCCTGGACGAGGCCGAGCGCCTCCTCCACAAGCACCGCATCGAAAAACTTCCCGTGGTGGACGGGGATGGGATGCTCAAAGGCTTGATCACGGTCAAAGACATTTTCAAACGTCGCAAGTTTCCCGATGCCTGCAAGGACGAGCACGGCCGCCTCAGAGTCGGGGCAGCTCTTGGGGCGGGAAGAATGGACCTCGACCGAGCCCGGGCCCTGGTGGAGGCAGGGGTGGATGCCCTGGTCGTCGACACGGCCCACGGGCATTCGGAGGGGGTCCTCAAGATGGTGGCAAGGGTCCGGGAGGCCCTTCCGGATGTGGAGTTGATTGCCGGAAACGTGGCGACCGCCGACGGTGCACGGGCCATTCGGGACCGGGGAGCAGATGCGGTAAAGGTAGGTGTCGGTCCGGGATCGATTTGCACGACCAGGGTTGTAACGGGTGTCGGGGTCCCCCAGTTCACCGCGATCCAGGAAGCGGTACGGGGTGTGGAAGGCGGGATACCCGTCATCGCGGACGGTGGGATCCGGTACTCCGGGGATATCGTCAAGGCCCTTGCTGCCGGGGCCCAGTCCGTCATGATGGGATCCATGTTCGCCGGCACCGATGAGAGTCCTGGAGAGAGCTTCCTCCTGGAAGGGCGCCGTTTCAAGGTCGTAAGAGGAATGGGATCCCTCTCGGCCATGGAGGAAGGATCTGCCGATCGTTATTTCCAGGACGCGGAGGCGGGGGCGAACAAATTGGTGCCCGAAGGGATCGAGGCCAGGGTACCCTACAAGGGGCCCCTCTCCGACACCGTCTTCCAATTGGTGGGAGGAATGCGGAGCGGCATGGGGTATTGCGGAGCCGGGGATCTCCCTCAGCTTCGGGAGAAGGCTCGGTTCTTCCAGATCACGTCGGGTGGTCTCAGGGAATCTCACCCCCATGACGTGACGATCACGAGAGAAGCTCCCAACTACACCCTCTGATCTGGGTTACCTTGCGGCCGGCCCAGATCACCCTTGAACCGGAACGTCCGAGGAAAGGCCATGGATGAGGATCGGATGGGAAGGAGCCTCCAATCCACCTGCTCTGTCCGGGCGAAGAGTGGCGTCCGAGCCATTGGCCCTCCCCTCGCCACACTGGCCGTTGCCCTTGCGGTCTCAGCGTGCGGGAGCCTTGTGGGCACTCCACCGCCGGCTACTCCGGGCCCGTCGAACGCCGCTGGCGATCCAACTCGGTCCAGGAACCAGCCCGAGCCTGCACCCTCCACGCCCGTGCAGGTCCAGATTTCGGAGCCTGCGGGGTGGACGGTCCCCGGCGCACCTTTCTTCGAAACCGGGACTATAGACCCCATCCTCGACTCCCCCTGGGCCCAAGCCGGCGAAATGGAAGCCAAGGTTCAGGAGTGGATCGAATCCTTCCAAGCCCGGGAGGCGAGCCTTTATCGGACCTCACTTTCCAGGATGGGCCGCTACTATCCCATGGTCGTGGAACACCTCAGGTCCCGGGGGTTGCCGCCCAGTCTGGCCTTCCTGCCCATCGTGGAAAGCTGGTACAACCCAAGGGCTGTGAGTTGGGTCGGAGCAGCGGGCCTCTGGCAGTTCATGCCTTCCACTGCCAGAGGAATGGGATTGAAAGTGGACCGTCTTGTGGACGAACGCCGGGATCCCTTTCGATCCACCCCCATGGCTCTGGCCTACCTTTCCGATCTGCATGGGCAGTTCGACTCATGGTTCTTGGCTCTGGCAGCCTATAACGGCGGGCCGGGCCGGATGGACAGAATCCTCCGGCGGTACGCCCCAGGTGAGATCACCCACGACGGCCTCTTCATGGAGGTCCTGGACCAGCTTCCCAGGGAAACCCGGGATTTTGTTCCCCGTTTCCTGGCAGCGGCCCGGATCGCCAGGAACCCCGCTTCCTACGGTTTTGACGACGTGGTTCTGGATGATCCTCTCCGATTCGACGAAGTGGAAGTGCCGGACGCCACTTCTCTCGACGTCGTTGCCCGTGCGGCTCAGATCGACCAGGAATTGGTGGAGGAGCTCAACCCTCAACTACTCAGGGGATTTACGCCGGCGGGGGTGTCCACCAAGCTGAGGCTTCCGGAAGGTGTAGGGGACCGATTTGCCCAGGCCTATGCTGAGATCCCTAGGGAGGAGAGGGTGACGTTTCTGGAGCATTCGGTTACCCAGGGAGAGACCCTTACCCATATCGCCCGTCAGTACGGTGTCACCGTGGCGGATCTGACAGCCGCCAACCCCAGGATCCGGCCTCGCCGGATGCAGATCGGCCAGAGAGTGGTGGTCCCCAAGGCACCGTCGGTCAGGAGCCGGTTGGCCCAAGGAAACAGTGTGGGGGAGGATCAGCAGGAAAGTCACTTGGTGGTCTACCGGGTCCAGTCCGGGGACACCCTCACGGCCATTGCTGCCCGCCACCGAGTCGGGATCAACGACTTGCTGCGCTGGAACAGCCTTTCCCGGAGCTCGGTCATCTACCCGGGCGACCAGGTCAGAATCTACCTCTCAGGAGGTTGATCTCCCCGGTCCTCAGTCCTCCCTGCTCCAGCTACCGGACTGGCCTCCCTCCTTTGCGACCAACCGGATTCCCTCGAGAGACATTCCTCGGTCCATGGCCTTGGCCATGTCATAGATGGTCAAAAGCGCCACGGAGGAGGCGGTGAGAGCCTCCATCTCCACGCCGGTCTGGCCACTCAAGGTAGCAGTTGCCCGGACCCGGATCCCCGGCAGGGTCGGATCGAGGTCCACGTCCACCGAAAACGAGACTCCGGGGAGGAGATGGCAGAGAGGTATGAGTTCACCCGTCTTTTTTCCGGCTTGGATGCCGGCGATCCGAGCGACCTGGAGGACCTCGCCCTTGGGGGTTTCCCCGTCACGGATGGCTTCGAAGGTCCCCTGCGCCATCCGGATCGATCCCTCCGCGACGGCAGTTCGGCGCGACTCCCTTTTTCCCGATACGTCCACCATTCTCAGCCGCCCTCGAGAATCCAGGTGGGAGAGGGGGTTGGTCCGTTCGTCCATTTCAGGCTCCGGAAAGGTCGATTCGATCCCCTTGGGTGAGTTCCCTACGCAGGTCGTGGAGGAGACCGAAAATCAAGAGTTGCGGATTGACGTTGCCGGCAGCAAGGGCCCTGGCCTGGTCCACTGTCTCCATGGCCCGAGGGACAAGGGAAGGCCGGATGCCCCAACGTTCCACAGCCTGTTGGAAGAACTTCTGCTCCTTGGCCGCCCCGGGGTCGGGGGGAAGACGGGACGCTGCCCGAGCCAGGTCACCCAGGCACTCTTCCAGGAAGTTTAAGAGGACCCCCAAACCCCTGGCGCCCACAGGTTGGAAGCGAATGGCTGCGTCGATTGCGGCTACGGGGCCAGTGGCCAGCGCAGCGGAAAGAAGCTCCAGGGCATCGATCCTGGTCTGCTCCAACGGCCCGTTTTCCTCGCCGTCCTTGAGAAACCCCAGAGCCCGACCGATGGCGCCCCGAGAAAGGACCGCCGTCCGCTCTGCCTCTTTCGGGTCCACACCGGCCCGAGATATGAGGAACTCCGTGACTTCCTCGGTGGAGAGATGGGGAAGGTGGAAATGCGTGGTCCTGGAGCGGATCGTCGGTAACAATCTGCCCGGCTCTGCGGAAGTGAGAATTAGAGTAGTCCCCGCCGGGGGCTCCTCCAATAGTTTCAAGAGGGCGTTTGCCGCTTCCGAGCTGGACTCCTGGGGCGCCAGGGCCTCGGCATCGGCGATGATGAAGACCTGGTGCGGACCCATGGACGGACGCCGTTGAGCCTTTTGCCGCAAATCTCTTGCGGCTGCCAGGTACAGGCTTTTGGGCTCGTTGTCGAAACTGATCCTCAGAGGGTTCGACCGGACCTCCTCCAGTACTTCACCTCGGGCCTCCTCCAGGGCCTTGGCCAGCTTTTCCGGTGTCGTGGCCTTCTTTGGTCGGGGAAGGGGGAAATACCAGTGGAGGTCCGGGTGCTCCAACTTTCCGGCCAGATGGCAGGAATGGCACGTCTCGCACGGACCTCCGGCTCCGGGAGAATCACATAGGAGGAGTCGCCCCAGCCAGAGGGCGAGGTGCTGTTTGCCTACACCCCGTGCCCCGTGGATGAGGATTGCCCTGGGGAGAGATCCTTCCTCTCTGGCCCGGGCAAGAACCTGGAGGAGGGCTTCATGCCCCCAGTGCGGGTGGAGAGTCACGGGGTGCGAATCCGGTTCTTCAGCCACTGGAGGGGATCCATGGCCTGCGGCGCACTCCCCGCCACCGGTGCCCGAATCTGGAACTCGATGTGGGGGCCTTCGGGGGTCTGGCTCCCGCCCACGGTACCTACGACTTGACCCTCTGTTACTTCGCTACCCTGGACCACGCCGACCTCTTCCAGATAGAGGTAGAGGGTGTAGAACCCCCCTCCGTGGCTCAGAACGACGGTGGGCCCGTACCCCTCGAAGGGTCCGGCGAGAACCACCGATCCGGCCTTGACCGCCCGAACCGGCGTTCCCGTGGGAGCTCGAATTCCGATCCCGTTCCACCTGAGTACGGTTCCATTCGGCCGCTGCTCTCTGCCGAAACGGTAGAGCAGCTCTCCGTCCACTGGCCAGTCCAGGGAGCCGGCGTCGGATCCTGACAGGGTGCTCGGCCCTTCTCGTCCAAGCCCGGACAAGGCTCGCCGCCGCTCCTCCTCCAGACGCCTCCGTTCCAGGTCATCGATGAGATTGGTCAGCTGAGCCTCGTCGGCGTCGAGTTGGGCCAATCGATCCTGGGTCTCTCTCTCCAGATCCTGGAATTCCTCCAAGGCATCCTGCCGGTCTCTTTCCACCGACCGGAGTTCGGCCATTTCTCCCAGCTTGGACTGACGAAGACGACCCAGCTCCGCCAGGCTTTCCTCCTGCTGAAGGCTATGGCCAATCAGTGCGGCCTCCAACTGGGCCACACGATCCACCAGGTTTCGGTCATAGGAGGCGATGAGCTGCAGGTAACGATACCTCGTCAGGAGATCGGCGAAAGAATCGGCTCCCAGGAGGACCTGGAGGGAGTGGAGGGGCCCCCGCTTGTAGATGTCCCTCAGACGCCGACGGAGAACCGCCTTGTCTTCCCGGAGCTTCTCCCTGGTCCTCAGGAGCTCGGCGGTGGTTTCATGAACCTGGGCCGCCACGGCCTCGGCCTGGAAGTCCAGCTCTCCCAGGACCGACCGGGAGGCCGAGATCTGCTGTTCGATGTTTCTCAGCTCCGTCGAAGCGTTTCTCACCCGGCCCCTGATCTGTTCCATTTCGGCCTGAAGTCTGGCTCGTTCTTCCCGGATGGCTTCCAAGCGACGTTGGCTTTCCTGAATCTGTCGTTGAAGGTCAGGATCCTGCCCGAGGAGGGAACTGGGTGAAAAGAACAACCCAACGACCAGGAACCAGGTCCGCCAGGGCCTCACTTCAGACCTCCTTGAGGTATCGGCGTACGGCCAGGTTGCTGGCCAGGATCCCGAACAGCACGCTGATGCCAAGGCCTCCGAAAACCCACGCCGCGGGAATCCAGTTCAGCTGGAAGAGGAACTGGTGCACCGCCTGATACGTGAGCCAGGTGAGGAGAAAAGCCAGAATCCCGCCCATGAGCCCGGTGACCGCTCCCTCCAGGAGGAATGGGCGCCAGATCAAGCTGTCGCGGGCTCCCACCAACCGCATGACAAAGATCTCTTCCCTGCGTGCGAACACGGCGATGCGAATGGCCGTTCCGATGATCAGAGTCGCTACCGCGGTAAACGCGGCTCCAAGGATCAGAGATGTGATCCCACCGATACGCCGCAGGAAGAAGAGGCGGTCCACCCACTCCCTCCCGTAGCGCACGTCCTCTACTGCCGGAAGGCTTTCGGCGGCGGCGGAAACCGCCTCCACAGTTTCCGTGGTCCGGCCCTCCGGGAGAAAAGTCACTTCCAGTGAGGCAGGGAAGGGGTTCACCTCGAGATCGGTGGAGACTTCTGCAATCTCAGGGAGGTCCCTGATGGCTCGTTCGAGGGCCTCGGGTTTGGAGAGGTAGCGGACCTCCTGGACTCCGGGAAGAGTTTCCAGGGTTTCGATGGCTGCGTCCAGGTCCACCTGCCGTGTGTCATCCCGAAGGTAGGCCACCACCTCCACCCTCTCCTCCACGGCGGTCAGTGCCAAGCGGAGGTTGTGCGTCGCCAGGGAAAAGAGACCGACCACGTAGAGGGCCAGGCCGACCATCAGGCTGGAGAGCCCTGCCAAGAGCGGTGACCGTCTCAGGGCCGAGATGGCTTCCCCTACCGTGCCGGCCATCTACCCGACCTCCGTCTGTTCAAACGAATCGTAGACGAGCCGGCCCTGGTCCAATTCCAGGACCCGTGCCTTGGGGTAGCTTCGGATCAGCTCCAGGTCGTGGGTGGCCATGACTACCGCCATTCCCATGGCATTGATTTCCCAGAAGAGGTCCATGACTCCACGGGTAGCTCGATCGTCCAGGTTCCCGGTGGGCTCGTCGGCCAGGAGGACCAGGGGTTCGCTTGCCAGGGCCCGGGCGATGGCTACTCGCTGTTGCTCTCCCCCGGAGAGCTCGTGGACGTGGGATCCGCTCCTCGCCGAAAGACCTACCTGGGAAAGGAGCCGTTGGGCTCGGGGACGAATCTGACCCTTGTTCGTTCCAGTTACCTCCAGGGCAAAG
Organism: Gemmatimonadota bacterium; assembly: GCA_050049805.1. Lineage (GTDB taxonomy): Bacteria > Gemmatimonadota > Gemmatimonadetes > Longimicrobiales > Gaopeijiaceae > JABDNZ01. The sequence goes on from JASFVN010000110.1 coordinate 9,732, forward strand.
GCCACATTCTCCAGGGCATTCCTGCCCGGTAGCAGTCGAAAATCCTGGAACACGTAACCCACCCGCCTCCTGACCTTCCAGATTTCCCGGCGGGAGGTCCGGCTACTGGAGAAGCCGCTGACCCTGACCTCCCCGTCGGTGGGCCGCTCCGACATGTGGATGAGCCGAAGGGTGGTGGTCTTCCCGGAACCTGAGTGGCCAGTGAGGAAGACGAACGCCCCCTTCGGAACGTGTAGGCTCACGTTCTCCAGGGCAGTCCCCGTCCGGGGGTACTCTTTGGTTACGCTGAGGAGTTTGATCACGGAATTTGGGGGGAGAATACCCTCATTTCATTGGCCGTTTCCAAGCTACTCCTGCCGATTCTGGGTGTCAAAGCGCCTTCTCACGATTCTCCAGGCGAGGCGGATGGCCTCCACGGTAGAGCTGGGGTCGGCAACTCCCTTTCCAACAATATCGAAGGCAGTGCCGTGGTCCGGGGACGTCCGGACGAAGGGCAGCCCGAGGGTCACGTTCACCCCTTTTCCGAAGGAGACGCTCTTGAACGCAGCCATGCCCACATCGTGGTAGGGCGCGATGACAGCGTCCAGCTCGCCCTGGAGAGCCTTGTGGAAGACCGTGTCGGCGGGTAGCGGGCCGTACATGGATTTTCCGTCGGCCCGAAGAGATGCCACAAGGGGTTCCAGGAGCTCCTCCTCCTCCGATCCGAATAACCCGCCGTCGCTGGCATGGGGATTGATGGCACAGAGGCCGATTCGGGGAACCGGGATTCCCCAATCCCTCTCCAGGGCTTCAAAGAGGAGTTGGGCCTGCCGACGAAGGAGCTTCTCCGAGAGATGCAGGAAGAGGTCCTTCAGCGGGATGTGGGTAGTGGCCAGGAGCACTCGTAGGGGGCCTCCGAGCCGGCTCTCTTCCGCACACATGAGCATGCCCACGTCGGACACGCCCGAAAGGTCCCTCAGTAGCTCTGTCTGTCCCGGGACATTCCACCCGGCCGCCCGAATCGCCGGCTTGTGGGAGGGTCCGGTCACGATCCCGCCCATCTCTCCCTGCCTCGCCAGGTCGACGCCTTTTTGTATGGCCTGGACGGTCACCCTCCCGGCGCCCGCTTCCGAACCGTCCCAGGGACCCACCGATTGGAAGGGAGCCAGCCCTGGATCGGTCCCTTCAGGTCCCAGGAGAAGCAGGGAATCTCGGGGAAGCTCGGAAAGAAGCGCTCGCACGGCCTCTGGAACCACTTCCGGTCCGATCCCCCTGGGGTCGCCCAGCGTCACCGCCAACCTGGGCTCGGTCTTTTTCGGTGCAGGATCGATCTCCATGGACGGTCCAGTCCGCCTACATGCGAATCTGGATATAGGTTCTGGTCCGAAGATCTTCCAGGATCTGGTCCACCATCTTCTGCTGCTGGAGGTTCTCGAGGATCCGGTCTCGCAGCCCCGGGTCATCCAGGGAGTAAGGCCCGGCCGGAAGCACGTCCACGACCTCGATCACGCCGATGCGGGTATTTCCCCGGCCAGCGTACTCTATGGGCCCGATGACTTCACCTGCATCGGCCTGGGCCAGGGGTTCGGCATACCCCGGTGGAAGCTCCCGAAGCTGGTTGAGTGGAACCATGAGGGAATCGGGCTCTTCCACGTCCCCATATTCGTTGCGAAGCTCGACGAAGGGCTCCCCGGCTTCGAGACGGCTTTTGACCTCCAGGGCGAGCTCCCTTGCTCTCTCGACATCGTCAGCCGCGGCGGAGACCGGAATCAGGATGTGGCTGGCCCGAACCTCCCCGGCTTGTCTGCGGTTCACCTTGATGATGTGGAAACCATACTGGGTCTCCACCGGTTCACTGATCTGGTCCGCCGCCAGGGCGAAGGCTGCGTCCTCAAATGCCTGAACGAACCCCGACCCCCGGCGGAACCATCCAAGGTCCCCTCCGTTCTCGCTGGTACCGGGGTCCTGGGAGTATTCCCTAGCGAGCTCGGCAAAATCCTCCCCCTCCAACGCCAGTTGACGGATACGATTCGCCTCCGCGAGGGCTGCCTCCCGCGCCGTGTCCGAAGGGGCTGGGACAATAATGATCTGAGCGAACTCCACCAACGGGGGCCGTTCCCCCAGAACGTCCTTTTGCTCCTCGAAGAACTCCAGGATTTCCGATTCCTCGACGATGACCGATGCCATGGTGGCCGACTGTTTCACCATGTACTGCTGGGTGTATCGCTGACGCTTGATCTGCCCCCGGAGATAGTCCCGGTAGGCCGGAAGAGTCAGCCCCTGGGCGGCGAGCCCCTCCTCAAAGACCTGTTGGCCCCCGAAGCTGGTGACCCGGGCTTCGATCTCTTCGGCCACCAGGTCCTCGATTTCCAGGTCGTCCACAACAATGGTGGTGTCCTGGATAGCGGCCTGGACAATGAGCTGCTCATCGATCATCTGATCCAGAACCTCCCGCTGCAGCTGCCGCCAGTCGGCCGAACCCCGGGGCGGAATCTCAGCTCCTCTCGCCTCCAGCTCGAATATCCGCTCTTCGATCTGGGAGAGGGCGATAATGGAATCCCCCACCTGGGCCGCCACCCGATCCACCAAGCTCCGGTCCTGACCGTACAACCCGGCGCTCAACAATCCGTTGCCGACAACAAGAACCACCAGAGGAAGAACCACGCCTCTTTGAACCTTGAGGGGGAACCTGAGATCCTGCATCGCTCCTAACCTCCAACCGTGTCTGTAGCGGTCGTGTCCGTCGGGACCACCGTCGGAACCGAGTCCGATGCCTCCGGTACCTGGGCCCGAAGCTCGATGATCCTCTGTATCGCCCTGTTGATACCCGGTTGATGGATCTTGGCTCCGAACTCTTCCTTCAAGGCGTAAGCAATGGTCTGAAGCTGGATGACCTGCCTTCCTTCCTGAACGACTTCCCTGAGGATCTCACGCACGACCCGATCAGCCGCCTCTTCCTCGCTCTCACCTTCATTGGGGACGATTTCGAAGAACCCCAACTCTCTGGCGATCCCCGTCACCGTATTCAGGATGTCGGCTGCCACGGAGTCCCGTCGGCTCTCGGGGATTTCGATTCCTCGGGCTTCCGCATCGTTTACCAGAAGCTCGCTTCGTGTCAGCCCCTCCAGGAGAGTCGCAAGCTGGTCGTTGGTGGCCGATTGGATTTGCGGGGGGACGTTGGAAGGGCTCATGAGGAGCCATTTCCGGTAATCTCCAAGGGTGAGCTCTCCCCCATTGTATCGGACGAGAGTGCGATCCAGAGC
>JASFVN010000385.1:0-4119 GCA_050049805.1 Gemmatimonadota bacterium
TGATCCACGCCGGCCTCCATGGACATCTTGTATCGATCCTCGATGGACAGGTCGACCAGGTCTTCCCGGAGGGGCCCGGTCCTCCGGATGACGCCCCAGTCCGTGCATACCACGCCGTCGAATCCGAGCCGGTCCCGGAGGACGTCGGTCATGATGTAGCTGGAGTAATTTACCCCCAGGCCGTCGTCGAAGGGTGTTCCGCTGTAGTACCCCATCACGGTCAGGGCGCCCGCGTCGAAGGCGGCCTGCCACGGAATGAGGTGGTAGTCGAAGTTGTCACCCGGGTAGACCAGCTGCCGTCCCCTGCCGTCCTCATGGGGTCCCGAGCCGGGCCAGTGTTTGATCATGGCGATAATGCTATTGGGCCCCAGCTCCTCTCCCTGGGCCCCCTGGATGTAGGCGGAGACCATCTCGGCCGTCAGGTCGGCGTCCTCGCCGAAACAGCCGGCATTGCGGCCCCATCGAGGCTCGGTGGTGAGGTCGATCTGCGGACCAAGGTTCATGTGTAGCCCCACGGCCCGGTACTCCTCCGCAGTGACACGGCCAAGATCCCTTGCCAGCTCGATGTCTCTCGATGCCGCCAAGCCGAACTGACCCTCCCTGCTCGGCCATTGAGAGAAGTACTGTGTACCTCTTACGTGCGCTCCCAGGGTGGCGCCGTGTCGGGGATCGCTGCTGAACATGATGGGGATGCCCAAGCGGGTGGCTTCGGCCATCTCCTGCATTTCGTTGGACCAGGTGGCGAACACCGGCGGCTCGGCAACGCCGTTGTTCAGGATGTTCCTGATGTTTCGTTCGACGACATAGACCCTTGGCGGTTGTCTCCTGCGCCGGGCCTGGTCAGGAGACGGGGCCGCGGACGGGCTTTCGTCCGGGATGACCCCATCTTCCGGCACGGGGATGTTGGGATGGAGCATGAGCCCGACCTTCTCTTCGAGGGTCATCTGGGCCACCAGATCTCCGATCCGTTGATCCTGTGGAATCCGCCAGTCCTCGTATGGATCCAAGGCCCCGTTCTTATTGAGGTCCTTGAACTCGAGGCCGTCCACGGTCATCAGATCCGCCGACCGGGTTTCCAATTGGGGTTGCACGACGGCCTCTCGGCCGCACGAAGCGGTGAGCAGCAACAGGGAGAGCAGGGCACCTGCGAAGCCAGCACCGTTCTTCATGGCGAGATCCTAAGAAAGGGCGAGGGCGCCGCGGGCGCCCCATGGACGGCCGAGGCTGCCGGGGAAAGTGGGCGGGGGCCTTGGGGTGGGCAAGGAACCAGGAAACGGAGCCTCCTCTTTGCGGTTTCTTTAACCCCTTCATACTCTGTAACACTTGGCGCATGGGATCAGCTATGAGCCGGGGATACGCCCGTCCGAAGTGTCAAAGAAGACCTCTTTCCGACATAAGCTCAAGCCACTCTCGGTGGAACCAACGCAGATTGGAGCATTCACTATGATGAACAGACGAAAAGCCCTGGGGCTGCTGCTGGGGGGAGGTGGAGCCGCCGCCGCATTGGCCAGCAAACGCGAGGCGTTCGGACACACGTTCGGACGCCCGGAGCCCCTCGTGGCCGCCCAAACGGCGACGCGACGGGGCCTGCCTCCCGTCAAGATCACCGACGTGAAAGTCATCATGACGGAGGTCGGACGAAGTCGATTCTGTAACGTCAAGGTGATGACGGACGAGCCGGGGTTATACGGCGTCGGCGACGGCAACCACGCGGAGCGCGTAGCTATCGTCGGTCAGACCATCGACGAGTTCCTCAAGCCCCTCGTGGTCGGGCGGGACGTGGCAGAAATCGAGGATATATGGCAGACAGCTTATGTGGCGCCGTACTGGCGGCAGGATGTGGACGCCTTCAACGGGATGGCGGCCATCGACGGGGCTCTCTGGGATATCATGGGTAAGCGGGCGGGAATGCCGGTGTACAACCTCCTCGGGGGAAAGGTACGCCCGGCGTGTAGGATGTTCGCCAATGCCAGTGGACGCTCCCTCGAGGACCTGGAGGACAACGTTCGAAGGCTGATGTCCGAAGGCTACAAGCACGTTCGGCTTCGGGCGGTCGGCCTGGGAGGAGGCGGATCCGGCCAGCAGGTGGGTCCGCAGGCCGGAGCCGGCGGGATGGGCCGGGTGGGCGTACGGCGGCAGGACGCGGTCTTCATCAACGCCCTCGTCAAAGAATTCGACCATATCCGAAAAACTGTAGGCTGGGACGTGGAACTGTCCTTCGACGTCCACGAATATCCGCACCCCAGTGGTGCCATCATGCTGGCCAAAGCCCTTGAGCCCTACCGTCCGCATTTCCTGGAGGACCTGTTCGCCCCCGAGGACGTTTATTGGTACGAACGACTTCGGGAAGAGAGCGCCATCGGGGTTGCCATGGGCGAGCTGTTCGTGAGCCGGTCGGAGTGGCTACCCCTCGTTAAGAACCGGTGGATCGATTACATGCGCGCCCACATCTCGGCCATCGGCGGCCTCAACATGGCTCGCAAGATCGCCATGGCATGCGAGTTCTATGACGTCAGGACAGCGTGGCACGGGCCCTCCAACGTGTCCCCCGTCGGCCATGCCATCAACCTGCACCTGGACCTGGCCACGTACAATTTCGGCATCGGGGAAGGGGGCAACTTCAGCGACCAGATCAAGGAGCTGTTCCCCGGCGCGCCGGAAACCCGAGATGGGCTGCGGTACGCCAACGATCTCCCAGGTTTGGGGATCGACATCAACGAGGAAGTGGCAGCCCGCTACCCACTCACGGCACCGGGCTCCAATCGCGGCATGAGGGGTGAGGACGGCGAGCCACGGCGTCCCCTGGAATCCAATTGAGCCCCGGAACGATCAACCAAACCCACAGAAGGACGTTGAAAATGGTAGATATCAATCGACGTGATGCGGTGAAGCACCTCGGTGGAATGGCCGGGGGATTCGCAGCGGTGATGGCAGGTGGTGATTCGTTCTGGGAGGAATTCGGACAGCCGGAGCCGGCGGAATTCGCGCAAAGCACCGTACGCCGTGGCCTTCCGCCCGTGAAGATCACTGACGTGAAGGTGATTCGCTCTCAGATCGGTAGCAGTCAGTTACTGAACGTGAAGGTTCTGACGGATGAACCTGGTCTCTACGGCGTCGGCGATGGCAACCACCTGGAAAGGGTGTCCATCGTCGCTGCCAACATCGAGAAGTTCCTGAAGCCCATGGTCGTTGGTCGGAATGTCGACGAGATCGAGGACATCTGGCAAACGGCCTTTACCTCCACCTACTGGCGTTCGGCCGTGGATGCAAACAACGCCATGGCGGCCATCGACGGGGCCTTATGGGACATTATGGGTAAGCGAGCTGGGATGCCGCTATACAACCTCCTAGGAGGCAGAGTCCGGGCCGGAACCCGCATGTTCACCGGCGCCAGTACCCGGTCGCTGGAGGATCTCGAAGACAGTATCCGTGAAGGCATGGAGCGCGGCTATCAGCACTTTCGATTCCGGGGAGTGCGAGATCCGAACTCACCTGTCACTGAGATGAATGCCGAGGCGGCTGCAGCTGCGGCTTCCGCGCTGGACAGAGGTGTAGACCTTCCGCGTTTCAGCAAGACCACGGATGCTTATTTCATTCACAGCCTGGAAAGAGCCTTCGAGCACATCCGGAATACGATCGGTTGGGACATCGAGCTGGGGAGCGACGTCCACAACAACGTCACTCCGGCAGGAGGCCTGATCCTCGCCAAGGCTTTGGAGCCTTATCGCCCCTGGTTCCTGGAAGACCTGTTCACCGTTGACGACTGGGGATGGTATGAGCGTGTCAGGGAGACCTCTGCGGTCGGCCTCGCTCATGGAGAGACATTCACCCATCGCCTCGAGTGGCTCCCTCTGGTCGAAAACCATTTGATCGACTATGTGAGGGCGCATATCTCGGCCATCGGCGGACTGAACATGGCACGGAAGCTGGCCATGCTGTGTGAGTTCTTTAACGTCCGGACCGCCTGGCATGGGCCCAGCAACGTGTCCCCCATCGGCCACGCCATCAACATGCATCTCGATCTGGCCTGCTACAATTTCGGCATCGGAGAGGGCGGGAACTTCAACGAACAGTTGCGGGAACTCTATCCGGGCCTTCCCGAGATTCGAGACGGCGTCC
>JASFVN010000386.1:0-4116 GCA_050049805.1 Gemmatimonadota bacterium
CGAGTAGGTCGGTCCATGTTTCCGCGGGAGGAGGGATTCGAGTGCCTGGTGCGAGGATGCTTCCCTTGAGACGTGGAGAACTCCCACCAAGTTGCCGCGCCAGGCCGTTTCAGTTGAGCAAATCTACGGAAAAGCCTGGGGGCGGGGTTCAGTCCCCGTCAAATTTCGCCCCGCGCAGGACACGTCTGGTGGACGAAGGATTCCCGAGGCATGTTGTACGTAATCCTCTGATACTTCAGCCCAAAAATCGACGGAGGCTGGCCATGAGTTCGCTCCGGTTTGGGAGCACATTTCTTCTCTTCCTCGCTTCCTTTTCAACCCTCTCCTGTACACCCGCCGAATCCGGGGAAGACGTAGCGGACCTGCTCCTCACCAACGGCCAGGTCTACACCTTGGACTGGGCCGAGCCCGATGCCGAGGGCCATCCTGCACCTGATGCCCCCTTCGACGGGGATTCGGGTTGGCACCCTGATGCCGAGGCTGTGGCGGTGCGAGACGGAATGATCGTTTTCGTAGGCTCCGCAGCCGAAGCCGAAGCGCTTCGCGGGCCTGAAACTCGGGTGGTGGACTTGAACAGGTCTGTCGTGATACCAGGACTCATCGAGTCTCACGTCCATCTGGTCCAGCTGGGGGAGTTCCTGTCCCAGATCGACCTTGTGGACGTAGAGACAGAAGAGGAGGCGGTGCGGTTGGCGAGGGCTGCTGCGGTGGAGGCACCCCCCGGTACCTGGATCCTCGGATCCGGATGGGACGAGGGCGCTTGGGCGAATCGATACCCCACCCTCGAGCTCCTCTCTGAGGCGGTGCCGGACCATCCGGTCTACCTCAGGGGACTTCACGGATTTGCCGGGTGGGGTAATCGCATGGCCTTCGAGCTGGCCGGGATCGGGCCGGAAACTGCGGATCCCATCGGCGGTCAGCTTGTTCGAGATGAGGAGGGCCACCCGTCTGGCGTCCTCTTGAACCGGGCAATCCTCCTCTTGGAGGAGCACATACCCACACCCACGGTGGAGCAGACGATGGAGCACATTCTGGCTGGGCTGGAGGTCATGGCCCAACACGGATACACGTCCATCCATGAGGCTGGGTCAAATCGCAGATACCAGGAGGCTTTCGAGCGGCTGGAAGCGGAGGGCCGCCTTCCCCTGAGAGTTTACTCCATGCTGGCCGCCCGTGACCCGGAGTTGTGCGAAGAGTGGATACCAGGAGGGCCGGACACCGATGACGATACCATGCTTCGAACCAAGTCGGTGAAAGCCTTCTACGATGCTGCCCTGGGATCCCGTGGGGCGAGGATGATCGAGGACTATTCGGACATGCCCGGCCACAGGGGCACCAGCGGGGCCGACTACGGCTTTGATCAGGAGCTCGTGGCGCGGATGATCAAGGCAGGTTTCCAGGCGGAAGTCCACGCCATCGGGGATGCCGGGAATCGAGAAACTCTGGATTTCTATGAAAATGTTCTATCGGAATACCCGGCTGCACGGAACCAAAGACTGAAGATTGTCCACGCTCAGGTCGTGCACCCTGACGACTTTCAGCGTTTCATCGACCTCGGCATCGCAGCTTCCATGCAGCCTCCGCACGCCGTGGAAGACATGGACTGGGCGGAGGATCGGATCGGGCCGGACCGGATCCGGGGGGCCTACGCCTGGCGGATCATGAGGAGGACGGGCGTCCGGCTTCTCCTGAATTCCGACCTGCCCGGCTCAGACTGGGACATCTTCTATGGCCTACACTCAGCCATCACCCGCAGGGATAAACAATTGCAGCCGAGAGGGGGTTGGCACCCGGAGCAGGTGTTGACGCCGGAAGAGGCTGTCCGGGGCTACACCGTCTGGGGAGCCTGGGCTGAGTTCATGGATCATATAACCGGTGTGATTCGGGAGGGGATGCGCGGCGACCTCACCGTGATGAGCATCGATCCATTTCGGGTGGGAGCCGAGGATCCCGGCCACCTCCTGGACGGAGAGATCCTGGCTACCATCGTGGGAGGAAAGGTGGTGTTCGAGGCAGAGCGATAGATGGATCTACGAAAGGCCACCTCACTTCCGCCGACGGATTGCCGCGGACGGAATGCCGCCGACGAAATGCCACGGACGAAACGCCGCCGACGGAATGCCGCCGACGAAATGCCACGGACGAAACGGATCGGCCATTGGTAGGTGGGATCCGACCCCATAGGATTGGATCACGAGAAAGGAGAAGGGCGGGGCCGCTGAATCGGTCCCGCCCTTCCTCTTGGCTCTCATCGCCTGGCTCTCATCCTTCGCCCCAGCCTTTTTGACGGAGGATGGAGCCTCAGCGTCTTCGGTGCCTGACCGGCGTCGGCTCGGTTTCGTACGGCCTTAGATACCAGTCGAAGAAGGCCCAGGTGCGGTTCCAGACATCGATCTGCTCGGGAGAGTCCTCCCTCTCCAGAGTCTCACCGTTGACCTGCCGGCTGAAGCTGTGCCCGCCCGGCGGATCGATATAGATCTTGGTGTCTGTGATAGTGGGGTGAAGATCCCGGAGTTTATAGACCAGCTGAGACGCTTCCACGAAGTTCACGTCCCGGTCGTTGGTGGCGAGTGACACCTGAAGGGGAGTTTGGAGGTCGTCCACCCGATAGTAGGGAGAACGCTCCACATAGAGGTCCGGCCGCTCAAAAGGTAACCCTTGAATGCGCTGCTGGGTGGAGAAACTCCGTTGGTATCTGGGGCCTTTGTAGGACAATCGAAAGATCAGGTTCGTGACCGGAACGTTCGCCACTCCTGCCTGGAACGGATGTCCTTCCCGGGTGATAGCGTGCAGCGTTATGAATCCTCCGTGGCTCCAACCCATGATTCCGACCCGGTCTGGATCGACATGGGGCAGGTTGTCGACGATCCAATCGTAGGCCGTCATGACGTCGTCCACCTCGTAGCCGCCGTAGTCGATGGCCTTGTAGTGTTCTTCCCCATATCCGGTACTCCCTCGGTACTCCGGAGCGATAATCACGTAACCCCGGTTTACCGCTTCCTTCACGAAGGGCCAATACGGGGCAGCCGTCCAATCCCCGTGCACGCCACCGTGGACCCACACCATGGCTGGGTGGCCACCGGGTCCCCGCTTTTCCAGTGGCTGGTAGACATAGGCCGGGATGTCCATATCACCAATCCGGCTTCTGTACGTGATCTTCTGATAGTCCACCATGCCTTCTGTGACGGCAGCAAAAATGCTATCGGTGATTCTCTTTTCCTCGATATCACGTTCGTAGTTTGCGTCCGGGTGGTCCTCCCATCGGTTGCTCACGAAGAGCTCCTGGGCTCGGACGGTGTCGGTTATGACTGTCGGCGGGCGGCGACGCTCCTGGCTGGAAAGAGGTGTCACCACAAGGAGTCCCAACACAAGGAGTCCCAAAGTGCTTTCCGGAAGGATCCGACGAGGCCGGACCCAGGCGAATCGGAGAAAGGTCAGGGTCATTTTTCTCACTCCAGAGGGGGTAAGGAGGGGCTTCATAAGACCGGACGATCGGCCCAAAACCGACAGGTTGTCAAGAAACGAAAGTGATCGGCCCCCATCTTCCCAGTCAGCCCCGGAGCGAACTCCTGAGCTTTTCAGCCGAACCCAGGCAAACCCGGATCCTGACCCGGGGCTAAAGCCCCTGGGCGCAAGTCCTGCACCCCCTTCGCCTACGCCGGAACCGAGGCCGGATGCCGGCTCCCCCCTACGCCGGAGTTCGCCGAACCGAGACCCTAGACCGGGTCCAGCACCTCCCACACCCGAGCCTCCACCTCCCAGGGGATGGCGGAGTCCCTCTTGAAGCGGGGGATGGCGGCTGCGGCATCGATGGTCGGTGGTCGAAGCTCCCCTGCGGCCCCTGACGTCTTCCCGCCCTCGCCGTCTCGGCCTGGTCCCACACCACGCCCGGCCGAGGGCCCACCCTTTCCCATTCCTTCGGGTTCCGCCTGAACGCCTCCCATGGCCCTGGGCCGCCCGGGCTCAGGATTCACCGGCGGGGCTCCCCAGAGCGCCCGGCCCTTCGGTGTGAAGAACACCACCTGCTGATTCACGTCCATACACACGCTCACCCCACCCTCGTGTACCGCCCGATGATGCCGGCGGCACAACAGGACCAGATTCCCCAGCGTCGTC
>JASFVN010000003.1:0-57792 GCA_050049805.1 Gemmatimonadota bacterium
CTTTTCGTGTGGGTGGCATATCACCCGGGATGGCAAGGACGTGTACTCCCGCAGGTTCAAATGGATGGTGGGTGCCTTTGGTTGGTTTGCCCGATTGATTCGGATGGCTGACCTTAGCGATCAGGTGGACGCTTGCCGGAGGGTGTTCGCCAGCGACAGGCGGTGGACAGTGGTGCGTGGGAGTGATCTGGAGGAGGGAGAGAGCCAGGGTCTTCCGGTCTGGAGCCGGCACGTAGGCGACCCTATTCTGGAGAGCAATCTCACGCGCCGCGTGGATTTCGCACTCTTCATGGTAGCTGCCGTGGAGAATGATGCTTTGATTCGAGAGGCTCCGGCCATCGTTGGCTGCAAATCGCCATCGGCCCTCGCTCACGGCGGCAGCACAACAACCTGAACACTTCATGGAATTCCGTGAAATGATGTCCGGTCGCCTCCTCATCGTCTTTCTTGTCCTCGCCACTCAGGTTGGGATTGGCTGCACGCAGGGAGTTGAGTCCTCCACGCAATCCGAGATCTCAGACAGCGCTGGTACGAGGATCGTTCTCAATCGGAGCCCGAGATGGGTGGAGGAGGAGACCTGGACCGTTTCACCCGATCCCATCGTGACCATTGGAGTTCTGGATGGTCCGGAAGAGTATCAGCTTGTCGACGTTGCCGATGTGACCAGGCGATCCGATGGCATCTATGTCATAGCGGACCGGGGTTCGCAGGCCGTGAGGCTTTACGGGGCGGAAGGCACCTTCCTGCGAACCTTTGGTAGTGCCGGATCCGGCCCCGGGGAGTTCACGGACCCAGGACCTCTGCTGGTGACGGCTGGCGATACCCTGGTGGTATGGGATCAGTCTCTCCTCAGGTTCACCCGGTTCGACAGGGAAGGGGAGTTGGCTGATGTGCGAACGGTGGACTGGGGCCAACTCTTCACCCGACTGCAGTTGGAGGTTGAGGTGGGGAAATCGGATGTAACTATGAAGGGAATGGCTGCGGGGGGCGGGCTCTATCCGGGGGCCATGGAGCCGCTGGCTGATGGAAGCTTCCTGGTGCGGTTGGCGGAGAAAGCCGACGACGCGCCTTCGGAGGGATATCACCGGAAGAGAGGCGGGGCGCTCCGGCTCTCGGCCGATTTCTCGCGTGTTGACACCCTCATGTTCTTCGGGGAGACCGAGCAGTATGCCGTGGAGGCGCCTTGGGGACCGTATGCCGTAGCCCCTCCCCTGGCCAAAAGGACGGAGATCGCCCACCGAGCTGGCTCCTCAAGGATCTGTATAGGTGATCAGGAGAAGCCCGAGATCGTCTGCATCCGATCGGACGGTGAGCGCACTCTGATCCGGTGGAACGCAGAGCCTGCTCCTGTCCTCGAGCCTGAAATTGCCCTGTGGAAGGAGGCGACCGTCCAGGAGTACGACTTGAAGCTCAGCCGGAGCCAGGTCCTGGAGATGTTGGAAAGGGTGCCGACACCCCAGTCTCGTCCACCCTACTCCAGCCTACACCTGGACCCGGCCAACCACCTCTGGGTAGAGCGGGGGCCCACTTCCGGAAAAGAAGGAGAGTCTACCGATTTCCTGGTCTTCGATTCTAATGGGGTGCTGCTGGGCACCGTCACCTTTCCCTCTGTCAGGGTCCTGGAGGTCGGCCTGGACTACGTGCTCGGAGTCCATGTTGATCAGCTGGGGATCCAATATGTTCGCGTCTATAGGCTGATTCGTTAGGTAGACTGAGCCATACGTCGAGTCTCGGCCCCTACCTGCAAAGGAAGTCATCGAAGCCGCTCAACGGCGGGGAGTCCATGCAAGTCAACGGGAGCGGAAATCCAGAAAGCGTTGACGGCCCTCCGTGTTCTCCCCTTCCCCGACGCCATGACGTCGACTAGCTCCGGACGATAGCCATCGGGTTCCTCATCGTCTTCCACATTCTCCTGACCTTCCAGGCCTGGGTGGATCCCACCATCTATCCACAGAATGACGAACTCCTGGACGAGCTGGTCCCGCTCCTCTCCCTCCTCACCGCATGGCGGATTCCTCTGCTTTTCATGATCTCCGGCATGGGGGTTCGTTTCGCCATGGAACGGCGGGATTGGAAAGCTTTGCTCCAGGACCGGACGGACAGGATCCTGTTGCCCTATCTCTCCGGGATGCTCGTATTGGGGCCGCTTCTCGCCTTTGGATTCCCTCAGCTTGGATGGGATGCCGAGTACAGGCCCAACTTCGGGCATCTCTGGTTCTTGCTGAACATCTTCCTCTATGTGGTTTGGCTGGTGGGGCTCTTCATCTATTTCAAAGACCGGCCCGACAACGCCATGCTGCGCTTCCTTTCCGGGATCATTCGTCGGCCTTTCGGACTTTTCCTTTTCGCCCTACCGCTCATGCTTGAGGCATGGCTGTCGAACCCGGAATATGTCTCCGTTTACATCGACAACATACACGGATGGTTGCTGGGGCTGCTCTGCTTCTTCTACGGCTTCATCTTCATCTCTGCACAGGATGTGTTCTGGCCCGCGGTGGCCAGGGTGCGGTGGGTGGCTCTGGTCTTGGCGGCCATCCTCTTCTATGTGCGGCTCCAGGTCTTTGATTTGGTGAACGAGCTGCATTGGCTCGCCGCCCTCGAGTCCATGAGTTGGATGCTGGCCATCATCGGATTCGCCTCCCTTCACCTGAACCGCCCCTCCCGAAGCCTGGGTTATTTAAGCAAAGCGGTCTACCCGGTCTACATCATCCACCATCCCCTGCAATTCGTCTTCTGTTACTTGCTCCTTCCCCTTTCCATGCCGGCTTATGGGAAGCTAGGTCTTCTCCTGGCGGGAACCATCGGGATCAGCCTCATGATGTACGAGCTTGTCCTTCGGCGTCTGAAATGGATCCGGCCCCTGTTCGGAATGAAGATGGTCCTGGCCAGGAGTTGATGTTGAGCTGCAGCACTCCGGGGCAGGAACGAAGAGATCAGGCCGAGACCGGGTTTCTGGGCTGGGTGGTTATGGGGAAGGGCCATTCCAGTCTTTCCTCAGGGGCCGGCGGAGATCTCCGGGCAGGGCATGCCTGCCCCCCGGGTCTCAGCTCCTCCCTCACCTTTCGCATGGGCTGGCTGGCTCCCCCTTGATGAAGGATGGCCCCGGTCACTGATCCCGAGTCATCCCTGTCGAAGGTGATCTGAACATCGGCAACTTTGAGAAAGAACTCGGATTCCGACTCGGGGAACAGCTGGAACCTCTCTTGTCCGGTACTGGCGCGACCGAACAGGGCTCCCTCCTCCAGCGTCACGACGATGGAAACTCCAGATTCCAATTCGTATTCCCCGACGTAATCCCTGAGGATGCCCTCCTCGACCGCCACCTCTGTGCGTTCGGGTATGGGGGCGAATCCTCGACGCACGGGTTCCGCGACGGAATCCCACTCGTAGACGGCCTGGATTCGGCGGCTGAGCTCCCCCATGACGGCGCCTCCTTGGTCTCCGTTGGTCATGATAGCCAGACCATAACCTTTGACCTTGTGAGCCATGAGAGTGGCTCTGAACCCCCAGTTGCTGCCTCCATGACTGAAGTACCATCCTTCTCCCGAAGGGGAGAGGGAGAACCCGACAGCGTAGGGCCCGACACCCACAGGAGAAAGCATTTCCTGAACCAGGACGCGGGAGAGAACTTGGTTTGACTCCCCCACCGAGGACTTCTGGACCTCGATGGCGAATTTTGCCAGGTCGGTAGGCGTGGTCCACAGCCCGGCCGCTGCCAGCTCGGGGTATACATGCCACTTCGAACCTCGGGATCGCCCCGCTCCGTCATGAGCCCGAGCGGCATTCCGGTCCCAATCCGGCGGAAGAGGTTGTTCGTATGTACTCCGGCCCATTCCGATGGGCCTCAAGACATCGTCGGCCATGAGATCGGCGAAAGGACGACCGCGGGCGTCGCTCAAGGCCAGCTGCATGACGGTTACGCCCCCTCCCGAATATTCCATGAATGTCATGGGGGGGCGCTCCATGAACACGGCACCGACGTTGGATGGTTCATGGCCGTCGAGGATCTGCACCACCGATGGAAGCTGATCCGAGGGGTCGTAGCCCGGGAACCCGAACCCGTCTCCCAGACCCGAAGTGTGGCTGGTCAATGATCGGGGCGTGACCGGCCGTTCCCGGGTGAACTCTCCTCCATCCAGGTGCCAGGACGTCATTATGTCGTTGATGTCGTCGTCCAGTGTGAACAGTCCGTCCTGAACCGCCTTCAAGACCCCCATGGCTGCCACGGGTTTGGAGATGGATGCTGCCTGGAAAACCGTTTCCGTGTCCACAGGTGCTCCGGTCTCGACGTCTGCGACCCCGTATCCCCTGGCCCAGTGGACCTGAAATTCGTGAATCACTGCGATGCTCACCCCCGGCACATGGAAGCGCTCCATGAGTTCCTGAATGGAGAGGGATCCGAGCTCGTTTTCTCCCGGAGAATCTTGCGGCGACTCGATGGCGGCTCTGTACTCTTCGGGAGTCCGGGGCTGTGCCGATATGGTGAGGGGTAGCGTTGTGAATAGAACCAACGCGCTGATCAGTATCCTCTTGGTCACGGTGACGACCTCCTTCGGGGAATTCAACCAACAGGGTTGAATCCGGGCTGGTTTGATACGAAGTCAGGATGGTGCCTTTGCGGGATAGGCGCAATCAGGGGTGGGGCCTCTCCCGGGCATGTTCGTAGGCGGAGACCGGGTTGCCTCGCATATCTGGCTGGTCTGCGAGAAGAAACAGTGTGCGCCAACGCGTCCTTTCCCATAGACTGACACTCTACCCGTGGGTCCTGCGAAGCCTCCCGATGGAGATCCTGGCCATGCCGAGCATCCGCGCAAGAGTCGTACGCCTCATGATAAGGCGAATCGTTGGCCGGCGGTTCGAGAGGGCGGGGCGGTCCATCGAAGAGTGGAGAAGGCTCGATGACTTCCTCACCAGAAGCCAGAGGCCCTTGAAAGGCACTGAAATAGAAGTCTTGTCTGCCGGGGTAGTGAAGGGAGAGTGGGTGTGGGGACCCGGCTCGAGGGATGGTGGTTTGATCCTTTATCTACACGGTGGAGGATTCATCATCGGCTCTCCGGCGACCCACCGTGAGCTTGCTTCCAGGATCTCAGAAGCCTCGGGTTTCCCGGTCTTTTCCTTGGAGTACCGGTTGGCCCCCGAGCACCCCTTCCCTGCCCCCCTCAATGACACGAGGCGGGCTTACCAATGGCTTCTTTCCGAAGGTTACTCACCTGGCGGCATCGTCCTCGGGGGTGATTCTGCTGGTGCGGGGCTGGCCCTGCAGGCCCTCCTGGCCATGAGAGAAGAGGGGATCGCCTTGCCGGCGGCGGCTTTCTTTATGTCACCGGTCACGGACTGGGTAGCCATGGACGGGGAGTCCTACACGACCCGGGCCCACTCCGATCCGTTGATATCCGAGGCCCAATGCCGCTGGACGGCTTCCCTCTATGCCGGCGGCCAGGGTGCGAGCGAACCGTTGCTCCAACCCCTCCTGATGGATCTCGACGGCCTGCCCCCCGTCTGGATCCAGGCGGGTGACCACGAGGTCCTTCTCAGCGACTCTACGCGGCTTGCCGTTCGGGCCGAAGAGGCGAGAATCCCGACGGAATTCAAGGTTTGGGCGGGTATGTGGCATGTGTTTCAGAGTGCGGCCCGGTTTGTGCCCGAGGGCAGGGAGTCCCTTGAAGATCTTGGAAGGTTCGTGCGAGGAATCCTCGCCACTTCGGAGGTCATGAAACGTTGAGGCTGGGCCGCTCCGGTCCCTTGGGGGACTTATGATTCGGCGAGTTCGAAAACTCCTCTTGATGGACGAACACACCTGCCCGTGGTGGTTCGGCTACACGTTCGACAACCCGATTCGGAGTATCCTCCATGCCCCATGCCAGGTGGTAGGGAAGTACGTGGAGAAGGGAGATACCGTGGCCGATATCGGGTGCGGGGGAGGCCATTTCACCTTGGGTCTGGCAGAGTTGGTCGGTAGCGAGGGGAAGGTTCTCGCTCTGGACGTTCAGGAAAAGATGCTGCGTCGAGTCAGGAGACGAGGGCAGAGGCAGGGACTGGAAGCGGTGATCGATCCGAGGCTGTGTAACCCGGATTCTCTCGGCCTGGATGGGCCTCTGGACTTCGCTTTGGCATTCTGGATGGTACACGAGGTCCCGGACCAGCGGGCTTTCTTCTCCGAGGTCAGATCGGCCCTGAAGCCCTCCGGCGGTTTTCTGGTCGCCGAGCCCCTGCTTCACGTCACAGCCGGTCGCTTTCGTGAGACGGTGGAGGTGGCTAGGGAGGTCGGGTTCGAGGTGGGTGCCGAACCCCGGATCCGATTCAGCCGGGCCGTCCTACTTTCCCCTTCCGGCAACTTGAGGACATGATTCCGATCCTAGTCGAGGGCTGTGTGACAACGCTGGAAGAGGCCGCCGCGGTTTCTGAAGCCGGTGGCCACCGGTTGGAGTTGTGCAGGGATCTTCGAACAGGCGGCCTTACTCCGGAAGCCGATACAGTGAGGGCGGTTCGGGGGGAAACCGACCTTCCGGTGATGGCCATGGTGCGGCCAAGGCCCGGCCATTTTCGGGCCACCCCTTATGAGATCGGCACCATGGTGGGGGAGGTGGAAGACCTGGTGGGGCTGGGCGTGGACGGCATCGTCCTTGGAGTCTTGGACGAGCACGGAGAGGTGGACCGGGTTGCCCTAAGGGAGCTGGTCCTCGTCGCCAGGGTCCCCGTGACTTTTCATCGGGCGTTCGATGAGATTCGAAATCCCCTGGACGCCTTGGAGTCTCTTCAGGACGTGGGAGTGACCCGGGTGCTTACATCGGGGGGTGCCGCCACGGCCTGGGAAGGACGAGGGGTACTCCGGGATCTGGTGTCCGCTGCGGGTGATCACCTGGTAATCCTGGGAGGGGGCGGGGTTCGGGGGGAACATGTCAAGTGTTTGGTGGAGGAGACGGGTCTCCGGGAAGTGCATGCGAGAGCTTCCGCGGTGCCGGGTATTCTCCATGCGCTGGGCCTGAGGGCAGGGGAGGGTAGGTAGGCCAATGGTGGAGGAGCACCAGCAGATCGCCTCTTTGGAGTCGAAGTTGGAACGGATCAGGTTACGGCGGTCCGGCCTGCCGTCGGGATTCGTTCTCTTCTTTGTCCTCGCTGTTCTTCTCTTCGGAGATGAGATCAGGGGATTTTCCGTTGGCACGGCCGCATTTGCATGGCTGATTGCTTTTGGAACCGCCTGTGTTCTGGGGCTCGCCGTGAATGAGGCTTCGGCCCGCAGGTCGATCCGTTCCCTCGAGGTGCAGCTCAAGCTGCTTCGGGACGCCGGCCACACCAGGTCCCTGGGGGAAGGGGGTCTGCCGGAGTGAAGAAACGGATTGTGTTCCTGGTGGGGGCATCGGGCGTCGGTAAGACGGCCGTAGCAGAGCTGTTGGAGACACGGCCTCCTTGGAGGGGACGGACACAACATTCCGACAGCATCGGAGTCCCTTCAGCGGAAGAGATGGTAAGCACGATGGGCAGTGTGGAAGGGTGGCAGGAGTGGATGACATCCCATTGGGTCGAGTGCCTCTCCCGGGAGAGCCATCCGATCCAACTCTTTGAGGGGCAAACCCGGCCTTCCTTCATCAGGAAAGCTTTGGAACGTCATCCTGAAGTGGAGCCTGTCATCATCCTCCTGGACTGTCGGCCCGAGGTCCGAAAGCATCGCCTCTTCCACTTCAGGGGACAGGCTGATCTGGCCAACCCGGACATGGACCAGTGGGCGGCCTACCTGACGGGCCAGGCCGATGCCCTTGGCCTGACTGTCATCGACACCAGCGAGATCGGGTTGGACGAGGTGGCTGCCGGGGTCGAAGAGGTTGGCCTGGCGGGACTCGGCCCTGTACGATCTCAATCAGAATAACCACTCTTGCTGAGGGGTTGGTGAATGACGGACATCCCCATCGAGGATAGGCACTTCACGGACGAAGAGGTCCGGGAGATCCTGAAGAGGGCGGTGGAAAAAGCTCCCTCCAGGGCTTTGGCGAAGAAGAGCGACGGTCTTTCCCTGGCTGACCTGAAGACCATCGGCGAAGAGGTGGGAATCGATCCAGCCCGCCTGGAGGATGCGGCCCGAAGTGTCGCCTTGGGGAAGAGGCGGCAGCCAAACGTCCTCGTCGGCGGTCCTACGGTACTCAATTTCCAGCGGAGGGTGGACGGGGAGTTCGACCCGAAAGACACGCCTGATATCCTGGGAGTCATTCGGAAAACCATGGGCGTACAGGGGGAAGTGGACGAGATCCACGGGTCCCTGGAGTGGAGGGCCGAGGGTGACATGGGTGAACGCTATGTGACCCTTTCGCCCAGGGAAGGGACCACCACCATCACCGGATCGGCCAACCTGTCAAATGCGGCCGTGCTGACTTATCTACCTACCGGAATCGTGGGGATCATCGCTTCGATGGTGGGGCTGATCAAGTTTGCCCAAGACGGTACCTTGATCGGCCTCCTTGTGGCCCTGACAGTTCTTCCCGTGTTGTATACGGTCCTCCGGACCGTTTATGGGAAGATATCGGGAGCCGAGTCCGCGAAACTCCAACGTGTGGTGGACGAGCTGGCCCGTCTTACTGCGGGAGGCCCGGACTAGACTGCTGGTGGGTTTTTCCCGGGGATGGGTGTTCGCGTGGGTCGATCCCGCATAGGAGCCAAGGAATGGAGGGAGGGAGACCATGGACATTCCCCGAAGGAGTTTTATGCGAGGTGCGGTGGCATGCGGTGCCCTCGGAGCCCTGGCACCCCTCACAGAGATGGGAGGGCGAGGCGGGGAGGGCGGCGAATCCGTCGGTCCACCAGGCGGAGAGCCTCTCAATGGCAGGGCTTTTAAAGGGAACCCCATCGGCGTGTCCACCTATTCCTTCTCCCGGGCCGGACCAGGCCGAAGGTCCATATCCGCCTGCATCGATATGGCGGCGGAGATGGGCTTCGACGGGGTCGAAATCCTCCATAACCAGATGCCCGACGACTCCAATCCCGCCCTTCAACTTCTGAAGCGGCAGGCACACTCCCTAGGGCTGGCCCTCATGGGGTTCTCGACCCATCAAGACTTCCTCTCCCCGGATCCGGCAGACCGGCAGCAAAACGTGGAGCGAACTGTACGACAAATTCAGGTAGCGGCTTCTCTTGGCATTCCGACCATGCGCATCAACACGGGTCGCTGGAATACCATCCGATCGTTCAACGAGCTCATGGCCAACCAAGGAATCGAGCCCATGATCGAGGGCTGCACCGAGGAGGAGGCCTTCGGCTGGGTCATCGGCTCCATCGAGGAAGTGTTGCCGAAAGCGGAAGAATACGGTGTGGTACTGGGGCTCGAGAACCACTGGGGCCTTGGGCGAACCGCTGCGGGGGTGCTACGAATCGTAGAGGCCATCGACTCCCCGTGGCTTCAAATCACCCTCGATACGGGCAACTTTTTCGAGGACCTGTACGAGCAACTGGAGATGTTGGTGGCAAGCAGGGTCCCGGTGACGTTGGTGCAAGCCAAGACCTACTTCGGCGGCGGAGTGTGGTACGAGCTGGACATCGACTATGAGCGGGTCGCCGGCACGCTCCGCCGTCACGGCTATCATGGATGGATCTCCCTGGAGTTCGAGGGAAGGGAAGATCCATCAACGGGGATCCCAAGGAGTCTGGAGTTGCTGCGGGAGCACTTCACGCCTACGGCAGGGTAGGTGGGCCAAAAGTCAGGAGACCGTTTCTTGTCCACGCCCCACCATGATGACGTGACTTCCGGGTTGCCGAGCCCGACCGGCGCCGGGGAAGCAGCTCTGGTCCAGGCCGAGGTTGAAGAGGTCCTGGAAGACCTGAGGAAGGTTCGGAAAAGGAAGAAGCGTCATGCCCTGTGGGCCATAATAGGCCTCTCGCCGGCCGCCGTCATACCAGCCGTGGGATTGTTGATGGAGGGGAGCTTGGGGCTGTTTGTCATACTATGTGTTCTGGTGACTGCCACCCAGATCATTGGCTGGTCAAAGGAGCTCAAACGGGAGGGAGAGTTGGAGGACCGACTACGTCGCCTCATTGGGGAGGCCTGAGTCCAACCAGGGCGTGAGGCTAGGCCAAGCCCGTGGCCGAGCAAAGGTGTTTTGACCGCTACTCCTTGCCGGCCATCTCATTCGACCTCAATCTTTTTCTTCGACCGCTGAGCTGATGTGACCTGCCCACTCCCCAATGGAGCCATGCCCGTGGCTTCGAACGAGCCAATTCAGGAACGACTTCAGGCTGCCCTTGCTGGGCGGTACGCCGTGGAGCGTGAGATCGGCCGGGGGGGCATGGCCACGGTGTTCCTGGCCGAAGACCTTTCCCATGGTCGGAAGGTGGCCGTCAAGGTACTCACTCCCGACGTGGCACAGGGGGTGGGATCCGAACGTTTTTTGAAGGAGATCGAGGTTGCCGCGAACCTCACCCATCCGAATATCCTTCCTTTGCACGATTCGGGTGAGGTCGAGGGCCTCCTTTATTACGTCATGCCCTACGTGGATGGCGAGTCACTTCGGGATCGCCTCATCAGAGAGAAGCACCTCCCCCTGGAGGAGGCGATCCAGATCGTAGGACAAGTCGCAAACGCTCTGACTCACGCCCACGGACTTCAGCTCGTACATCGGGACATCAAACCGGAGAACATCCTCTTCTCCGGGGGCCAAGCCGTCGTGGCGGACTTCGGGATCGCAAAAGCAGTGGACTCGGCCGGAGGCGAGCGACTGACTCGGACCGGATTGGCGGTGGGGACCCCCACCTACATGAGCCCGGAGCAGGCTTCGGGAACCGAACCCGTCGACGGCCGGTCGGACACCTACAGCCTGGGCTGTCTCGCCTACGAGATGCTCGGTGGGGAACCGCCGTTTACGGGGCCCACCCCTCAAGCAGTCCTGGCCCGGCACGCCATGGATCCCGTCCCGGAGCTTCGAACCATACGGCCAAGTGTGCCGGAAGGAGTGTGCAGGGCTATCGAAAGGGCCCTGGCCAAGGTTCCTGCTGACAGGTTCCTCACAGCCGAGGCTTTTGCCGATGCACTGGTCAGTGCAAGCACTGAGGAGGCGATAGCCGCAGAAGTCGCCAGGAGGGGGAAAGCTGCGGGGCGACGAAGGATGGGGGTCGCGGCAATCCTCCTGATGGTGGTGGCAGGGAGTGTTTGGGGTGCGAATCTGTTTCGGGGGCCCTCCTTCGAGCGACTGGCGGTCCTTCCTCCTGTGAACCGATCGAACGAAGCTGATCAGGAGCATCTGATCCAGGGGGTCCACGACGGGTTGATTGGAGAGCTTCAACAGGCCGGCGTGGCCGTGAAGGCTCGGACATCGATGATGAGGTACCGTGGTACCGACACCAGTGCCCGCGAAATCGCGGAGGAGCTCGGAGTGGATGCCCTCCTCGAGCCTTCGGTGTGGTGGGTGGGGGACAGTGTCGAGATCGAGGTTCGACTGGTGGATGGGGAATCGGAAGAATACGTAGCCGAACCCATGCTGGAAGGGGGTGGGGCTCGGGACGTTATTGGTTTGTACCGTAAGCTGGTGCGACAGGTGGTGGACGAGCTGGGGCTTCCTCTGAGCCCGGAATCCGAGGCCAGATTGGCCCAGTCCTCACCGGTGAACCCAGAGGCCTATGAGGACTACCTCAGGGGCCAGGTTCAGTGGGGTACTTTCACTCCGGGAGGCCTCGACAACGCCCTTGGGTATTTTGAACGGGCTCTCGAGATCGAGCCGCGCTTTGCCCAGGCTCATGCGGGAATCGCCCTTGTGTGGGTGGGCCGCCAACAGTTTTCCTTTTCTCCTCCAACTGTTGCGGGCCCAGCTGCCCGAGAAGCCCTAGCGAGGGCGATAGCCATCGACAGCACCCTCGTGGAGGTGCAGTACGCCGCGGCCATGGTTCGCCTGGCCGTGGATTGGGACTGGGATGCCTCGGAGGAAACCTTCCTTCGTGCCATCGATCTGAACCCTCGTTTTCCCGATGCGCGGGCTTATTACGGCCACCTCCTCATGATCCAGGAACGCTGGGAAGAATGTTCGGAACAGATGAGAGTGGCCATGGAGCTGGACCCCTTCAACCTCCTCTTGCTGGGTTTATATGGAGCCACGCTCGTCATGGGAGATCAGGTGGATGAGGGTGTTGCCCTCTTCGAGAATGCCCTTCGGATGGTGCCGGATTACCCGCTGGCCCATTCCGGCCTCCAGATGGCCTACCACAGGAAAGGCATGGAGCAGGAGGCTCTGCTGCATGCAGGAGCCCTCTACTCCATGTATGGGCTCGCCGACCTTCCGGAAACGATAGAGGAAGCTTTCGCCGAGGGCGGATACGAGGAGGCGAACCTACGGATTGCCGAGGCATTGGTTGAGCTTTCCGAGGTGACCTACATTGCTCCGATCGAGATCGTGTCGGTGTACGACTGGGCTGGTGAGACCGAACAGGCCCTTCTCTGGCTGGAGAGGGCGTTCGAGACCAGGGACCCCAATCTCCTCTATATGAACGTCCTGCCTTACAGCCAGGCTCTCCGGTCTGACTCTCGTTTCGAAGACATCCAGCGGCGCGTGGGCCTTTTGGTGTCCTGAGCCGAGTCCATCCTCCCCGGATTGGCATATGTGGAACCACTGCATCGTGTGCTCTTCGGACCTGGGAAAGAACCGGGACCTGGAAGAGTTCCAGATCGGAAGCCGTCTGGCATTCGACGCCGAGAAGGGACGGCTTTGGGTCGTGTGCCCGAAGTGCGAGCGCTGGAACTTGGTTCCCATCGACCAGCGTTGGGAAGCAGTGGAAGCACTGGAGAGGTCATACCGAGCCACTCCATCACGCTTTTCCACCGCCGAGATCGGCCTCGCTCGTCTCGGTGGTGGCCTGGAGATCCTCCGAATCGGTCAGCCTGTACCGGGTGAGTTCGCGGCTTGGCGATGGGGAAGCCGCTTCGGGCGGCGAAAGCGGCGCCTGAAATCCAGCGAAAAGAAGCGGGAGAAGCAGTTCGTCCTCGAAAGGGGCCCGGCTCTAGCGGCGGGAATCGCCCTTGCCCCCTTGGCCCCGATCCTGGCGCCCTTTGTGGTGGCGGGTGGAATTCTCATGGCACCGGCCTTTCTCCTCTCTCGGCTGGAACAGAGCTGGCCGGTGGAGCCGGGCAGTCGGCACCGGGTGAACAGATGGCAGCTCAAGGCCGGAGGTATCACGCCCTCCGAAGTGGCACCGGGTTGGTCCATTCATGTCCAGACGTGGGAGGGGGAAACGGTCCACGGAGGCACCGCCGATAAGTTCGGGTGGATCGAGTACACCGGGGATAGGGCCATCAGCCTGGCTCGCCGGGCGCTTCCCCTGCTGAACCGGCGTGCGCCGAAGCTTGTGACCGTCTCGGACGCGGTATCGGAAATCGCCTCCCAAGGGGGTGTGGAGGGATACCTCGATCATGCGGCCGCGTTGAAACCCAGGTGGGTGGCCTTCCGCCACTACCCGAAGCCGATCCTGCTGGCCATGGAGATGGCTCTTTTTGAGTCAGAAGAGCGCCGGGCGCTGGAGGGAGAGCTCGATCGCCTCACCGCAGCGTGGCGGGAAGCCGAGGAGATTGCCGCCATTTCCGACAACCTGATCCTACCATCGGGCTGGGACGCCTTCCGGGCTCAAGCGAAGGCGGCGAAGGAGGGGATCCCGCCTCAAGAGGGGAAGACGACCATATCCGGGCCTCGTTGAGACTTGAGATGGCGTTGGAATTCTGTTTGAACCCTAACCAGGAGGATTTGAAATGAGGCGTTTTGCCATGGGAGGGCTGGTGCTCTTGGCCCTGGCGGCGTGTCAGCCGGCCGAGGAGCCCCTCACCGATTCCGAGCGAGCCGAGATCGACACGGCCGTAAGGGCGGTGTTCCAGACGATGGTCGATGGGATGAATGAAGACGACGCCGAGAAGATTCTGAGTGCGTATGCCCGTGACATCCTCTACACTGGGGATGGGCGCCTTCAGGAAGGGTGGGAGGTCTTCTCCGAAGATGTTCGGACTACTTATGCAGAGCCTCCTCCTGTCCCCTGGATGCATCGGGTAGAGGAGATACGGGTGAAGGTGTTGAGCAGGGACTATGCGATCCTCATGGCATCAGGGGCCTCTGGACCGGAGTACCAGTACGGCTATTCGGTGACGGATCTGTTTCAGCGAACCCCGGAGGGTTGGCTGGTCATCCACGAACACGAGTCCGACACCAGCCCCCCTGAGGATGAGGGTTGAGAATTCCTCGACCGCCGACCCAACCGTCTGCAACCGGGGCCCCACCTTCCCAGGTGGGGCCCCGGATCTCATTCTTCCCGAAACACAGGCCCTACAACGGAATGTAAATCACCGTGTTGGTGATGAGGATCATGATGAACACCAGGCATGTGACCATGGGCCCCAGGTAGATTCGCCCCGTCATACGGAAGAAATACCGGTTGAAGTAGGGAAGGACGAACATCATGGGTACCACGCCGAAGAGCAGGTTCACATAGAGCCAGCCGTCGGTCCAGTACACTGTGCCTGTGAGGGCGAAGGTCACGTACTGAACCACCACGATAAGCAAGAGCCCGACCGAGTTGCTGAGTCCGGCCACCAGCATGCTCTTCCGCTCCGACTCTCCTTCAAACCGCATGGCTCCGTTTACCCGCAGGGAATTGGAGAGGAAGAAGACAAAGAAGAAGGGGACGTACATTGCCAGGAGCACAAGCAGCTCGGGCTGGAAGGGCCGGACGCCCATGAAGAGGAAGCGGTAATCCACGTGGAAGAAGTAGTAGACGATGAAGAGCAGAAGGTAATAGAAGACGAAGAGCGTCGAAGCCAAGGCAAACGTCCGACCCAGCTCCGCCGCGCTCGTTCTCGCCCCCCACATTTCTTTCCGAACGCCGTTCCTTTTCCCGAAGAACCGATAGCTGAGGTAGAAGATCAGGAATCCCAGACTCCCGTTCAGTACTGCCCACAGCATGACCGCGTTGTTCATCCGCTGAGGGAAGAACCAGGTCAGAATCCGGTTGGAGGCGGCGACAAAGATCGCCTGGGAAAGCTCGGCCATGGGGATGTATGTGAAGCAGGCCACCAGGGCGCCGAAGGCGAACGTGCCCCAGAAGAGAGCTCTCCCCTTTCCCTTTGGCTTGGGTAGGGGGGCAGGGAGGGGGTGGGCGAGTGGCCGGAACACGGGAACCCTGAGAAATATATGTCCCAGGGGGACCAGTGCCACCAGTGCCGCAGCCAGGGCAATCAGCCCCATCAATTCTTTCCAGTACCAGATCTGGTTCGTCGGGGCCAGGCCGCTGTCCACTCCAAAAACCCTTTCGAAGTACTCGATCTGGTTGGCGGTGGCCTCGTTGATGTAGGGCTGGAAGGGGTGGAGGATTCGTTCGTTATGGACCACCCGTAGCGTTCGGTCCTCCACATCGCCGTAGTACCGACCGAGGGTCACCTCGTCGATGGCAGGTTCGCCGGCCAGGGCAAGGCCGGAGTTCACGAGCCTGAGGGACTCCGGGGCTCTGCGCATGTCCCCGTCGCCGAGCTCGTTCCGGTAGGCGCCCTCGTCGTAGAAGGCGTAGCTCATTCCCACATTGGACCGGACGTCCTGGAGGACCTCGTCGGTGAGGGTGAGGACATACCCCGACACGAAGACGGAGTGAAGCTTGCTGGGCTCACCCGTTTCCCGAGCCTGCCTGCCGAAATAGTCGGCCCCACGGATGGCAGCGTTTCCTCCGGCGGAATGGCCGGTGGCCCCGATCCGGTTCCTATCGATGTAGTTCAGGTTCGGGGTACCCGCGGCGTATTCCACCACGGCGAACATTCCGTAACCCTCGGTGGTGGCGGCCCGCCGGCTCAAAGAGGCGCTGGAGCTTCCCTGGGCGTAGGGGTCGATGGAGGCGACCACGAATCCTCGCCGAGCCAGCTCCAGGGCGATGTTGGAAAGGGATTCTTTGGAGCGCTGGAATCCGGGTACCACCACGATGAAGGGTGCCGGCGATTCAGCCGTGGCGGACCTGGGCTTGAACCAGTCGGCTGCCACCCACTGCCCGTTCTCGGTGGGGATCTTGATGGTGCGGACCTGGACCCGCCCTCCCGAGCTCTGGACGGATGATCCAATGAGGCTTGCCAGCACGATGACGACCATCGTGGCGAAGAAGAGCTTTCGGCCTTTGGTTTCCTGGAATCCGTTCCGGTCCACCGGTTTCCTCGGCTCCGAGCAATAATCGTCTGCGAACGAAGAGATCGAAGTCAGGAACCTCACATCGAGCTTGGAGGAAGACAAGCGCGTTGGTAGTTTGACGATTCGGACACCCCGAGAAGGGTGTTGGCCTTTCTTCCCCCAAAGTGGCGCGCACATTAATGACCGACCCGATCATCTTCTCGAAAATCGATGCGGACCGGATTCTCAAGCGTGCAGCTGAGATCGAGGGATCGGAAGACGCAAAGCCCCTGACAGATAGCGATATTCGATCCATCGCAGCGGAAGCGGGGTTCGGCTCCCGGGCTGTGGAGCGAGCCATCGCCGAGGCAAAACGTGCGGTCACCGCCAATGTCCTCAGCCCGCCAGTTCAGAAGTCTGGTTTTCTGATCACCCACCTATCCACGCACCGGTCCATCCCGGTGGAGGTGAGCTCAGAGCAGCTCACGCGAGCGGTCCGGCTCTTTCAGCCCTATCGCGAAGGACCAGCCCAGGTGAAGCTGGAGGAGAACCAGATAACCTGGAGGGACAGGAAAGGCATCCGGTTCACCGTGATCTCTTCCGCGGGCGTGACCGAGGTCCGTGTTTATGTGGCTAAACCCCTCATTCGCCGGGGCCGTTGGATCGGGTGGGTGAAGGCGGCTGCCGACCGACTCGAGATGTTGGCCCTCATGGTGGCTACGCAGGATCCTCCCAAAGGAGGGTACCTGGCTCCGGTCGAATAGCCCCATGGTGACCGGGGGAGAGAACGACTCCTAGAAGTAGACCTTATAGATCAGCTTGATCTCTCGTCCCGGGAGCGGCGCCAGCTCCTTGATGAAGGAAGTGTGGAGCCTCGCCTCTTCGTTGGTGAGGTTCGTGGCCTGCAGGACGAAATCGTGTACCACGTCTCCCGTGAAAAGCCGGTAGCCTAAGGATGCGTCCAGCATAGTGAATCCAGCCGTCTCCTCCTCGAGGGGGGCCACCCGACCCTGCTCGGCTACCCGGGTGATGCCTACGTCACCCCTTAAGGTGCCTCCGTCATAGCGGAGCCCCGTTCCGAGTCGCAGCGGGGGGATTCTGGGGATGTTCTGATCCAGGTCTGTGAGTTTCGCGCGAACGTAGTCGCTCCACCCTTCCACGAGGAGGTGGTGGCTTCCCCTATGGATGATGTCGAATTCCAGAGCGGCTTCCAAGCCCATGTAGGTGGCGTCGCTCTGCCCGAAAACCAGCACGGGTAACTCGTCCTCTTCCTCTCCGGTGAAGTCCTGGTAGATGAAGCCGTCGAAGAGAGTCACGAATCCAGTGAACTCGCCACGGAAGAGTCCCTCGGTGAGGCGAAGGGTGGCATCGAAGGAATAAGCAATCTCGGGCTCCAGATTCCGGTCGCCGATTTCGTAGGCGAAGGTGGCGGCGTGGGGACCGTCGGAGAAGAGCTCCTCCAGGCTCGGTAGCTTCGAAGACCGGGCTACGGTAACGGCCAGGCCAGCTCGTTCCGAGACCGTCCAATTCAAACCGCCGGATAGGGAAATCCCAACGTGGCTTTCTTCGAAGCCCTGGTCCGTTTGCTCCATCCTCTGTGCCTCGGCCCTGGCTCCCAACTGGAAACGAACCGTTTCGCCGTCGAATTCCTCGAAGACGAAGCCGGCGAAGCTGAAACTCTGGGCGGGTGGCACAAAGGCCTCCTCGCCGGCAGCCTCGAAGTCCCTGCCGCCGATCTGGAATCCGGCAGCGCCGGTGGACGACTCACCGAGGGCGTGTTGGACCTCGACCCGTCCTTCCCACTGCTGGTTGGTGAAACGCGTGCCGATCTCCTCGCCTTCGAACTCGGTATGTTCGTAGTCGGCGAAACCGAAGCGGCCTTCCAGCCCTCTTACTCCTCCTTCTCCAAAACGCCAGGACCCTTCCAGGTCGAATCGCCGCTGCTCCAGCCCGATGACGACACCCTCTTCACCGTGCTCCTCCTCGCCTGATGGAAGCCCCGGGTCCTCGTGCACTTCCTCGTGGCCATGCCCAGGAACACCGTAATCGGAGTCCATCCCGGAGATGGACGCTCCCAGATATCCGGACTTGCCGATCCAGGAAAGGCCGAAGGCGAGTCGGGAAGTCTCCACAGCCGAGTTCGCCAGGACTCCCTCAACCGCCTCCTCTTCCTCAGTGTGGTGCTCTTCCTCTTCGGCGTGGTCCTCCTCGTGTTCGTGTTCTGCAAACCCAGGAATCTCGTAGTCGTCGGTCTTTCGCCGGAGGCCGCTTACGTGCCAGGCCCAGTTTCGGTTGAAGGCTCCATTCAGCTCGAGGGCTCCGGTCCTCTCGTCCGCCACGGTCCCGCCCAGGGTGGTGAGCGTTCCAGTAAGGGGCTTCCCCGGATTCTCTCTAGGGATCCGCTTGTCGATGACGTTCACCACACCTCCCACGGCGGAGCTACCGTAGAGGAGCGTGGCCGGACTTCTGACGATCTCGATGCGCTCGGCAGCCAGGGGCTCGAGGCCCACGGCGTGGTCGGGGCCTTGGCTGGAGACGTCTCCCGAGCCGACCCCACCCTCCAGGATCCGGACCCGGTCGCCTCCGAGCCCCCGGATGAGAGGGCGGCTGGAACCAGGACCGTTGTAGGTGGATGTGACACCCGGCTCCCCGGCCAGAGTCTCGCCCAGGCTGCTTTGGGCCGTCTTGGTGAGGTCCAGGCCGGTCAGGGCCGAACTGGGCTGGTAGGTTTCGGATCGCCGTGCGGAAAGGGGACCCGCGCTCACCACGAGCTCGTCCAATCGGAAGAGGGGGTCCATCTCCAGGGTGAGTGTAGTCGTGCCGCCCGGCTGGATCTCGGCCCGCTCCACAGCCCGTCCGAACCGAGGGCTGGTCGCCTCCACCAGGAAACTCCCGGTGGGAAGATCGAGGAAGAGGAACTGGCCGCTCTCGCCTACTTCCGTGAGTCGGGAAAGGTCCTGGATCCTTACCACTGCGTCGCTGGCCGGAGTCCCATCGGCCGCCACTGCCCGCCCAGTGAGAGTTCCTGTGCTCTGCCCCGGGCTCTGGGCCGAGGCCTGGGCCCCCATCGGCAAGAGGAGGCCCAGTGTGCCAAGGGAGAGACCGAAAAAGGTGTGTTGCCAGATGACTCGCATCGAAATCCCCATTGTCCAGCGGTCGCCGGATCCCCCGTCGAGTCCGGCTCCGTCAGTCGAACGCCTGTTTTTGCGTGCGATTCAATCTAATCTTCACGGCACCTCCGGGCAGGGACCGGAGCAACGCCCGTGCGGAACCCGGGTTGGATCTGCATCTTCGATGTGGATCCAGCTTTCACGAAGGAGCACCAGGTCCCTGGAAGGACCTGATGGATTTCCCTCGAGCGCCTCGTGGAAGGAATCCGGGATAAGGAGGGAGTCCGGCATGAAGGTCGTTGCCATCAACAGCAGCCCCATGATGGGGAAAGGGAATACCGCCTTGATTCTGAACCCGTTCCTTGCCGGGATGGAGAAGGCGGGGGCCGAGGTGAAGCTCTTCTACACCAGGAAGTTGGATATCCGGCCCTGCCAGGGCGAGTTCCACTGTTGGACCAGGCACCCGGGGGAGTGTTTTCAGGATGACGATGTGGGAGGCCTTCTTGAACAGATGAGAGCGGCCGAGACCTGGGTCTTCGCGTCTCCAGTCTTCGTGGATGGGATCACCGGGCCCCTTAAGACCCTTTTGGACCGCATGATTCCTCTCATCCAGCCCTTTGTGGAGATGCGACATGACCACTGCAGGCATCCCCTGAGGGAAGGTACGAAAGGGGGAAAGGTGGTCCTGGTCTCCAATTGTGGCTTCTGGGAGTTGGACAACTTCGATCCACTCCTGGTGCATATGGAAGCCGTGTGCAAGAACATCGACAGGGAATTCGCCGGGGCCCTCCTGCGGCCACACGGCCCTGCCCTCAGGGTGATGCGGGATGAAGGAATGCCGGTGAGTGACGTGCTCGAAGCAGCAAAGGAAGCCGGTCGGGAGCTCGTCGAGGACGGCGAGCTGAGTCTCGAGACGTTGAAAGTCGTGAGCAGAGATCTCCTTCCACGGGATATCTATGCCGAACAGCTGAACCGGAACTTCCGGACCGCCATGGCCAAATGGGCCGAGAGGCGGGAAAAAGTCATTTCAGAGAGGACGCAATGAAGAACGGGATTCGATTCGTACTGATCACACTCCCTCTTCTACTTTTTGTCCCCCACGCCGGGGCTCAAGAGGATGTCCCCAGAGAGGGAAAGAAGCGGATGACAATGGAGGAGTCCCTCCTCCTTCCGTCCTGGGGGAGTTACAGCCTCTCGCCGGACAACACGAAGCTTGTCTTTACGAAGAGGGAGATGGACCCCGAAGAGTGGGAGAGCGTGACGCACATCTGGGTCCACGACCTGGAGAGCGGGGAGTCTTTCCAGCTCACCAACTCCGCCCGAGGCGAGAGTAATCCACGCTGGCTGCCAGACGGACGGGTGCTGTTCAGTTCCAGGAGGGGTGAAGGGGAGGATGCCGAGAACCGACTCTGGGTCATAGCCCTCACGGCCGGTGAGGCCCGCCCCTTCTTTGCGGACGAGGAAGCCCCCACCAGCGGTGACTTCACCGACGATTATTCCAAGGTGGCGTACACGGAAGAATCGGAACGGCCCGATAAGGAGGAGTGGGAGGAGCGGCAGGAAAATAGAGACGACGCCTATTTTGCCGAGAAGAAGCTCACCTATGAACACATCTGGTTTTATGACGTGGACTCCGGAGAGAAAACTCAGATCACCGAGGGGGACTTCGATCACTCGGGTCCCCAGTGGTCTCCGGATGGTGAGTGGATCGCCTTCTCCTCCAACCGTACTCAAAGCCAGATGGGCGACCCGGACCGAAGCGACAACTCGGACATCCTGGTCATTCCGGCCACTGGCGGTGAGCCGCGGAACCTGACCAGATCGAACCAGGGACCCGATCGTGGCCCGGTCTGGTCGCCGGACGGTACACACATTGCCTACACGGGTAGCCTCACCGAAAACAGTGGAGCCAGCCAGAACGACCTCTTCGTGGTACCGGTTGCAGGGGGCCCGCCCCGCAACCTGACGGAGGGTCTGGATTATTCAGTGTCCGGCGCCGAGTGGTCGGAGGACGGCCGAGACATCTTCTTCGGCATCTCCAAAGGTCTCACCGGACAGTTCTTTCGCATCAGTGCCGACGGGGGTGAACCGGAGCAGGTGCTGCCAGAGGACGAGTTTGTGTATGGGGGAGTGCAACTCTCTGAGGACGGGACCAAGCTCCTCTTCACAGGAAGCTCCCTGGAGACCCCGGGCGAGGTCTTCATCTCCGACGTCGATGGGTCGGACATCGAGCACGTATTGAGCCCCACCAACCAGATGGAGGATTTCGAGCTGGCCCGATCGGATCTCCTGACCTGGACCGGGGCCGACGGCTGGGAGATCGAAGGCATCCTCACCTATCCACTGGAGTATGTGGAGGGTCAGCGGTATCCGCTGATCCTGCAGGTCCATGGCGGCCCCCACGGCCGTTTTTCCAAGGGCTTTAATTCGGGTTCGCAGATCTGGGCGGCTCGGGGGTATGCGGTTCTTCAAGGAAATCCGCGAGGGAGCTCAGGGCGGACCCTGGAGTTTTCCAATGCAAACGTCATGGATTGGGGCGGGAAGGACTTCCAGGACATCATGGCCGGCGTGGACCACGTCATCGAGATGGGTGTGGCGGATCCTGACAGGATGGCCATCATGGGTGGAAGTTACGGAGGGTTCATGACCTTCTGGGCTGTCACACAGACGGACCGCTTCAAGGCAGCCATCGGACACGCCGCCATATCCGATTGGTTCTCCTTCTATGGCCAGACGGACATCCCGTATCTGCTTGAATTCGGGTTCGGTGGCTTGCCGTGGGTCACCAAAGATGTGTTCGAGCGCTGGTCACCCATCGAGTATGCCGAGGACGTGGTCACCCCTCTCCTCATAACTCATGGAGAAGAGGATCGCCGGGTTCCGATTCCCCAGGGCGAGCAGTACTACCGGACCCTGAAGAAGATGCGGAAGACCGTGGAGTTCCTGAAATTCCCCAGGGAGGGCCACGGGATCCGGGAACCCCGCCATAGGCTCTTCCTGGACCAGGAGCAGGCCAAGTGGTTCGAGAAGTACGTGCTGGGCGGGTGACGGCGGGGACGGCTGACCCAGGGCAGCGGGGCTGAGGCCGAATCGGCCCCCATCATTCATGGAGGGTCGGGCTCCAGCGGCCCGGCCCTCTTCTCTATTCCTCCCTCAGGCTCTCCATGGGATCGATCCGGCTCGCGGTGAGGGCCGGTACCAGGCTGGCCAGGACGGCCACAC
Source organism: Gemmatimonadota bacterium (assembly GCA_050049805.1). Classification (GTDB taxonomy): domain Bacteria; phylum Gemmatimonadota; class Gemmatimonadetes; order Longimicrobiales; family Gaopeijiaceae; genus JABDNZ01. The sequence continues at coordinate 22,424 of JASFVN010000003.1, forward strand.
CGAAGAGGCCCATTGCCACGGTGGCGTAGGTCAGGGGATCGTTGGGGGCCACGCCGTGGAGGAATCCCCGGATGAATCGGGACAAGACCAGGGCCAGGCCCAGCCCCAGGGCAACACCTGCAGCCGCCAGGGCCACGGACTGCCCGACCACCTGCCGCACCACCAGCCCCTGCCCTGCACCCAAGGCGATGCGAAGACCGATTTCCCGGGTCCGGGAGGCGACGGATCGGGACACCACGCCGTAGATCCCTATCCCGGCCAATACCAGGGCAACTCCGGAGAAGATGGCGATCAGCAGCATGTTGAATCGTGGCTGCACCAGCCGTTGGCCCAGGAGGGCGTCGTAGTCGTTAACCGCACCCACCTGAATATCTGGATCCACCGAGTGAACCCGGTCGGCAACCTGACGCATGATAGGGCCCGGGTCTCCCTCGGTACGGACTACGAAGAATGAGAAGGGCCGGGTGTACTGAGCTTGCGGCCAGTACATCTCCGCGTCGACCGGTGCGTCGGGGTCCAGGGGTGGGATGTCGGCCACGACCCCCACCACCTGTCGACTTCCGTCGTGCAGTTCCATCCAGACCTCCTGGCCAATGGGATCCTCTCCGGGCCAGAGATGATCGGCCAAGGTCTGGTTCACCACCATGACCATGGGAGCCTCGGCGTTGTCCTGGCGGGTCAGGCCCCTCCCCCTCAGGATCGGTAGGCCGAGAGTCTCAAAGAAGGCCGGGCTGACATCGAACCACCGGGCCGGAAGACCGGTACCCACGGATCCGGCATCCTCGGCTCTGAGGACCTGGTCCGACTCGAAGCCCCCGAACAGGGGGCCGGCGGAGGTTCGGGCAACGGAGCGGACACCGGGGAGGGCCATGAGCTCCTGGTCCAGGGTGCGGTAGAGGTTCATGACCGCGTCGTTGTTTTGATAGGCACTTGTGGCCGCGAAGGTCGAGAAGACCACAAGGTGCTCCCGGTCGATTCCGGGATCCCACTGGTTGAAGGCCACAAAGCTGCGGGTCAGCAGTCCGGCGCCTACCAGCAGAGCCAGAGCGAGGGTCACCTCGGCGATCACCAGGATCCCGTTGAGTCCTCCAACCACCCCCCTCCTCTTTCCGTGACGGCTCTGGCGGAGAGAATCCATGGGTCGGATCCGGGAGGCCCGAGCCACGGGTGCGATGCCGAAGAGGACGGTTGCCAGGACAGCCAGCCCCAGGGTGAAAGCCAGGACCTGCCCGTCCATGGCCACCTCCGCAAGGCGCGGGATCCCGGCCGGGGCGAGGGAGAGGAAGAGGGGTGTGGCGATCCAGGCGATGACCAGGCCGAGTCCTCCCCCCAGGAGGGCCAGGATCAATCCCTCGGTCAATAGTTGCCCGGTGAGGCGGCCGGTGCCGGCACCCAGGGCCGTTCGTATGCCGAGTTCGGCTTCGCGGCTGGAGAGGCGAGCCAGGATCAGATTGGCGATGTTGGCGCAGGTGATGAGGAGAACCAGGCCTACGGCTCCCATGAAGAGGAGGAGCGTGCTCTGGACCCCTCCCACTACCCGCTCATGAAGGGTAGTGAGCTGAAGCCCCCAGCCCTGGTTGGCCTCCGGGTACTCACGCATAAGCCCTTGCTGGATGGCCCCCAGCTCCTGGCGGGCCTGCTCCAGGGAGACGTTGATGCCTAGACGGCCAATGGCGTAGAACCCTCTCCAATCCCGGCGCTCGTTGTCCCTGGGATCAAAATGGAGGGGGAGCCAGATGTCGGCCTCCGGCTCTCCTGACAAGGTCGGGGGCTTCTGTCCTTCCTGGAGGACTCCGATGACCTCCACAGTTTCGCCAGACAGAACCAGGGTGGACCCGATGATGTTCTCATCACCCCCGAAGCGAGCCTGCCAGAAGTCGTAGTCCAGAACGGCCCGGTTCCGGTTTCCTTCGAGCTGGTCCTCAGGCAGGAGCACCCGCCCTACGGCGGGTTGATAACCCACCACGTCGAAGAACTCGGGGGTGGCGATGAGGCTGGAGAGGTTTTGAGCCCCCTCCGGCGCTTCCAGAATGTGGCCCCACCAGCGAAAGACCCCGATGCCATCGAACGAGCGACTACGCTCGGCCCAATCGGCTACGTTCGGGGTGGATGCCGTGGAGCACCGTCCAGGCTCATCCGGGAATGTCTCGCAGAGGGAAACCAAACGGTGCGATTCCGGGAAGGGGAGGTCTCGGAAGAGAATCCCGTTCACCACGCTGAAGATGGCTGTGTTCGCCCCGATGCCGAGGCCAAGAGTGAGGATGGAGACGAAAGCGAACACGGGGTTTCGCCTTAGGGCTCGAAGAGTATGACGGGCGTCAATGCGGAAGTTCTGGACCATACCGATCCCCCAGGATTCCCGTGCCTTTTCCTTGTGGTATTCGGGCTCGCCGAAGTCTCGCCGGGCTCTCCGCAATGCCTCCTCCGGAGTCATGCCCTCAGCCATGAGCTTTCGGGCCTCCATGTCCATGTGGAAAGCCATCTCTTCCCGCATGGCGTCCTCCAGGCGACCGGGGAAGAGGGTGGCTCGGATGCGAAAAAGCCATTTGGAGAGAAAACGCATGTGGAGCACCTCAGCGGAGGTTTTTTCAGTGGCTTCAGGAAGTGGCCATGACCTTCGACACCGCGGTGGCCAGGCGGTCCCAGTGGGCTTGCTCGATTCCCAGTTGCTTTTGCCCCGCCCGGGTGAGGCGGTAGAAGCGGGCCTTCCGGTTGTTCTCGGTCAGGGCCCAATACGATTTGATCCACCCTTCCTGGGTGAGCTTATGCAAGGCCGGATAGAGAGAGCCCTGGTTCACCTGAAGGTCGTCGTCGGAGATGAGCTTGATTCGCTCGCAGATCCCCCACCCGTGCATGGGTTCCAGGGAGAGGACTTTCATTACCAGCATGTCCAGGGTGCCCCGGATCATGTCTGATTGTTGTTTGCCCACGTTGATTTCTCCATCTCAGGGGCCCCGGTCCAGGGGTGCCCGGCGATGCCGGGTGTCGCCCTTACTCTTCTCCAGAAAACCGACATCTAGAAAAACTAGAGGTCATATTGAATAGGACGGTGTGGAGGGCGAAAAGGTTTCCCGAGGCCTTGGGGGGCGTGCAGAGGTGCACGGACCGGAGTGGCGGAGGACACTTCCATGGCGGTGGTTACTCCCTGCCTGTAGCGCAGATCTGCCCTGCTCCGCACCTTGATGCTCGGACGGAAGTGACGGAAGTGACGGGGACAGAAGGCTTCTGAATTCCATTGCACCAGAGATCGGGAGAGAAGACGTGCGAATCGCCGACATGAACTGGATGCAGGTAGAGGACTACCTGAAGCATGATGACAGGGCCGTTGTGCCGCTGGGGAGCACCGAGCAGCATGCCTACTTGAGCCTCATGGTGGATACAATCATCCCAGAGAAGCTCGCCCGGGAAGCAGCTGAACCCCTGGGTATTCCGGTTTTTCCCGTGATCCCCTATGGGATCAGCCCCTATTTCACGGCTTTTCCAGGTACCATCTCTCTTCGGCTGGAGACCTACGTGGCTCTCATCCGGGACGTCCTGGACTCCCTCTCCGGCGCCGGATTCCGGAGGATCATCTTCGTGAACGGCCACGGGGGAAATGCTCCAGGGGCCTCCTTCGCCGCAGAGTGGATGGCGGACAACCCCGGCCACAAGGTGAAGACCTTCAACTGGTGGATTGACCCGAAGACCGTAGCGAAGATGAAGGAGTTCGATACCGTCGGGTCCCACGCTTCATGGATGGAGAACTTTCCCTGGACCCGACTGGAAGGCGTGATGCTTCCCGATGGGCAGAAGCCGCTTTTCGATTACGCCAGGAAGGCGGTACTGGATCCTGCCGAGTTCAGGGAGGCTCTGGGCGACGGGAATTATGGGGGCTTCTATCAACGGCCTGATGAAGAGATGATGGCCATTTGGGATGCAGCGGTTGCGGAGGCTCGGGAGGTCATGGAACAGGGCTGGAGTTGAAGATGAACATCGAGTTCTCGGGCCGGACCATCATTGTTACGGGCGGCGGCCACGGGCTGGGACAGGAGATGTGTCGGGCCTTCGGGGAGTTGGGGGGGCGGGTGTGGACCTGCGACCTGGATCCTGAGGAGTTGGATGAAACGAGGGCCCTATGTAGTGAGAGTTGTGAGGTCCGAGTCGTCGATGTCCGGGACCGGGAGGCAGTGGCCCAGTTCGTATGCGAGGCAGCGAAAGAAACGGGGCGGGTGGACGTCCTGGTGAACAACGCCGGAGGAGTCGCAGGGCAGGTGGGCCGCCCATTGGAGGAGATCAGTGAAGAGGAGTGGCGTGTCATTTTCGACGTGAACCTGAACGGCGCCTTCCATTTTTCCCAGGCGGTGGTTCAGGGCATGAAGGCCGCCGGATGGGGCCGGATCGTAAACATCTCTTCCGGAGCGGGACTCAGGGTGAGTTTGACCGGGATTCAGGCCTACGCATCGGCGAAAGCCGGTCTCATTGGCTTCACTCGGCAACTCGCCTACGAACTGGGCCCGGCGGGAATCACCGTGAACTGTGTGGCCCCGGGATTTATCCGGTCCAACTCCACCACGGAGAAGCAGTGGCAATCGTACGGGAAGGAGGGGCAGGAGAAGCTCCTCGCGTCCATAGCCACTCGGCGTCTGGGGCGACCCGAGGATATCGCCTATGCCGTCCTTTTCTTCTCGTCGGACTACGCGTCCTGGATCACAGGACAGACTCTGAGTGTGGACGGAGGGCGCTAGGAGTCAGGGCCGGGAATGCCGAAGATCCCTTAGGTGGGCCAGATGTCCAGATTGATGAGACGGCGCTTTTTTAGATCTCGAAGGGCGGTTTGGCGTAGCCGCCTTCGGTTCGGCTGATCCGTCGCTCCGCCACGAGCGCTTCCAGGATCAACTCGCAGGCAGCGGCCCGGGCTCCCCCGGAGGCGGTCTCGGAGGCCAACCCGACCCAGTCCACCAGCTCCATGAGGCCGGGGACTGACCGAAAGGCCTCCAAACAGGCCTCCGCCGAAGCGCCCTCCGAAACCTGCAGGGCGCCCCCCTCCTCGAAGTGGGCCACGATCTCCTCAACGTCGGCCCCCCCGGCACGGATCCCGTAAGTGATTCCGGCCGCAGCACTGATGAGCTCCCGGGCGATCTTCTCAGCTCCGTGCATTTCTCCTTCGTACTCCAGCTCCATCTTCCCGGTGATGGAAGGGAGGGCGGCATAGAGGTCGGAGATCCGCGGCACGGCCTCACCTTCGCCCAGAAGGAAGGCTCGCCGCTCTGCGCTGGACACCATGTTTTCGGTGAGGGTGATGGGAAGCCTCTGACTCACGCCGGATCGTTGATCGATCCTTTTGTCGTCCCGGGCCAGGAAGGCAACCCGCTCCACGACCTCTTCCATGAAGTCGGGTATATGAACCGGGAGATCATCCCTTTGCGCCCATGCTTCTTGTCGGGTGATGGCAATTCCCGTCTCCACTTCCAGGGGGTAGTGGGTACGGATCTCTCCACCGATCCGGTCTTTCAACGGCGTGATGATCTTTCCCCGGGCGGTGTAATCTTCCGGGTTCGCGGTGAAGACCATGAAGACGTCCAATGGCAGGCGAATCGGGTATCCTTTGATCTGGACGTCACCCTCCTGAAGGATGTTGAACAGGCCTACCTGGATCTTTCCGGCCAGGTCGGGAAGCTCGTTGATGGCGAAGATTCCCCGATTCGCCCGGGGGAGAAGGCCATAGTGAATGGTGAGCTCGTCGGCCAGGATGTGTCCTCCCCTTGCAGCCTTGATGGGGTCTACATCCCCGATCATGTCGGCGATGGTGACGTCGGGCGTAGCCAGCTTCTCTACATATCGGTACTCCCGGGAGATCCATTCCACGGGGGCCTCGTCCCCATGTTCTTCCAGGACAAGGCGCCCCTGCTTGGAGATGGGGGAGATCGGGTCGTCGTTGACTTCGCTTCCAGCGAGAATGGGGAGCTCAGGATCCAGAAGCTCCACCAGTTGCCGAAGGATCCTGCTCTTGGCTTGTCCCCGCAGGCCCAGGAGGATGAAGTCGTGGCGGGCCAGGATGGCGTTCACGAGCTGGGGCACCACGGTGTCGTCATATCCGACGATACCCGGAAAAAGCTCGGTACCTTCGCGAAGCCTCCGCACCAGGTTGGCCCTCAATTCATCCTTCACGGACCGGGGGCGGTATCCGAGGTTCTTTAGCTCGCCGACGGTGGTCGGGCGGGAAGCGTCTGTTGATTGAAAAGACATCATAGATGGAGACTCTGAATTGCCGCGCCTCTCTCGGAACCGGGCCAAGCCCGTGCACAGACGCCGGCTTTTGGCTAAGGTAAGGCGATTGGGGCTTCTCCTTACCCCGGTTCGGAGGGCTGGGTCCGCCTCCGGGCATGGACGCGACGGATTCAGGAGGAACACTGATGGCTTGGATCGAGCCGATTCTGGTTGGGCTGGTTCTTCTCGGAAGTGTAGTCGCCTTCGCCTACGTCCTCTGGACCCAGCGGCTGGGGCACGTCTGGCCGAAGCGGGGAGAGGTCAAGATCACCAATCCGGGTGGTTTCTTCCCGGGCCTCTGGGAGGTTCTCTCTCAGAATGTCGTTCTCAAGAACCGTCCGTGGGTCGGCGTGTTTCACCTGCCCCTTTTCTTCGGTCTTCTCCTATTCCTCTTCAAATCTCTCCTCTATGTGCTGGCGGGCTTGGGGATGGATGTAGCCCCACCGGACTGGTACAACCGGCTCCTGGACGTTGTGGCCATAGCCGTGCTGGTCGGGATCGTGGCGTTGGCGATCCGTCGCTACGGGGTGGAGCGGGCAAAGATGACCCACCCCCTGGAGTCGGGGGTCATCCTGGGCCTTATCGCCCTCCTCATGATTACCCACCTCTTCGAGCAGATGATGGTGGAGGAATCGGCTCTGGGTGTGGCGAATTGGTGGGGACACTACCTGGTGCTGGCGGTGTTCCCGGCGGTCATCGCCCATGGGAAGCACCTTCACCTGGTTCTGGCCCCGGTCAATGTGGTTTTGAAGCACATGACCGAATCGCCATCCGATCGCCCGGTCTTCGGGAACGACCTGGACATGGATCTGGAAGACGAATCCAAGATGGAGGCAGAATATGCCCGCCTCGGGATGCCCGAGGGGGTGTCGGACTTCGGATTCGGAGCCCTCTTCGACCAGGCGGCCTGTATCCAGTGTGGCCGGTGCAACGACGCATGTCCTGCAGGCCCAGACTTGAAACCCAGGGAACACTTCGTCCTGGCTCTCCAGAACCCGGCACTGGCCGCCGACGGCCTGGCGGAGCTCATTGACCCCGACGTGACGGCTACCTGCGTACAGTGCAGAGCTTGCGAGGTTGCGTGCCCCACCGGTTGCAGACCTGGCCGCAACGCCCTGGAGGTACGGGGCCGGCTGATGTTGGAAGGGCTCTATCCGCCCAGGGCTCTCCGGGACACGGCCATGAAGGCTCTGGCTGGCTCCGGCAACATCTTCGGAGTGGACGGAGAGAGGGCCCGTTTTATCAAAGAACACGGATTCCCCATCTACGACCCGTCGGAGCACGATGTCCTCTTCGTTCTGGGATGTCAGGGAGGGAACAGCCCGGAGGTTCAACCGGTGGTGGTGGCTACCGCGAAGCTTCTGGAGGCTGCGGGCATCAAGTGGGGGGTTCTCGAAGACGAGCAGTGCTGGGGGGAGGGACTCCTCCATGGCGGAGGCCTCATGGAGGACTGGCCGTTGTGGGCTCAGGACCGGATCGAATTCCTGACAGAGGTACTCGACGGGAACCAGGAGCGACAGATCCTCACGATCTGTCCTCACTGCAGGGACACTATTCAGACCCAATACCGGGCATTCGGCGCGGACTTCTCGAATGTCCGCCTACACACTCCCTATCTGGCTCACCTGGTCCGGTCGGGGCAGTTGGAGCTGGAAATGAAGCCCCTCAACGCCGCCATCCACACGCCCTGCAAGGTGTTCCACAATGGCGAAGACGGGGAGATGCGGGCGCTCCTCCAGTCCGCTGGCCTGACCCTCACCAACCCGGAGACCAGTGCCGCGGGCTTCCCTACCATGTGCTGCGGCGGTGGCGGTGGCGGGTTCCTTTGGGACTCTCCCGCAAAGGTGAATCAAAAGCGGTGGGAGCAAATTCAGGCCACGGGGCTCAAGGATGTGGTGACGGGGTGTCCAGGCTGCCATCGTATGCTGGGAGTCATGAAGGACGAGGAAACGACTATTGCCGACGTGTCCACCGTCCTGGTTGAAAGGATCGTGACGGACCAGTAGAACCTGGCCTTCCTGCCACCGGTGCGTGGCGTCGTCACTCCTTCAACTTGAACAACACGCCTCCCTCCGCCCGCTCCGGTTCAGGCAGGCGCCGGGGTACAGGCCTGCCCCGAAGGACGCTCAGAGCCTCTTCGGGTGTCGGGAAGGGCGTCAACTCCTCCAGGGTGACAAGGGTCGGAAAGACCAGGGGGAATTCTCCCTTCAGGTTCCTGGCCAAGGCTTGTTCCGGGGTAATCCAGAGTGCGTCCACCATCTCCTTCTCGTGTGGCGTCACCCGGGCTTCAGGGTGCATTTCGGTGATGAAGAAGAGAGTCTCGTAGCGGCGCGGCTCACATTCTGGAGTCAGCCAGTGCCCGCTGTACTCCAGGGAGCCGGCATCCAGCACGATTCCAAGCTCCTGGAGGATTGGCAGAAAACCTCCCAGACCGGACAGGAGCCGTGATCGAGCTTCGGAGATGAGGTCTTCCCTACCCTCTTCGAGTGCCAACTCCTTGACTTTCGGTACCAAGGGCCCGGCTCCGTCGGGAGACTTCCTTAGCAGCACCCCGGTTTCCTCGAAGGTTTCCCGGATTGCAGCAACCCAGTAGGCCCAGGGTGGAGGTGGCTTCTGTGCGTCCGGGTTCCCGTCCTCGGTGGGGTCTGGCCGTGCATTCCCGAGTCTAAGCCTCTCCCGCGCCCGGCCGGGAGACAGACCATCGAGATGCATCAAGAGGCCGGGATCCCCGTCTTCCTCGTCCACCCGGCCACCGGGGAACACCCATGCACCGGGAATGAAACCCGACCTGGGGCTCCTTTTCAGTAACAACACTTCCATCTGTTGGGACTTCCCGACTCTCTCAGGACTCCTCCGGAGGAGAACCAGGGTAGCTGAAGGCTGGGGTATTGCCGGGGGATCGGGGGGTTCGTCCAGCATGCGGAGGAACCCACTGGGAAGCCGATGATAGGGGACGACAGAGTCCAGGACGGACCCCGGGGCGCCCGGATTCGCCTCTTCCGTCATCCGACCGGTTTGCCTGGAGCTGCCGAGCCGATCCTCAATGTCCTGCCGCCATGCCGTCCTTCCGGGGATCCGATCCTGCTGCCCAGCCCCGGGGCAGCCGCATCACGGCCTGGGCGCCTCCGAAGGAACCTCCGCTGGAGAGGGTGTGTCCGAGCTCCCAGAGGCGGAGGCGTACGTCGTCCGAGATGGGGGCCTCCAGGACGATTCGGGTCCCTCCCATGTGGCGGACCCTGGGAGCATCGATGGCCTCCTGAAGATCCATACCGAAAACCAGGAGATTCAGAAGAAGCTGGGTGTGCCCCTGAGGCTGCATGGAACCGCCCATGACTCCGAAGGACAGAAGGGGTTCCCCATCCTTGGTGACGAAGCCGGGGATCAGTGTGTGGAATGGGCGTTTCCGGGGCGCGATTTGATTGGGGTGTCCGTCTTGAAGGGTAAATCCGGCTCCCCGGTTCTGGAGAACGAAACCGGTGCCCGGAACCACCACACCCGATCCGAAATACTCGAACACGCTATTGATGAAGGAGACCATATTTCCCTGCCGGTCTGCAACGGTCAGGTAGATGGTCTCTCCGCTGTCGAAGGGTCGCCCAGGATCCACACGGTCGGCTGCCCGCTGGGGATCGATGAGGCTTCGTCGCCCTGCCAAATACTCCTCGTCCAAAAGCGACCGGGGATTCCCTTCCAGGTGGTCCCGGTCGGAGATGTACCGAGCCAGATCGGCGAAGGCGAGCTTTTTTGCCTCGACGATATGATGGAGGTACTCGGCAGAGTTGTGGCCCATGGACCTCAGGTCGAGGGGCTCGAGGATCTTCATCATCTCCAGGGCGGCGATACCCTGGCCTGCCGGGGGCAACTCCCAGACCTGGTAGCCATGGAAGTCGATGGAGATCGGTTCTACCCATTCGGGTTGGTGATTTTTGAGGTCTTCCAAGGTCAAGAACCCCCCCTGAGCCTGAACCTCCTCCACGATCCGCGCTCCAAGGGCCCCACCGTAGAAGGCTCCGGGCCCCTCCTGGGCCACCAGCCGGAAGGAGGAAGCGAGGTCGGAGTTCTGGAACCACTCCCCCGCCACAGGACTCCGCTCGCCGTCTATGAGGTAGGTGGCAGAAGCCCCGGGGTCGCGCCGTAGGATTCTGGCGGTCCCCCTCCACTGGCTCGCGATGATTGGAGTGACTGGGAAGCCGTTTTCGGCGATCTCGATGGCTGGGGCCAGGGCGTCCGCCAGGGAAAGGGTCCCGTACTCCTCCAGCAGGGCTGCCCATCCGGACAGAGCTCCTGGAACGGTTACGGCACTCGCCCCCCTATAGGGTACGTCATCCAGGCCCAAGGCCCTTATGGTGTCGGGTGTCGCCAGGGAGCCTGCCCGACCGCTGGCATCCAATCCCCGCAGCCGTTGCTCCCGAACGGACCAGAACAGGGCGAACACATCGCCGCCCATGCCGGTCATGTGGGGTTCCACCACGTTCAAGACCGCGGCTGCCGTCACGGCGGCATCAAAGGAGTTTCCACCATCTTGCAGAACCTTCAAGGCCGCCGAAGTGGCCAGGGGTTGGCTGGTGGCGACTACCCCGTTGGGAGCGTAGACGGTGGAGCGCCCCGCCAGTGTGGTAGGCCGGGCAGAGGGCGTCATCTGGGCCTCGGAGGGTTCCGGGAGCATTTGAAAGAGAACAAGGGGGATCAGTAGAAGGGCCGGTCTGTGGATTCGGGTGATCTTCATGTTGTCCGTTCGAGTATCGCCACCGTGCCTGAGAAGATGTCGGGGATCTTCTCGACTTCCGCGAGACCATAGGGATTGTCGTCCCAGTGAAGGGGAACCAGAACCGAGGCACCACATAACTCTGCCACTCCGGCAGCTTCCTCGGGTCCCATGGTGTAGTCGGTGCAGCAGGGAATGAGGGCAACGTCACAGCGAATTCCCGACATGGATTCAAGGGGGTCGGTATGGCCGGCGTGGAAGTACGTGACGCCGCCCACGGTGAAAACATACCCCAACCAGCCTGAGTCGGCCGGATGAAACTTCCGATCCCGGTTGTAGGCGGGTACGGCTAGAATGTCGATGCGACTTAGCTGTATCAAGTCTCCGGGGTGGAGCAGGTGGTCGACGTCGCCCAATTGTTTCCGCATGCTGCTTGGGGCCACGACTATGGTTTCGTCGCTCCGGACACTCGATATGTCCTCCTCAGAGAAGTTGTCGTAGTGGGGATGGGTCAGGAGGATGAAATCCGCCTTCCCTGTTTCCGCTACCCCCCAGGGATCTACATGGATCTCAACGTCACTTCTGCGGATTCGTACAGAAGAATGGCGGAACCAGGTGACCCCATCCATGAACTCGGTCATGGCTCCTCCAGAGAAAAAGTGGTGACCGCTCGGGTGGAAATGTAAGGGACTCTGGGCGCTGAAGTCAGGGGTTGGACCCAAGAGATGGTCTTCGGCCGCAAGCACCGGCCCGGCCATATTGGCAGGGAGCCTGCTTTTTCGGCATAAAAACAGGGGCAGAAGCCTGGCAAGGTTTCTGCTCTAGTGCGAGATCCTCGTCCCTTCGATAGGATTATCAGGCTGGATGGGTCGGGGGACGATGGACGACGAATTCAATCATGGGAGGACTCATGGGTGAGCGATACTCCCTTCCGGTGCTTCCCCTTCGGGACACGGTGGTGTACCCAGGGGTGGCTGTTCCGATATCGGCTGGAAGACCAGGAACGGTGGAAGCGGTTCAGGAGGCGCTGGAGGGCGACCGGCGACTTTTCGCTGTGGCTCAGAAGGAAAACGTAGACGATCCGCACCCCGATATTCTTTATAACGTCGGGACTGTGGTGAGGATCATCCAGACCCATCGGGTGCGGGGTGGGATGCAGCTCCTGGTTCAGGGCGAAGGGCGGGCCCAAGCCCTCTCCTACGTGACTGAAGGAGAGGCCATGCTCCAGGCCAATCTCATGACCCTGGAGCGCATTCCTCCGGCCAGTCCCGATGATCCGGCCTTTCAAGCCATGGACGGGGAGCTCAGAGAGCGGGCGGCAGAGTTGGGAACTCGACGGGGCGTACCCGTGGAAGCTCTCAATCAGCTCATCCAGGGAGTAGACGATCCCGGGGCTTTTGCCGATCTGGTGGCCTTCTACCTCGAGCTCTCTACAGAGAACAAGCAGGATCTTCTGGAAATCCTCCCCGACGAGCAGAGGATGCGGGCGGCTTTGGTCGCAGTGGAGAAGGAGTTGGCTCGCATCGAGGCCCAGGAAGAAATCCAGGCCAAGGTCCAGGAGGAGCTGGGAGAACGTCAGAGAGAGATGCTCCTCAGAGAGCAGATGAAGCAGATCCAAAAGGAGCTTGGCGACGAGGACGAGCGGAACGACGTGGAGGAACTCCGGGAGCGTGTTGCGGAGCTGGAGCTCACAGAGGATTCACGCACCGAGGTGGAGCGAGAGCTGAAGCGGCTCGAGCGAACCAGTCCCCAGTCTGCCGAGTATCAGGTTATCCGGACTTTCCTGGAGTGGGTGACGGAGCTCCCCTGGGGCGACCGGACCGAGGACAAGCTCGACCTCAACAAAGCCTGTGACATCCTGGAGGAAGACCACTACGGCCTGAAGGACGTGAAGGACCGTGTTCTGGAATTCCTTGCAGTTCGGAAGCTGCAAAGCGAGCGGGCTTTGGAGGCGGAAGCCGAAGAGGAGGCAAATTCGCTGGCGGGCGACGAGGCTGGCGAGCAGGGTGTCGATGCCGGAGAGGCACAGGGAGAGGACCAGGAATCCCCCGAGCCCTCGGTGGACGACGGCGTCGGGCGCGGTCCTATTCTCCTCTTCGGTGGGCCTCCCGGGACAGGGAAGACCAGCATCGCCCAGTCCATCGCCAGAGCCCTGGGGCGTAAGTACGTTCGCATCTCTCTGGGAGGTGCCCGGGACGAGGCCGACATACGAGGGCACCGCCGGACCTACGTCGGAGCCATGCCGGGTAGGATCATTCAGGGCATGCGTCAGGTGAAGAGCAAGAACCCCGTCTTCCTGTTGGACGAGGTGGACAAGTTGGGGGTGTCCTTTCAGGGCGACCCCAGCGCGGCTCTGCTGGAGGTCCTGGATCCGGCGCAGAACTCGTCCTTCACCGATCATTATCTGGGGATCCCGTTCGATCTTTCGGAGGTCCTTTTCATCGCCACCGCCAACTATGTGGATCGGATCCCGGCGCCGTTGCTGGACCGGATGGAACGGGTGGAGTTCGTCGGTTACACGGAGAAGGAGAAGCTGGAGATCGCCAAGCGATACCTTCTGCCGCGGCAGGAAAGAGAGGCGGGGCTCCGAGAAGAGGAGTTGGAGATGGAGGACGACGCCATCCTCTCGGTGATTCAGAAGTACACCCGGGAGGCGGGAGTCCGACAATTGGAGCGGGAATTGGGCAAGCTCTCCCGGAAGGTGGCTCGAAAGATCGCCGGAGACGAGGTCGAGTCGGTGGCCATGGACGAGGATAAAGTCCGGGAGCTTTTGGGCCGGCCGAGGGTCCACCCTGAGCAGATGTCTCCCGTTGATACAGTGGGGGTGGCCACCGGCATGTTCTACACCCCCATGGGCGGTGACATAATGTTTGTGGAGGCCTCGGTGATGCAGGGCAGGGGAGGGCTGACCCTCACTGGCCAATTGGGTGACGTGATGAAAGAGTCGGGGCGGGCCGCACTGAGCTATGCCAAGGCCCAGCACGACCAGTTGGGCATCCCTTCCGAAGCCCTGGAGGACCGGGAGGTCCACATCCACGTTCCCGCCGGTGCCGTGCCCAAGGACGGGCCGTCGGCCGGGATAACCATGGCTACGGCCCTGGTGTCGGCCCTCTCCGGAAAGAGGGTGCGGCGAGATGTAGCCATGACCGGGGAGCTGACTCTTACGGGTCGGGTCCTACCCATCGGAGGGCTGAAAGAGAAGATCCTGGGCGCTGTTCGAGCCGGGATCAGTGAGATCGTTTTGCCGAAGGAGAACGAGGCCGACCTGGAGGACATTCCGGAGGAGGTGGCCGAGAACCTCACATTCCACTGTGTCGAAGACCTGGACTCGGTTATCAAGATTGCTCTGGTGGATGAGAGTAAGCGGGCCGGCAAGAAGCCGAAGTCCAAGTCCGCGGGTGGTGGTGGCAAGGGGCGAGCCTCTTCGAACCGGAAGCAAGAGGAGAAGGAGATCAGGGCCTAGGGGGGGCCTAACTGAGTAACGGCCCGGGCCACGCCACGCGCGCCACGGCGCCAGGCCGGGGAAGGGCCCGCGGGGTTGAGATTCAGAGGACCTGAATCCGGCCCGGCGGGCCCTCCGTCACTTCTCCGATTACCGCTGCGGCCGGGGTTTTCCCCTCCAGGTGGGAAAGGAGGGCTGGGATCTTTTCTGGGTCCACGGCCATGAGGAGCCCGCCGGAGGTCTGAGCGTCGGCTATGAGAAGTCGCTCCTTTTCGGGCATACCCTTCGGAAAGATCACGTCGCCTCGGACATCTCTGAGGTTTCTTACCGAACCTCCAGGAAACCTTGCCCGTTCGGCCAGCTCTTTTGCTCCTGGAAGGATCGGCAGGGATCGCCTCTCGACAGTGGCCGATACGCCAGACACTCTCAACATCTGCCTGAGGTGACCCAGGAGCCCGAAGCCGGTGACATCTGTGGCGGCTCGGATGGAGAGGTCCCGCATGGCCTCGGCGGCTCCCTGGTTCAGGGCGGCCATGGACTGGGTGGCTGCCCGAATCGTATCGGCCTCAGCATTTCCGGCTTTGATGGCTGTGGCGATGATGCCCGTTCCCAGGGGCTTGGTCAGCACCAATCGCTGCCCAACCTCGGCCGCATCGTTGGTGACCATTCGCTGTGGGTGGACCTCGCCGATGGCCACGAGCCCGTACTTGGGCTCCGTATCGTCGATGGAGTGTCCACCCAGGATGGGGATACCCGCTTCCCGGCATTTCTCGGCTCCCCCCCGGATGATGCCCTCCAGGGACCCCTCATCCAGGAGTTTCCTGGGGAAGGCCAAAAGGTTGAGGGCGAAGAGGGGACGGGCCCCCATGGCGTAGAGATCCGATAGGGCATTCGCTGCGGCGATCTGCCCAAAGTCGTAGGGGTCATCGACGATGGGAGTGAAGAAGTCCGTCGTGACCACCAGAGCCCGGTCTTCTTCCAGGAGGTACACGGCGGCGTCGTCGCCGGTGGATCCATCCACCAGCGCGTTGGCGTCAGCCGCCGGGAAGACATGGCGCAGGACCTGCGCCAACTCGGCCATCCCGAGCTTACAGGCTCACCCTGATCCGTGGGAGAGCTGTGTCAGGCGGAGCCGGGGCCTCTGGTCTCTCGGTTCTTCGCTCATCCCGCCCTTTTTGGGTGTCGATGGAAACACCTGGCAAAAGAAGGGTATCTGGTGCTCGCGTGGCCCAATCTAGGCCCACGGGTATTCCCAGGTAAGTGAGGAGAGTCGGAGCAGTGCTCAAATGACGCTTCCCGATCGATCCGTGCGGCAACGTTTCATGGAGGAGGCCGCCCGGGCAGACGAGGAGATGAATCTGGCCCGTGCCGCCCTTCTGGTGGCTCGGGAGGAGTATCCTCAACTCTCTGAGGAACGGTACCTGGGGCGGCTGGACCTGCTGGCCGAAGAAACACGGGATCGCCTCGACGATGAGAACGCCCACCTCCTCGTTATGCAGGAGCTGTTGAATTCCCTGTACAACCGGCACGGGTTCCGGGGTAACCGTGATGCGTACTATGATCCGAGGAATTCCTTTCTCAACGATGTCCTGGACCGGGGTCTGGGGATCCCTCTGACCCTGGGTATCGTGGTCCTCGAGGTGGGGTGGCGTCTGGGACTGCCTCTTGAAGGAGTGAATTTCCCTGGGCACTTCCTGGTCCGCTTCAGGGGCGATGCCATCGATCTCCTCATCGATCCCTACGATGGTGGCGCGGTCCGGTTCGAGGACGAAGCCCAGGAGCTCCTGGATCGGATCTACGGGGGAATGATCAGGGTTCAGGATTCATTCTTGAGGGCGGCGAGCCGGCGTGAGATGTTGGTCCGCCTCCTCATGAACCTGAAGAGCCTCTACCTGAATGTGAGGGACCACGAGAGGGCCCTTGCCGCTGTGGATCGTATCCTTCTCATTCGACCCATTTCGGCTGGAGAGATCAGGGACAAAGGTGTGATTCTGGCTCGCATGGGAAGGAAAGAGGAGGCCCTGGAGCAGTTGGAAGCATACCTGAACGTGGCTCCCGATGCCGCCGATTCAGGACGGATTCTCGCCCTGGTAGAGGATCTCAGGACTGGGTCGAAGGGACCGGGTTAGATGATGTCCGAAACCACAGCGCCTGGGTCGGACTATCGGGCCGCTTTTGATGGAGTGGCGGTGAGTCCAGGGGTAGATTGCCATTTCCTGATGGTTACCGGGAAAGCTCCCGGCGAGATGCTGAATGGCCTTCTGAGTCAGAGTCCGCCTCCACCCCTGAGGCCATTGGGAGACAGGAGTGCGGGTGGGGCCGAGGCTCCGGAAGCCGCTGCGAGGAAGTATGGAGGGGCGGCCGTCTACTCCACCCTGCTGACCTCAAAGGGAAGGATGATCACTGACCTCCGAATCACCTCGGATCCGATGGGCGGATTCCTCCTGGAAATCCCGGGGGTGGGATTCCAGGGGGCGATGGCCCATTTCCGGAAGTTCCTGCCCCCGAGGCTCGCTTCTGTCGAGGACCGTTCCCCCTCTCTGGCGATCCTTACCCTTCTGGGCTCCGAGGCACCGGGCCCATTGGCGTCGGCTCTTTCCGGCTACGGTTTGCCCCTGTCCAGGGAGGAGGTGGGCGCTCTCGGTGAAGGGGACGTACTGGTCCTTGCCAGCCCGGATGATGGGATCTTCCGCGTCAGGGGAAACGGAGATGCCCTGGTGCCAGGCTGGGACCTGATCTTGCCTGTGGATTCGCGGGAAGCGGTGCGAAGCAGCCTGGTGGAAATGGGTGCGACACCCCTTTCCGAGAAGACCCTCGACACCCTCCGAATCGAGAAGGGTCGCCCTCTCTTCGGGAAGGATATGGACGAGGATACCATTCCTTTGGAAGCAGGAATCCAGTCCCGGGCCATCGACAATCAGAAGGGATGCTACACCGGGCAGGAGGTCGTCATCCGGATCAGGGATCGGGGGCACGTGAACAAGGAGTTGAGGGGTCTACTCCTGGGCGAAGCCCCTGAGGCGACCTTCCATCAGGAGCTTTTTGATCCGAAGAAAGAGAGGAGCGTGGGGTGGGTCACCAGCTCCGTTGTATCGCCCCACTTCGGCCAGACCGTGGCCTTGGGCTATTTGCAGAGGACGGTGAAACCGGGGGACACGGTCCGCCTGGGTGACGCGGAAGGGCCTGCAGCCCTGGTGGTGGCTCTGAGCGATCAGGGATGGATCCTGGACTGAACTCCTGAGAGCTACCCGCCCCTTTTCACCAGGGCCTGTGCAATCTGTTCACCGTGGGTCCTTCCGTTCTCGATAAAGATCTTGTTGGCGTTGTTTCCTGCCGCCAACACCCCCGCAATGAACACCCCCGGTATGTTGGTTTCCATGCTCGCTGGATCGTGTCGGGGAACGCCGGTGTCTTCCTGGATGTCGACCCCCAGTTCTCTCAGCAAAACCGGATTCGGCCTCCACCCGGTGAGGGCAACGACCCAATCGTTCTTCAGGACTCTTGATTCCCCGGTTTCCTCATGCCTCAGGACGACCGATTCGGGCTCGATGGTGGAAACCCGGTGCTTCCAATAGGCCTTGATCTCTCCTTGCTTCAAACGGTTGGTGATATCCGGGAGCACCCAGGCTTTCACACCTTTGTCCAGCTTGTCCAGGAAATGGACCATGGTGACCCGGGCTCCGTTACGGAACAGCTCCAGGGAAGCCTCGACGGCGGAATTGCTGCCTCCCACCACCAGGACATCCTGGTCATAGAAAGGGTAGGGCTCCCTGTAGTAATGAAGGACCTTGGGTAGATCCTCTCCCGGCACTTCCAGCATGTTTGGCGCGTGGAAACCACCCGTGGCCATGACGATTCTTTTGGCTTCGTACTCCATCTCCCGCCCGGACATCTTCCGCGTTTTCATTCGAAACGAGCCTTCGGAGCCGGCGATGGACTCGACTTTCTCGTACTGGTGTACGTCCAGGCCGAAATGCTCAGCCACCCTTCGGTAGTAGACCAAGGCCTCTTGACGGCTGGGGTTCTTCTCCGGGATTGCCCACGGGATGCCGGCAATTTCCAAGCGGTCCGAGGTGGAGAAGAAGCGCATATAGTAGGGATAGTCCACGAGGGAGGCACCCACACATCCCTTATCGAAGAGAATCGTGGTAAACCCTTTTTTTACTGCCGCTGCACCTGCGGCGATGCCACAGGGTCCGGCGCCGACGACGGCGATGTCTATGGCGTCCATCCTGTTTCTTCCTCTCCGGTTGTCTCATCCGGCCATCATCTGTGGACACTATGATAGCAGGGTCTCCCCCCCGGCCCCACCGCATTGCCGCCCCAGGGACCGAAGAACATCTTGTCACGGAGGAGTCATGGTCGCATCGGAGCGCCGTATCTGTGGAATCTGCTGAGAGAGAAGGCCGAAAGGCCCTGGGCCGCTTGCGGAGGGGTCTGGAGAAAATCCTCCGGGAGTTGGACGCCCTCGAGGGTGCCATCCGAACGGCGGAGGGGGATGACTTCCCTTCCGCTGCCTATGAAGGGGTGCGGGACAAGCTTGAGGCGGTGATGGACTTCCTCGAGGAAGAGGGGGACCGCCTCGAGGCCAAGATCCTCGAGCGGGGTGGTCTGGAGCCTGGGCGAATGCGGCGGTCTTCGGGGTGAACGTGGGCTGTGGGCCAGACCGAGGTTGACACGAGGAGGCGGTGAATGAGGAGCATGGATCGGCGGGAATTCTTCCAGGCTGGGACCGTAATGAGTCTGACCTCGCTGCTGGGTGTGCGGGCACTCCCGTGGTGGAAGGCACCGGATCTGGTCCTCCGGAAGGCCATTGTCTTCGACGGAACAGGTGCGCCTGGCGTGGAGGCCGATGTGTCTGTCGTTGGCGATCGCATTCAAGTGGTGGGCGCGGTTTCGGAACGTGGTGCCGTGGAAATCGACCTTGCAGGACAGGCGTTGGCTCCTGGGTTCATCGACATTCATACTCATGCCGACAGGCCCCTCCTGGATGTTCCTCAGGCCGAAAACAGCATTCTCCAGGGGATCACCCTGGAGGTCGGGGGGCAGTGCGGGGGATCTCCAGGGCCCAACAGCGAGGAGGCCGCCCAGGCCGCCCGGACCGCCTACCGGGAGAAGTACGGCGTGGAAGTGGACCTTCGAGAGCTGGGTGGCTTCTTCCGGGCCCTGGAGGCGATTCCGCCGTCTGTGAATGCCGCCAGCATGGTGGGGCACGGGACCATCAGGGGCTTGGTGGTGGGGAACGAGAATCGGCCCGCCACGGAGGAGGAGTTGGGCCGAATGCGAGAGATGATTTCCCGGGCCCTGATGCAGGGGGCCGTGGGGTTCTCATCCGGCCTGGAGTATACTCCGTCGGGATTCGCGACCAGGGAAGAGCTGGTGGAGTTGTCCAGGGCCCTCCAAGGCACCGGCTATCCATATGCTACCCATATGCGGAATGAGGACGACGGAGTCCTGGCGGCGGTGGAGGAAGCTCTTCACATCGGGAGGGTCGCAGGAGTACCGGTCCAGATCTCCCACCTGAAGGCGCAGGGGGAACGAAACTGGTGGAAAGCGCCGGTCATCCTCGCTGGTCTGGAGGAGGCCAGGGCATCCGGCGTGGACGTGCACTTCGACCGCTACCCCTATGTGGCCTATTCGACCGGTCTCTCCAACCTTTTCCCCAGCTGGGCCAGGGCGGGAGGGACACAAGCTTTCCTGGCGCGCCTTCGGGATCCCGCACAACGTCCCGCACTGGAAGCCTATTGCCGTGGGAAGATTGCCCAGCTCGGTTCGTGGAATTCGGTTCAGATCACCAGCACACGGACCGAGGAGAACGCCTGGATTCAGGGTATGCGGCTGGGGGACGCGGCCAGGGAGAGGGATGTGGATCCCCTTGGGCTGGCCCTGAACCTCCTCTTTGAGGAGCGAGGTAACGTGGGGATGATAGGGTTCGGTATGTCGGAGGAGAACACCGCTCTCATGCTTGCTCATCCGTTGGGAATGATCGGTTCGGATGGCTCGGTGTATGCCTCGGACTACTCAGGGTCCCCACACCCACGATCCTACGGTACATTCCCTCGGGTTCTCGGCCATTATGTCCGAGAACGACGGGTGATGCCCCTGGAAACCGCCATCCACAAGATGACGGGTATGCCGGCCAGGAAGATTCAGCTGAGAGATCGGGGCGTGATTCGCCCTGGGGCCTTCGCCGACCTTGTGGCCTTCGATCCGGCGGAGGTTCGGGACGAGGCCACCTTCACCAATCCGCGGCAAGCACCGGCTGGGATCAACCTGGTAGTGGTGAATGGGGTCGTGACCGTTCAAGAGGGACGGGTGACGGGCCAAAGGGCGGGTCGTCCGGTGCGAGGGGGCGGTGGGTGACTTTCCAGGACCTTGCCGCTGAGCTCTTTGAGGCCATGGAGCTCGGGGCCGAAGAGCCTCTATCCGAGCCGGCCTTCAACGACCTGGCCCTCAGGGTCTTCCGATTCCAGTGCCACGAGAATCAGCTGTACAGGGGCTTTGTGACAAGGCGGGGGGTGAATCCAGAAGCTGTTACCTCCTGGAGGGAGATCCCCTTCCTTCCTACCAGAGCCTTCAAGTCCGCGAAGCTGGTGTCGGGAAATCCGGGAAGCGTGGACCGGGTGTTTCGGACCAGCGGGACTACGCGGGGCCAGCTGAACCGAGGAGAACACCACGTCCTGGACCTGGACCTCTACCGCCACAGTCTGTTGGGGAACTTTGCCCGTCACCTGCTCCGGAGTACTCATGATAGAATGAGGATTCTCTGCCTCCTCCCCTCTTCGGAGGCAGCTCCGGACTCGTCTTTAGCCTTCATGATGGACGAGGTAGTCAGGGGCTTCGGGTCGCATGGTTCCGGTTTCTTTGTGGGTCCGGACGGGGAAATCGACGAAGGCGCGTTTTGGACGGCACTCCGATACGTGGAACGGCTGGGAGAACCAGTTCTGCTTGCGGGAACGGCTTTTGGCTTCGTCCGTTGGCTGGAGACGGGGGAGAAAGGCCCCCGGCGAGTCTCCCTTCCGCCTGGCTCCCGCATTATGGAAACCGGAGGTTACAAAGGCAGAAGCCGGGAGGTGCCCCGAGAAGAGTTCTATGAAATCCTGGAAGAAGGGTTCGGCGTGGGGGCGAACTTCATTGTGAATGAGTACGGGATGACGGAGTTGCTTTCCCAGTTCTATGAACCGGTCCTGGGAGGTGGAGAACACCCTGGAGTTCTCGGGTTGGCGGACCGGTATCATCGGGGGCCTCCCTGGGTTCGGACCCTGTCCCTGGACCCAATGACCTTGGACGAGGTCCCGCTGGGGGAGCGGGGAATCCTCGCTCACCTGGACTTGGCGAATCTGGGATCGGTTTCGGCGGTCCTTACAGAGGACCTGGGTCGGATGGTTCCCGGCGGCTTCCAACTTCTGGGCCGAAATCCCGGAAGCGAACCCCGAGGATGTTCCCTTGCCATGGAGGATTTCCTTTCGGGAAGGGGATTCAGGTGATGACCAGCTTCAAGGCTTGGTACCTACCGCCCTCTTTTTCCCTGACCGGTGATGAAGTCGCCGACTGGGAGGGAGTGGGGGAAGTCAGAGCTGCGGGCCCCTACCGCAGCTCCGGCCCACGTGGGATTCCTCCTTTTCAATATCCGGCCCTCTCTGAGCCTGGCCTGAAGGAGCTCGTTGCCCTCCTGAGGTCCGAGAGAGAAGAGTCTCTGGCCTCCCTCCCCCTTCGGAAGATCGTGGGAGCCGTGGATCGGGTGGCTAATCGCTTTCTGGATCCAGGCGACTCCCTCCGGTCCAGGGCTGTGGAGATGCTTGGCGCTTTCGCCGGGTTCTCAATTCCCATGGCAAAGTCGGTTCTGGATGGCATGGCTCGGGGGTGGGTGCAGGAAGGGCTTTGGGACCTGGTTCGGTCGGATTTTCCGGACCCGGGGGTCCTGGACGGCTTCCGGCCCGGGATGGCGGGTGACGTCACCAGGGCCATGGGCTACCCGGTGGCCTTCCATCTCGGAGCAGGGACAGTGCCCGGCGTCGCCACCACTTCCATGATACGCAGTCTCCTGGTGAAGTCCGCCCTGGTCCTCAAGCCTGGTCTCGGAGACATCCCCCTGCCGGTCCTCTTCGCCCGAACCTTGGCAGAGGAGTCTCCAGAGCTTGCTCGCTCCGTAGCGGTCCTGTACTGGCCCGTGGACGAGAGCGGCCGGACCGAGACCGTCCTGAATGAGGCGGACCTGGTGGTGGCGTACGGCAGTGACAAGACCATCCGCTGGATTCGGAGTCGCATCCCACCGCACACCCCACTCCGCCCTTACCGGCATCGAATGGGCTTTGGGCTGATCGGGAAGGACGCTCTGACGGCGGGGGGAGCTGATGGATCCGGGACAGTTCTGAGGCAGAGTGGGCGGCGGGCGGCTGCCGCGGCAGCCCGTTCCGTTGCCCTCTTCGACCAGAAGGGATGTGTGTCCCCCCACGTCTTCTTTGTGGAGAGGGGTGGAGCGGTGACACCCGAGGAGTGGGCCGGCCTCCTGGCGGGAGAGCTCGAGGAGCTGGAGGAAGCACTCCCATCCGGCGAAATGTCGCTGGAGTCCGGGGCCGCCCTTCAGCAGTTGAGGGGAGAGGCGGAGCTCCTGGCCTCGGCGGGGCAGGGCGTGGTCCACCACGGAGGGGAGGAAGCGCCATGGACGGTTCTCTTCTCTCCCGGAGGTGACCTGGAGCCCTCCTGTCTGCATCGAACCGTTCGGGTCATTCCGGTGGATCGGATCGAGGATGGACTCCTGACTTTGAAAAAATGGGGACCTTTCCTGCAAACGGTAGGCGTCACCGGGCTTGGCTCCGGTGCGGAGGAGGTTGTGGGGGCCTTGACGCGTCTGGGGGTGAGCAGAATCACGAGTCTCGAGAACACACCGTGGCCTCGTCCTTGGTGGCACCACGATGGAGGTGGGCCCTTGAGGGATCTGGCCCGGTGGACAGATCTGGAGGTGGGAGAAGGTCTCAGCTCAGATATCGTCGGAGAGTAGCCGCCTGGTCCGGGGTGTATCCGTAAAAGATGATGCTCTCCATGTCGGGATCCGTGCTGACGAAGTCCCTGACCTCGTCCACCATGATCCTGGCGGCTTCGCTGAAGGGAAAACCTCCGACGCCGGTTCCAAGGACCGGGAAGGCGATGGACCGGGCACCATGCTGTTCGGCGAGCTCCAGTGCGCTTCGCGTCGCATTGCGGATGGACTCGGGAGTCACGGGAAGGTCCCCCATGGCTGCGGCGTGGATCACGAAGCGAGCCCGGAGTTTTCCGGCTCCGGTAATGGCCGCTCCCCCGACTTCGATGGGGCCATCTCTACGGAGGATCTCGTCGCACTCCTCCTGAATGGCCCCGCCGCCCCTTCGGGCAAGGGCCCCCGCCACCCCGGTGCCGAGGCGAAGGTGATTGTTGGCCGCATTGACGACGGCATCGCCCTCAAAAGTGGAAATGTCGCCGTCGACCACTCGGACAATCGCTGGCACGATTACCCCGCTTCCAGTGGGCCGACTATTCTTCCGGCTGTGGATCGGCGCGCCAGATGACCATCTGCCGCGTATTGTTGGGAGCCTCCTCTACCCTGACGGTGAGCACGTCTCCCTCGTCAATCCGGAGGTCATCACGGATTTCTTGGGGTATGGTGATCCGCCCTCCCACACCGATCGTTACATCGCCGTAGTACAACGTCCGGAAGATGGCCATTCAGCCTCCCGCATACCCGAATGTATCAGAGAAGTACCCAATCTAAGCCCTCACCCTCGTCCTGCACTAGGAGGCTGCTGAAAAAGCGCGGCCGCATCACGCTTTCTCGACACCCTCCTAGGGAGCCGTGTCCCCGCTGTCGCTTCATGTCTCCGGCAAGACGAGAGTTTCCAACGCCGAACGCTCTGGGGTTGACGATTCTTGAAGGTGAGCATCAGATGGGCCGTAGGGGAGAAGAATGCTCATCACCGTGGCCAGGAGGCACACCGATGTCGAGTTCCGCAGCCAACGGAGCACCCATCAAGCTGAAAGGTGTCACCAAGCGGTTCGGATCCCACACCGCCGTATCCTCTCTCGACCTCGAGATCCCTCGTGGGACTGTGTACGGTCTCCTGGGCCCAAACGGGTCCGGGAAGACGACCACGATCCGAATCATCATGGGGATTCTTCTCCCGGACGAAGGAGAGGTTGAACTCTTGGGGGGCTCCCCCGGTGTTCTGCAGAACACCCGGGTCGGGTATCTGCCTGAGGAACGAGGGGTGTACCGGAAGATGAAAGTCGGAGATCTCCTGGTATTCCTGGGTGAGATCAGAGGGCTGACACGGAAAGAGTCACAGATTCGCGCCACCGACTGGCTCGAACGCCTGGAGCTTTCCGAGTGGGCCGACAAGCGGACCCAGGACCTGTCCAAAGGCATGCAGCAGAAAGTCCAGTTCATAGGGACTATCCTTCACGATCCGGAGATTCTGATTCTGGACGAGCCCTTCAGCGGTCTCGATCCCATCAATCAGGAGGTTCTGGAGGGGATCGTCCGGGAGTTTCAAACACGGGGAACGACCATTCTCTTTTCCACCCACCTCATGGACCATGCTGAACGGCTCTGCGAGCGGGTGTGTCTGATCTCGAAGGCGGAAAAGGTCCTGGATTCGGATTTGAGAGAGTTGAAACGCCGAGAACGAAAGGGACTCGTGGCGGTGGAGTTCGAGGGTGACGACTCCTGGCTCCGGGGCCCGGAGGTAAGGGAGATCGTAGCGGCCGACGATGGGTTTCACCTGGTTCTGAGGGAAGGGGCCGACCACCAGGCAATCCTGCATCGTGGGGTGGCGGCCGGCGTGAGAATCGACCGCTTCGACCTCGTGGAGCCAAGACTTCACGAGATTTTCGTCCGACATGCAGGAGAACCGAACAACGGAGTCGGTGCCGGAGCTCCTCTCCCTTCTGTTGGAAGGAGGGTGGCGCCATGAGGGCATTGACAGCCGTGATCCGACGCGAGTACCTGCAGCGGGTCAGGAGCAAATGGTTTCTGGTGTCCACATTCGCTGCTCCGGCCTTCATGATCGTGGCCATGGTCCTCCCCATCGTCTACGAGACCAGCCAGGAGGAGGCTCGGCGGAGTCTGGCCCTGGTGGATGAGACGGGTGTTCTGGCCGAACGTATGCAGCCCTCCCTGGAGGAGGCCGGTTTTACCGTGAACCAAGCCCCTCCCGGGTCCCTGGACTCCCTCAGGGCGCTGGCCATGGAGGGTGAACTAGGGGGCTATCTGGTCCTGAACGAGGAATCCCTTTCTCGCGGGCACACCACCTTCTATGGCTCCCACGGCCCGGGTTCCATCCGAGGGATGACGATCAGGGGGGTGTTGGTTCAGTCTGCACTGGAAGCACGCTTGGCGGAGACCGGCTCTGACGTGGATCTCGGACCGCTCTTTGCCGGCGGTTCCATGGACGTTCGGATTCTGGAGGAGGAGGGGGGTGGCACGACTGAGTCAGAACCCCAGTTCGTGGGTGTCTTCATCGGGGCCATGCTCCTCTATATGGTCGTCCTCATGTATGCGGCGGCGGTGATGCGGGCGGCCCTGGAGGAGAAGACAGGACGAATCGTGGAGATCTTGATCTCCTCCATTCGCCCCTGGGAGCTTATGCTGGGAAAGATCATCGGGGTCGGATCGGTGGGACTGACCCAGCTGGCGGTGTGGATTGGGGGAGGTGTTCTCGCCTTCACTTTCGGCCTTCCGGCCCTGGTCGCGGCCAGGCCTGATCTGGTGAACCCCCAGGACATTGCCCAAGCCGTGCCGGACCTAAGCCTCGTCGCCCTTTTCCTTGCTCTTTTCCTGGGAGGGTACTTCCTCTACGCAGGGCTGTACTCGGCAGTGGGTGCAATGTGCTCTACCGAAGAGGAAGCCCAGCAGGCCCAATTCCCAGTCGTGATCTTCCTGGTAGCACCGGTCCTCTTTCTGATGCCCATCATGGAGAACCCTGGCGCACCGTTGTCGATAATCATGTCGATGGTGCCTTTTTTCAGCCCGGTCCTTCTCTACGCCCGGGCCGGGGCAGGGTCAGTTCCACTTTGGCAGATCGGTACGTCCCTCGCACTTCTCTACGCCAGTGTCTGGGCCGTGGCCTGGGTAGCAGGGAGGATCTATCGGGTGGGAATCCTCATGCAGGGGAAACGTCCCACCGTACCGGAGCTTTGGCGTTGGGTAAAGGAAGCTTAGCGAAGGCCCAGGGGGTGGGGTGTTCAGGGCAAAGCTGATCTCAGAAGGGCCTGGAGTTGAACGTCTTCCAGGCTTCGGGCCTTCAGCATTGCATCTTCAAAGGACTCTTCGATGATGATGACCGTGGTGCGGACAGTCTCCTCGTCGTCACCCGGGTCACCTGGGAAGTAGCAGAGGAGCGCGCGGTAGGTATCGGGCCGCCGGGGGTCGTCGTCGAACTCCAGATAGACGTCCCAAAAACGGCCCTCGTGGCTGATTGTCGCCAGGTGGTGTCCCGAGGACGGAGATTGGGGAGACGGGTTCTTTGTCGAGGCATTCATCGGAGTAAGAGTAGTAGAGCCGGTGTCGGTTCTCAATCTCCCTACCAGGTTCTTATCACCGAAAGGGTCGTTTCCGCAAGGAAATCCGGGCAACCCTCAATAGGCGTTCCATCTCATTTCGCTCCGGGCCTCCCATGGGATCTTGTGAAAAACTGATGCGCAAATGACCGTCTACGACCCTCCGTACCGGTAGGTGGCAAGGTCAGTCCTCCACGGCCCTGGAATGTGCTCGAGTCGTCGGCGCGAGTCGTCGGGGCGGTCGGCGTACCAGACATGATTCAAGGGTAAGCCAGAGGGCTTTCCGGGAGGGAGGCAGAAGATCTGCGACTCCTTGAGACACTGCCCGTAATCGAAAGGTTTCTGGGGGCAAATATCGACGTTGACACCCCCTGGGGGGTACTCTAGCTTCTCCTACCGTTTCTCGGCAGAACTTTTTTCAAGTATGTGCCATTTTCTGCGGGCCTTTTCAGGCAATCAGAGCCAATGAAGAAGCCGTGGTTTCTTGCGGCCGTGGGCGTGTTCGCGGCCTTCGCTACACTGGCCTTCGTCCAGTCCCAAGAGGGGGAAGTCCCGCCTCCCGCTCCCACAGGCACGTCGGTCCATCCTATCGCCTTTCCCCACAACACCCATGCCGGTACTGGGGAAGGAGAGTTCCAGATCGACTGTCAGTACTGCCACTTCGCGGCGGAGAGGTCCGTCGACGCTGGCATGCCGACGGTCTCCGACTGCATGGGATGCCATCTCATCCTTCCGGGAAGGAACAAGCCGGAGGAAGTGGATATCCTGAAGGATTTCTGGGCCCGAGGTGAGCCCATTCCCTGGGTGCGGATCTATAAGGTGGCGGACCATGTGAAGTTCCCCCACATGAGGCACGTGGCGAAGGACGCAGGGGCCCTGGAGTGCCAGGAGTGCCACGGGACGGTGGAAGAGATCGAGGTCATCGAGGAGGTGGAACAGCCGCTGAAGATGGGATGGTGCATCGAATGCCATGTGGACAACGATGCCTCTATCGACTGCACTGTCTGCCACTACTGATGCTTCGACGCCCTACGTTGGAGTGTGCCCGGTTTCCCGGGCGGCTCCCAATAGAGGTTTGAGTTCATGACCGACGGAATCAAACGGCGGGATTTTCTGAAAGTGGTGGGAGCCGGTGGAGCGGGAGCCACCATGTTCGGCTGCTCCACGGAGCAGGTGGAAAAGCTCCTTCCCTATGTGATTCCCGATGAGGAAACCACACCTGGTGTAGCCACCTGGTACACTTCGGTTTGTGGTGAATGCCCAGCGGGATGTGGCGTATGGGTAAGAACCCGAGAGGGTCGGGTTGTGAAGGTGGAGGGCAATCCGGATCACCCCATTTCGGGTGGGACCCTCTGCTCCCGCGGTTATTCAGCGGTGCAAGGTCTTTATAATCCTGACCGGCTCACTTCTCCCATGGCGAGAGACGCCTCGGGCTTTACGCCCATCGGTTGGGATGAAGCCGAAGCTTTGTTGGCCCAGAGGCTCGGCGATAGTGAGAACCATCTCTTTCTGGCCGGGAGGATGGGGCCGTCTCTGACCAATCTGGTTGATGGCTTCCTCGCCGACGTCGGAGGAGTGCGCCGGGAATACGAGGGGCTTTCAGAGGCTCCCCTCCGAGAAGCCACGAGGATTGCCTTTGGACGAAACCGGGTGCCCACCTACGACTTCGCCCAGGCACGCCTGGTCTACTCCTTTGGGGCGGACTTCCTAGAGACCTGGCTTTCGCCGGTGGAGTACCACAGGGGTTTTGCCCAGGTGGCCGGGATCGATGATCACGGTTCCAAGGGTCGCATGGTCTTCCTGGCTCCGCGCCTCTCGCTAACCGGCCAGAACGCCGACGAGTGGGTCCCCTTGAAGCCTGGATCGGAAGCTGTGGTGGCCCTGGCAATGGCACACGTCATCGTCCAGGAAGGTGGAGACGCCGGCCCGTACTATCAACGTCTCCTGGAGGGTTATGACCCCCGGAGTGCCGAGGAGGCTTCCGGTGTGCCTGCCGGTCAGATCGAGGCTCTGGCCCGGGACTTCATGGCAGGAGCGCCGAGTCTGGCTGTAGGGCCAGGATTGGCCGGGCACCACAGGAACGCCACGGCCGCCAACCTGGCCGTCCACGTCCTCAACCATGTGGCAAGGAATGTGGGCAGAACGGTCCGCCTCCGGGACTTCGACCAGGGAGCTCCTTCCCTTCCATTCGGTGAGATGGCTTCGGCCCTGTCGGCCATGTCCGGCGTGGGCGTGGTCATGGTTCACGGTGTGAACCCCGCCTATTCGCTCCCTCCGGCCGCCGGGTTCAGGGAAGCGTTCCCTTCGGCAGGATTCCGGGTTTCCTTCGCCTCGGCCATGGACGAGACGGCGGAGCTCTGTGACCTGGTTCTTCCGGACCGGCATCCCCTTGAGGCCTGGGGCGACTCGAACCCCCGGCCTGGCCTATTCGCCCTTCAGCAGCCGGCCATGAAGCCGGTTCCCGGGTTCGACTCGAAGCAGACCGGAGACGTCCTGCTTTCCGTGGCACTCCGGATGGGGTACGACCAGGGCGCTGCCACCTTCTTCGACTTCCTCCGAGAAGAATGGAGGGGGATTCAGACCGCGGTAGCCCCCGGCGAACCTTTCGACGAGTTCTGGCGCGAGGCCTTGCGAAGGGGTGTTGCGTCCACGAATGGTGCCGGTCAGGAAGGGCCGGAACCCCTCCGCTCCCCCGATGCCATCCTCAACTTCGATGTTCCAGACCTGGACGGCTCGGGTGAGTTCGCCCTGATCGTCTACCCCTCCTCCAGGTTCGGTGACGGTAAACATGCCAATCGGCCCTGGCTTCAAGAGCTTCCGGACCCGGTTAGCAAGATGGCGTGGCACTCCTGGGTGGAGGTCCATCCGGCTGCGGCGGAACGGTTGGGTGTCCGGGAGGGGGATCTGGTTCGAGTTCAGTCGCCCCATGGAGAGGTGGAGGTGCCGGTCTGGCCCTACCCGGGGATCCGGGAGGATGCGGTGGCCCTGGCCATGGGTGGGGGACACGAGGCTTACGGGCGCTACGCCAACGGCATGGGCGTCAACGCTATGAAGCTTCTTCCGGCGCAGGTGGAGCAGCCCTCGGGGGCCCTGGTGTACCTTGCCACTCGGGTGGATCTGATCCCTACAGGTGAGCGTCGGCCCCTGGCCACCGTCGAAGGATCTTCTGATCAGCACAATCGGCCCATCGCTCCTGCCGTCACCCTGGCGGCTCTCGGGCACGCCGAATCAGGCCAGACCGAGGTTGAACATGGTGAGGCGGACCAGGAAGAGGGCCAGCATGGGGCGGGGGGCCACGGCGAGTTGAAGGAGATCCAGGCTATGGGGGGCTTCGCACCGGTCTCCACGGAAGGGAAGCCGGAGGACTTTCCCCTGGAAGGGAGTCGATACGGCCAGTATGACCCGGCCGAAAATCCTCGCTGGGCCATGACCATCGATCTCGATCGATGTACGGGGTGTAGCGTCTGCGTAACGGCCTGCCAGTCAGAAAACAACGTCCCCTGGGTAGGAGAGGAGCAAGTGGCCATGGGGCGGGACATGCACTGGATCCGCCTCGAGCGCTACTACGAGACGGTGGACGCAAGGCATGCGGGCCCGCTGGATGTCCGGTTCCTTCCCATGATCTGTCAGCATTGCGGTAATGCTCCCTGCGAGCCGGTGTGTCCTGTCTATGCGGCGTACCATACGCCGGAGGGCCTGAACGCTCAGGTGTACAACCGGTGTGTCGGCACGCGGTACTGCGCAAACAACTGCCCCTACAAGGTCAGAGTCTTCAACTGGTTCGGTTTCACGGAGATGGCCAAGCCGGGTGAACGGCCCTCTGTCCGTCCGGCGGAACCCATGAACTGGGCGTTCAATCCGGACGTGACGGTCCGGAGCAGCGGAGTCATGGAGAAGTGCTCCTTCTGCGTCCATCGCATCAGGGAGGCCCAGAACCGGGCCAGAGTCGAAGGGCAGCGTCCCATCGAGGACGGTGAAGTGGCACCGGCTTGTATGCAGGCGTGCCCGGCTCGGGCCATCACCTTTGGCGACATCCGGGATTCACACTCCAGGGTGGCCCAGGCGACTCAGAACGAGCGGGGATATCGGGTCCTGGACCAGCACATCAACACGCAACCAGCGGTGACCTATTTGAAGAAGGTCACCTTCCACGAGGTCGATTCCGGGGAGCACTGATCCCGGTTGGGGAATCCGCTCCTCTGCGGTGCACCCCGAAACTTCGGAGCCGAGAGGCAACGAATGGCGACTGCTTTGAACGAAAAAGAACGGGGAGCCCTGACCCATCCGGACGTGGAGTCCTTCGGGCAGGTCAACCGGGACATTCTGAAGATCCTTTCGAGGCCGGGTAAGGGCTGGTGGGCCCTCTTTACCGTGGCCGCGTTGGGGGTGGGGCTGTTCTTCACCTGCTGGATCTATCAGATCATCACCGGCATCGGGGTCAGCGGGCTCATGAGTCCGGTGGGGTGGGGCGTATACATCACCACCTTCGTGTTCTGGGTGGGTATCGCCCACTCCGGCACGCTGATTTCGGCCATCCTCTTCCTCTTCCGAGCCCCATGGCGCCAGTCCATCTACCGGGCTGCAGAGGCCATGACGGTCTTCGCCGTCATGACGGCCGGGCTCTTTCCGCTCATCCACCTGGGCCGGGTGTGGCACGGATACTGGCTGATTCCCTATCCGAATTCCCGCTTCCTCTGGCCGAACTTCCGATCACCGCTCCTGTGGGACGTGTTCGCGGTGACGACCTATTTCACGGTATCCGCGGTTTTCTTCTACCTCGGTACAATTCCCGACGTGGCGGCAGCTCGGGATCAGGCCAAGGGGCTCCGGAAGAAGCTCTACCAGGTGGTGGCGTTGGGATGGAGGGGTACGGATCGGGAATGGCACCACTTCGGAAAGGCTTACGTCTTCCTGGCTGCCTTTGCCACGCCGTTGGTCCTCTCCGTGCACTCGGTGGTGTCCTGGGATTTCGCCATGTCCATCGTTCCGGGGTGGCACGCGACAATTTTCGCACCCTATTTCGTGGCAGGAGCCATCTTCTCCGGCGTGGCCATGGTCATCACCCTCACCGTACCCCTCAGGAAGATTTTCGGCCTGGAGGCCTACCTTACGGTCAAGCACTTCGATGCCATGGCCAAGTTGATCCTCCTCACCTCGCTCATCGTTCTCTATGCCTATCTGACCGAGTTCTTCATGGCCTGGTACAGTGGGGAGGAGATCGAGCGGGCCATGTTCTGGAACCGGCTCTTCGGCGATTACTGGTGGGCCACCTGGACCATGCTGGTGTGCAATGGGCTGATACCCATCCTGCTCTGGTTCAGGAGGGTTCGGCACTCCATACCGGCGCTGTTCGTGATTTCCCTCTTCATCAACATCGGGATGTGGTTCGAGCGTTTCGTCATCATCGTCACATCCCTCTCCCACGAGTATGAGCCCTTCGCATGGGGCATGTACCGGCCCTCCCTGGTGGAGATGGGAATCATGGTGGGTAGCTTCGGTTGGTTCTTCTTCTGGTTCCTGATTTTCACCCGGATTCTGCCTCCGGTGGCCATCGCCGAGCTCAAGGAGGTCCTGCCACCACCCTTGCGGGGGGCCAGGAAGGAGGGGGCGGCGTGATGAGCGCATCAAAGCAGGGACTTCTGGCCTCCTTCGACTACCTGGATTCAGCGGTGGATGCCATACAGGCCCTGAGAAAGGCCGGGTTCAAGCGGAAATCCATTCAGGCCTACGCTCCGGTGCCGGAGCACGATCTCGAGCACGCCATGGGGTACGGCCAGAGCCCGGTTCGGGTCTTCGCTCTGGTGGGTGCCCTCACCGGGACGGCCACCGGATTCGCACTTTCCATCTTCACGTCCATGGACTGGCCCCTGGTGGTGGGAGGGAAGCCTATCGTCTCCGTTCCGGCGTTCGTGGTCATCGCTTTCGAGCTGACCATCCTCTTCGGCGCCCTCTCGACGGTCATCGGACTCTTCATCAACATGCGGCTCCCGAGTCTCAAGCCCCTGGTGGTGTACGACCCGGAGTTCAGCTCGGGCCGATTCGGCGTCTATGTTTCGGCTGCGTCCGACAAAGTGGGTGAAGCCAGGAAGATCCTGGCCGATCGAGAGCCAGCGGAGCTCCGGGAGGACCCGGAAGGGGTGGCTCATGTTTAAGGCGACGTCGTTTCCCTTGGCGCGCGTTCTCCTGGTGGGCCTCCTCCTTTTCTCGGGTTCCTGCACACCTCTGGACGATGTCATGGCCGGCATCTTCGGCAGGAGCATGAGGAACCAGACCTCCTTCGATCCCTATGAAGATCCTCGCAATGCGCCGGAGGGTTCGGTTCCCTTTGCATCGGGGACGTTTCCGGCACGGGCCGGAGAGGTGAACGTGGGCCAGCCCGACGGTTTGGAGGACGTGCCTCCGCCCTTTACCCAGCTGGATGTCCTGAACGAAGCCAACGTGGTGGTCGGCATCCAGAACCCGGTGGCGGCAACCGAGGAGTCTCTGGATCGGGGACAGGAGCTCTTTCTCCGCTTCTGTGCTCCATGCCACGGACCAAACGCCAGCGGGGTATCCGGATACATCCTTCCGGCCGGCTACCCGCCGTACTCTCTCGTCACCGAGAGGGTGGCGGCCTTCACCGACGGTCACATCTACGGGATGATCCGCATGGGTAGGGGAAACATGCCTGCCTACGGGCATCGGATCACTCATTTCGATCGTTGGCATGTGGTGAACTATTTGCGGGTGCTTCAGGGAGTGGCTTCTCCGCCGGCCGTAGACGAAGGAGGGGGCGAGGCCCCTTCCAGCTGAGGATAAACCATGGGTCAGATCCATATTCCCAGAGAGATCCCGGTTCGCTACCTGCCCCGCTCCAAAGGGGCTGGAGCCTACTTCTCGATTTTGATTCTCCTCGGCGCCATAGCCTTCGTAGGAACCCTCCTGAGGGATCCGGACCAGGCCTGGCGAGCCTATGTGGTGAACTGGCTCTTCTTCACATCTGTGGCCTGCGGGGCTCTGGTCCTGGTAGCGGCTACGACCATCGTGAAAGCGAGGTGGAACTGGTCGGTACGGAGGGTGGGTCTGGCTTTTTCTGCCTTCCTTCCTTTCTCCTTCCTGCTGTTCCTTCCTATGCTCGGGTTGGGGGCGGACTATTTTCCCTGGATCGATGCCATGGCGCACGATCCCATAGTCCAGGAGAAGGCCGCCTATCTGAACATGCCCTTCCTCATCACCCGGAACGTGGTGGGATTGGCTCTCCTTTTCGGCGGCTTCCTCTACATGGCTTACCTGTACCTCCGGCCTGATCTGGGGCTGACCAAGGAGAGTGGTTCCGCCAAGGATCCTGGCAGGTCAAGATGGGCCGAGCGGTTCACGCAGGGTTGGCAGGGGCAGGAGCAGGAAGAGGTTCGTAGCTACCAAGTTCTAAGGCGTCTGGCACCGGCGCTGGTGCTTCTTTATGCCGTAGTCATGAGCATCGTCGCCTTTGACTGGGCCATGTCGTTGGAGCCCCACTGGTTCTCCACCATCTTCGGCGCCTGGTTCTTCATGGGAGCGCTCTGGGGGGGAGTGGCGGCTACAGCCTGGGCCGTGGTCTACGCCAAGGGGAGGGATCCGGACCTGAACAAGCTCATGGGGGTGCAGCAGCTACACGACCTGGGCAAACTGGCCTTCGCGTTCACGGTTTTCTGGGCCTATCTCTTCTTTTCCCAGTACCTGGTGATCTGGTACGGCAAGCTTCCCTGGGAACAAGCCTGGATCATCCATCGGGCCGAAGCTCCCTGGAGTATGCTCACAGTGGTCACGCTTCTCCTCTGCTTCGTGATTCCCTTCGCTGGGCTGATCGGTCGGAAGGCCAAGATGACGCCCTGGACGCTGCGGCTTTTTGCCACGGTGATCCTGGTGGGCCTCTGGTTGGAGCGGTACCTGATGGTCGTCCCGTCCATCCATGATGGCGACCCGACCATCACCTTCCTGGAGCCGGTGATCGGGTTCCTCTTCTTTGGTCTCTTCCTGGCGAGCGTGAGGTGGTTCCTGGCCACCTTCCCTACGGTACAGGTGTGGCAACCCATGGTGGATCCGGAGTCGCTGGAGGCCGAGGTCCGGGACGTGGAGGGTGCGCAGGTGTGACGCGAAGAATCCTGAAAACCGCCGATGTCGCAAGATGAGAGAGCCACCCTTTGGGCGGCTCTCGTCTTTTTCATCTCCCGGATCGTTTGTGAGGTGAAATCGTAGCCTGGTCGGTTCCTGAGGTTGGTTGGCTAGCCCCTCACGAGTCGAAGGACCTCGTCATGAAGGAGCCCGTTCGTGGAGATCCCGGAGCCTCCGTCCAAACGAGGCTTTCCGGCCAGGTCGGTGAAGCGGCCTCCGGCCTCCTCCAAAATGGGCACGAAAGGAGCTGCATCCCAGGGGGAAAGAACAGGATCGATCATGATTTCCGCTCTCCCCGTAGCCACCAGGATGTGA
>JASFVN010000387.1:0-4112 GCA_050049805.1 Gemmatimonadota bacterium
TCTCTTCCGGACCTCCATCGAATACTCCATGACATCGAACTGGGCGGTCATGGACTATGCCTCCCGCAACAAGGACCTACTCCTTTTCAACATCTGGCGGATGGGAATGAACTCCATCGAGAGGGGCAGCCGGGATTCCTGGACCATCCGACCCGGGGACATCTACGCGGCCGCCGATGAGCTAGGCGGATTGAGCCGGAGCGGCACCCCCGCCGAGTACGAACGCCTCCTGCAGGACCCCGGCAAACGAGATCCCAGGGGGTTCATCATCCCCTCGGACCAAGCCGATTTCCCCACGGCGGTCCACTTCGTCAACACCCTCATCAAGAACGGGGTGAAGGTACATCGGGCCACCTCCGGTTTTACAGTAGGTGGCGAGAGCTATCCGGAAGGCTCTCTTGTCGTTAAGGCCGCACAGGCCTATCGCCCTCACGTCCTGGACATGTTCGAGCGGCAGGATCATCCCAACGACTTCGCCTACCCTGGCGGGCCTCCTATCCCGCCGTATGACGCCACCGGCTGGACCCTGGCCTTCCAGATGGGGGTCGAGTTCGATCGGATCCTGGAGAGTTTCGACGGGCCCTTCCAGGAGGTACCCGACCTCATGGCGGTTCCGGCCGCACCCATCTTTTTCCCGTACGCGACCGAAGGAGGCACCGCGGGATTCCTCCTGAGCCACGAGGCAAACAACGCCTACTCCGCGGTCTTTTCCCTCCTCAGCCAGGGCATCGAAGTCTACTGGCTCACGGAACCGTTCACAGCGGGGGGCACCACGTATTCAGAGGGAACGTTCTGGGTCCCGGGGGAAGGGGCGGAGGCGGCGGTAGCGCCCCTGGCCAGTGAGCTGGGGGTGACCTTCGTCGGTACCTCGGCGCAGCCGGAGGGAGCTGCCCTGGAGCTCGCCAAGCCTCGCATCGGCCTCTGGGACCAATACGGCGGCTCCATGCCTTCGGGTTGGGTGCGCTTCATCCTGGACGAGTTCGGGATGGACCACCAACTGGTGTTCCCGCAGGAGCTGGACGCGGGGAATCTGGCCGCGAAATATGACGTACTCATCTTCCCCGACGGTGCAATTCCCTCGCTCCGTCCCGGGGGCCAGGGCCGTTATGGCGGAGGACGTGGAGCAGTGGATCCCCAAACGATTCCAGCCGAATACAGAGACCGTCTGGGGAGTGTAACGGCGGAGACCACCGTGCCTCGGCTCAGAGAATTCCTCGAGGCAGGGGGCACCATCATTGCACTGGAGGGATCCACGAGCCTCGGCTACCACCTGGGTCTGCCGATCCAGGATTATCTCGTGGACGCCGACGGTACTCCCCTCTCGAACGAAGAGTTCTTCGTTCCCGGCTCGCTTCTGGAGGTGGAACTCCAGGAAGGGAGCCGGGTGACGACAGGTTTGGGGGAGGGACTGATCGTCAACTTCGCCCGCAGTCCCGTCTTTGGATTGGAAACGGGAGCCGCCGGCGTTCGGCCGCTGGCTGTTTACGAAGACGACACTCCCCTTCGGAGCGGGTGGGCCTGGGGCCAGGAGAAACTCCAGGGAGGCGTCGCCATGGCGGAGGCCCAGGTAGGAGCGGGGACACTCTACCTCCTGGGCCCCCAGGTGACCTACCGAGGGCAAACCCACGCCGCGTATCCCTTGATCTTCAATGGTCTTCTCCTCAGCGCTGCCCAGACGACCAGGCTGCAGTAAGAGGCCAGAGGAACCAAATCCACCGATGCGGATCATTCAGTCTATTGCCAAAGGAGGGAACTCATGAGGAGAAGAGCCTTTCTGCGGAGCGGTCTCCTTGCCTTGGGGGCCCCGACGGTCCTCCCGGTACCGGGTGGTGCCTACCCCTTCCTGACACCCCGACAGAGAAGGCAGGAGGGAGATCCCATCCGTCTCAGCTCCAACGAGAACCCTCTCGGCATACCTCCAGCCTCGGGGCAGGCTATTCTGGGAGGACTCGATGAGGGCAACCGATATCCGGGAACGTCGAGACGGGCCCTTTCCCAGGCGGTTGCGGAGCGACACGGCGTGCCAGCGAATTCCATCGTTCTGGGGAACGGATCCACGGAAATTCTCCAGATGGGAGTCCAGGCTCGCCTGGATCCGAATCTGAGATTGGTGGCGCCGGCTCCAACCTTCGAAGACGTCTTCGAGTATTCCGAGCCCCACCCCTGGATCGATCTCAAACCCGTCCCTCTGCTTCCGGACCACTCCCATGACCTATCGGCCATGGAGGAAGCCGCCTCGGGGGCCCCGGGGCCGGTGCTGGTGTACATCTGCAACCCGAACAACCCCACGGGGACCCTGACGCCGGTGGGGGATGTGGAAACCTGGATCCGCCGGGCTCCGGAGAACGTTCACTTCCTGGTGGACGAGGCCTACTTCGAATTCGTCGATTCGGAGGAGTACCGGTCTCTCGATTACCTGGCTGTCGAGAACCCCAACGTCGTCGTGGCCCGCACCTTCTCCAAAGTCTTCGGGATGGCGGGCCTACGGCTCGGTTACGGGATCGCCCACCCGGAAACGGCTCGGGCCCTTCAAGCCTTTGCAGCCGGCACCAACTGCAACCACCTGGTTCTGGTGGCCGGCACCGCCGCGCTGGCGGACCGGGAGTGGATCGGGAAGAGCGTCGCCGCCAACGCCAGCAGCCGGCAAATGCTCTACTCGGTCCTCGAAGAGCTGGAGCTGGAATACCTCCCCTCCCACACCAACTTCGTAATGCACAGGATCAACGGCGACCTCCAGCAGTACATCAATCGAATGAGGGAAGCCGGAATTCGGGTGGGCCGACCGTTCCCGCCCATGCTGGACCACAACCGGTGCTCCCTTGGCCTGCCGGAGGAAATGGCGAAGCACGCCGAGACTCTTCGGGAGTTCAGAAGGAAGGGGTGGGTTTGAGTCCTCAACCGCGGTAGGCGGGCTCCGGGATGGAGAGCAAAAGGGGCCACCGGGACAGAGTCGATGCAGGGTGGCTGGGGGCCCTCAGAATGCAATCCAAAGCCCTTCTCAGACGCCTTGCGCACCATGCCGGGAGTGGCGATGGTTGAAGGTTGTTTCGTTCAACCGAACCCGAGCGTGGGAGGAACGTTTTGGAGGGAGGAGGGGAACCGTCGAAGGGTAATCCGATCCTTCGCATTCCCAGGTCGTTCGTTGAAGCCATCGGTCGAAGCAGCAGGCTGGTCACGGAACATTCTGGGCAGCTGGGCCTCCTTTTCTGGCAGGTTTTGACGAACCTGGTCCGGTTCAAGGTCTCGCTCCGCGAGATCCTGACCCAGATCTACGTCATGGGTGTCCAGAGCGTCCCCATCGTAATCATCACGGCCATCCTCGCCGGAATCGTCACGAGCCAACAGGGGGGCTATCAGTTCACTTCCACGATTCCTCTCTACATCATGGGCAGTGTGGTCACGACGAGTGTGGTCTTGGAACTCGCTCCTGTACTGACCGCCATTGTTCTCGTGGGAAGGGTTGGAGCCCGCATCACAGCCGAGCTGGGAACGATGGAGGTTTCAGAGCAGATCGACGCCTTCCATTCGGTGGGACGTGATCCGGTGGCGATCCTGGCGGCACCTCGGGTGGTCGCCGGGGTCATCATACTCCCGATCCTGAACGGAATCGCTATCCTGGTAGGCCTGTACGCCGGGCTCTACTCGGCGAAGCTGACCATGGGATTGGGCCATGAGGCCTTCTTCTACGGGGCTCGTCTCTTCTGGCATGACTGGGACCTGGTCTACTCCATGTCGAAGGCCGTGGCCTTCGGACTGGCGATACCGCTCATCTCAGCCCACATGGGGTTCCGCACGACCGGAGGGGCTGCGGGGGTGGGCAAAGCCACCACCGCGTCCGTCATGTTCATGACCCTGACGATCCTGATCCTCGATGCTCTTTTCCCACCCCTTTTCCTGGATTAGGCGGAGACCCTAGGCTCGATGATCCAGTACCGGCAGATTCATAAGGCCTTCGAAGCACCGGTTCTCTCCGGCGTGGACCTGACCGTCCATGAAGGGGAGATGTTCGGCCTGTTCGGACCCTCCGGCACCGGAAAGAGTGTGCTCCTCAAAACCACCATCGGTCTCATCATCCCAGACCGAGGTGACGTGCTCCTGAAAGGGGAATCCAT
>JASFVN010000389.1:0-4105 GCA_050049805.1 Gemmatimonadota bacterium
TGGTCCCGGTCACCAGATCAGGTTTGATGGAAATGCTGTCAAGGTGCTCCAGGACTCCGATGTGCGCCATGCCGCGGGCGCCGCCTCCGGAAAGGGCCAGTACTCTCGTAGGATCGGAGAAGAACCTCGCCTTGAATCGCTTCCAATTCATGATCCACCGCCGGGGAAAATTGGCAGAAGCTCCAGCGCCTTCGGCCATTTCCGTGGAAAGGCCCGTGATCAGATCCGGAGCCCGGTGCTGCTCCGGCTCCGGGTCCGGGTCCTCTGGACCGGACAAACTGCACCATCCGCCCCGGGAAAAGCCAGGGAAGGCCCTCCCCTCTCGGGGTACCTGGAGCCTATTTTGGTGTTTCAACAACTCGGCCAGAGAGCCCTACCGGATGATGCTTTTCAGGAGCCCTCAGGCGCTACGCGGAGGAAGTAATGAAGGAGTTCCAGAAGATTCTGGCCATATTCGACACGGAAGAACGAGATGCCATGGCCCTCAACCTCGCGAGCCAACTAGCCCGGAATTCCGGTG
Organism: Gemmatimonadota bacterium; assembly: GCA_050049805.1. GTDB lineage: Bacteria > Gemmatimonadota > Gemmatimonadetes > Longimicrobiales > Gaopeijiaceae > JABDNZ01. Next base: position 521 of record JASFVN010000389.1, read on the forward strand.
GGCAGCTCACCGTCGTCCATGTCATTCCACCCCTGCCCAGTGAGATCCCCGAGGGAATCAGTGGACTCGAGGATCTCAAGGCGACCATGGTCCATGCAGCCGAAGCCACGCTGGGCAAGGCAGTGGGCAGACTGGACAAGGCTGGAGTCCCGGTGAGGACTCAGGTGTGCTGGGGCCACACTGCCATGGAGGTCTCCCGTCTCGTTATGACGTCGGGATACGACCTGGTAGTGAAGGGCACTGGGAGGCGGAAGCGACTGTCAGGCCAACTCCTGGGATCGGTCGACATGAGGCTGCTCAGGAAATGTCCCTGCCCTGTCTGGCTCATCAAGCCCGACGGCCATGACTACGTGAGGAATGTTCTCGCCGCCGTGGATCCCATCAGCTCCGACGGTGAGCATGAACGGCTGAACGAGCTCATTCTCCGCCTGGGAATTTCCCTGGCCGAGATGGAAGACGCCGAATTCCACGCTCTCTACGCCTTCTCGCCCTGGGGAGAGTCCCTCCTCCGGAGCCGACTGCGATCGGAACAATACCACGAATATGAGAAGCAATTGCGAGCCAGGGCGGCGAAGGCCATGACCAACCTCCTCAGACCCTTCGAGGAGGAGGTCCCCCAGCTGAACCGCCATCTCCTGGAGGGGGACCCTGAAGACGTGGTTCCCGAGTTCGTGCGGACCAGGGAGGTCGACGTGGTGGTCATGGGAACCGTAGGCCGGACCGGCATCCCGGGCTTCCTGATCGGGAACACCGCCGAGAAGATCCTGGCAGACGTAGAGTGCTCCGTGCTCGCAGTGAAGCCGGAAGGATTCAAGTCGCCGGTGGAGGTGGAGTAGAGTCCCAGGTAGCCTGAGCCTGTTCAGCTAGGTCTTCCTGCGTTCTACCAGACCGAGAAAGGCCCTGCAGTGGATGGCCCTCAATGCTCCGCGTCGCCCGCATACCTCTCCAGCAGGTTTTGGAAGCAAGGGTGGGAGCGAAGAGAAGGATGATGCCAGATCTTCACGGGGGGAAGCCGCGCTCTTGACCCCCGGCCGCCTGATCGGTGTCAGAGTATAACCGCTGGCCCAGGATCTTCCCGTCGGAACTTGTTGTACAGCCACCCGAAGACCAGGCCCAGTATCGCTCCATCCAAAAGGGCGTACAGGGTGCCGACGATCACCCCCCAGAGGCCCGAGGTCTTCCCATAACCGGGATAGATCGACCGAGCGACATCGAGCAATGCCCCCCCATAGTCGGGCCACATGAGGTTACCAAGGCCGACCAGAAAAACACATCCACCCCAGACAATTCCAAAGGAGAACGCGAGTCCCTTCAACGACAGCTTCATAACGATCTCCTATCGGAGAAGTGATGATTCGACGTGGGGTCCACTGGATCTCAGAACCAAGGCCCACCGCAGGAGCTTCCGCTCTTTCAGGCATCGGAGGAAGGAGTTATCAGGCATTGGCATCCAGCTCGGCACCAAAGGCTTCCCAATCACGCTTCACCCTCGCCATCAGCTCTTCGAACCGCTCGTCGCCACGGATGCTCTCCAGCAATGGGTCGTGGTGGGCATACATGGGGTAGTTGATGAGCCCAGCGGCTACTGCGGTTTCAAGCCACTTAAGGGCCTCATCTGTGTCCCCGAGCAAAGCGAAGGCACCGGCTACGTGGTGGGCAAAGGAATAGTCCCTCTCCAGGACCTTGGCAAAATCAGGAGTCATCTGGGCGTCCACGCCGCTCTTGTCTCCTCTGACAGCGTGCATCAAGACCAGCCCGACCTTCGCAACGGCATTCTCCGGATGATCCGCCGCGGTTTTCTCGATCAACTCTAACGCCGCATCTCCCTCACCGTTGTATATCAAAGCCATTCCATAGGAAAACGGAGCATAGACTACGGACGGATATCGCTCGTACAGAGCTCGCCATCGTGCTACCGCACCGGCGAAATCCCCGGCGTAGAATGCGAGTCCACCTTGGGTCCAGTGGGTCTGGAAAGCGATAGGATCGAGTCGTCGGAGTCGGTCGCAGACGGGCCTTGCGGCTGAGATCTTCCCGGCGTAGAAGTAGCCGGAACCCAGGGTGGCGAGGGCAAGGATGTTGTTCGGATCGATCTCCAGGGCCCGCTTTGAACTGCGCATCATGCCCGGGATGTCCTTTTCAAGCATGACCGTCCATGCCAGCGCAACGTGGGCCTCTGCACACTCTGGATTCAACGCCAGGGCTTTCTCTACGTACTCGTGTGCCGTGGCCAGGGACTCCTCATGAGCGGCTCCAATATTTGCGAGCTGGGTACGGGCGAAGGCCATACCGGCATAGAGCAATGCGTTGTCTCCGATGATCTCGAGCCCGTCTTCCAAGTGCTGAATAGCTCGCTTTATGCTTCCTTCCGTGAACTCAAAAGAATCGGCCTTCGCCCGGAGGTAGCACTCGTATGCTGCCGCGTTGTGAATCGGACGCTCTGTTAAGCTCTCTATTTCGCCAGTCGTCAGCCTCACCTTCAGCGCTTCGGCGATGGCACACGAGACTTGCTCCTGTATATCGAAGACATCCTCGAGGATGCCCGTGTACTTGTCGGACCATAAATGAACATCTCTCTCGGCATCGATCAGCTGGGCGGTGATGCGGAGGTTTTCCCCGGCCCTCCTCACGCTGCCCTCCAGCACATACCGAACATTCAGCTCGCTGGCGATCTCCGGAGTCTTCTTTTTGGAACCCTTGAAGGTCATCGCCGAGCCCCGTGAGATCACCTCCAACGCGTCGATCTTCGACAAATCGGAGATCACTTCTTCCGTGAGACCGTCGCTGAAATACTCCTGGTCTGGATCAGGGCTCAGGTTTTCGAACGGAAGCACTACGATGGATTTCGTCTCCTCCTCGATCTTCGCATCCACCGAAAACAGAGCTTCGGAGAATGCCTTCGCCGAGCCGAACCTATCCGCGGGCGTTTTTTCGAGGGCCTTGGCGAGTGCGGCCACCACAGGTGAAGGAACGCTCGAGCGGACGGTCGTAATGGGCGGGGCCGGATCAGTGATATGCTTCGCCAGAACCGCGCGGGGATTCGATGCCATGAAAGGAGGATCCCCTGCCAACATCTCGTAGAGCACACAAGCCAGCGCGTAGACGTCGCTTCGGCCATCGACCGTTTCCTCACCGGCTACCTGCTCCGGGCTCATATAGGCTGGAGTACCCAGCGAAAAGCCCGTCTCCGTAAGGCGTGCACCGCCCGCTGAATCAACGGCCAATGCTATTCCGAAATCGGCTACCACCACCTCCCCGGCCTGGAAGAGGATATTCGCAGGCTTGATGTCGCGGTGGACGATCTCTCGAGAGTGAGCGTAGGAGAGGGCGCTCGCAACTCCCTGTGCGATCTCGAGGGCTTCATCCACCGAAAGCTGCTCCTCCCGATTAAGTCTCTCCCGAAGAGATCTCCCATCCACAAAGGGCATCACGTAGTAGAGGAAGGAGTCGGCTTCACCGGAATCGAGAAGGGGCAGGATGTGAGGGTGGTTGAGGCCCGCCGTGATTTTGATCTCTCTGAGAAACCGTTCGGAGCCCAGGGCCGCGGCCAGCTCGGGCTGGAAGACCTTCACCGCCACGTTCCTC
>JASFVN010000111.1:0-12844 GCA_050049805.1 Gemmatimonadota bacterium
CAGGTGCTCCTCCATGGTCTTGGTTTCCACCACGAGCATCTCGGGGTCCATCTCCCGAAGCAGGCGGAAGCCTGTCTGGAGAGCCTCTTCCGGGGCGCCCCGGGTCCGGATGACCGCCGTCAGGAAGGACGAGTAGTCCTGGCTGTAGGCCTCGTAGATGAAGGGCCGGGGTGCCTCGCCGATGGTCCGGACCTTGGCGTCTCCGGCTACCCCGACGATAAGGAGTTCCTCTCCGTTCTGTCTTCGCATGGTCTTCCCGACTGCCTCCTCACCGGGCCAGAACCGGTCGGCCATGGCCTGGCTGATGATTACGACGGGAGTACCCCCTTCCTCGTCGGTGGCCTGGAAGTTCCTTCCTCTGAGGATCTCGATTCCTGCGGCGTCGAAGAAACCGGGCTCGGCGCTTGCCCGGTCGATCTCCCACGCTTGTCGCCCCGGGGGTGGCTCGAACCCGTCGATGTTCACATCCATGGTCTGTGTGCTGGTGGTGCTCATGTGGATGTTGTCGATGACTCCCGCAGCCTCAACCCCGGGGGTCTGATTCAGCCGGTCCAGATAGGTCCGCAGGAACAGCCTCCCTTCCTCCTGGTTGTAGCGCTCCCCGGAGACCACGAAGGTCAGGAGCGCCGTGGGTTCGTTTCCGAACCCCGGGTCCTGGGCCTGGAAGGCCTGAAAGCTCCTGTAGAAGAGTCCCGCCCCGACCAACAGGACCAGCGACGCCGCGACCTGGCCGGAGACCAGCACGTTTCGGAGTGTGAAGCGTCTTGGCCGCCCGCCTCCGGTGCTCTCGTCCTTCAGGGTGGGGGCTACATCGGGGTTCGTGGATTGCAAAGCCGGGGCCAGGCCGAAGAGCATGCCGGTGACCGCCGTTACCCCCAGACCGAACAGGAAGGCTTTGCCGGTCATTGCCAGGTCGAGGCTCAAGCCTCCCGGCAGGGGGAGCTCCATGTTGGTGAGCAGTTTGAGGAGCCAAACGGATACGCCGAGCCCGAGGATGCCACCGATCGCTGCCAGGAGGGTCGTCTCGGTGAGAAGCTGGCGCATGAGGACACCCCGGCGGGCCCCCAGAGCCAACCGCATGGCGATCTCCTTCTTCCGATCGGTGCCTCTGGCGAGAAGGAAGGACGCCAGGTTCGCGCAGGCGATCAGGAGGACGACGGCCACCAGGACCAGGGCCAGAACGGACGACAGGACGAGATATCTGTCGAAGGCGGGGTTCATGACCACGTCCTCCGAGGGCATCGCCAGGAAGTCCCGGGTATCGTCCCATATATCGGGGTAGACTTCTCTGAAGTTGGCGGCCACCGCCGCCAGGGACACTTGCGCCCCTTCCAGCGTCACGCCTGGCCGGAGGCGGGCTTTTGCGAAGTACGATTGGTTGTTCCGGGACTCCAGGGGATTTCCCGTCCCCTGCTGAATCTTCTGCACCATGTTGATGGGGACGATGAAGTCAGCGGGGACTCCGGGAATGGTGCCAGGATAGTCTTCCGGTGCCACGCCCACCACGGTGTACCCGTACCCGTTCAACCGGATGGTCTGACCCACGATTCCCGGATCGCCGGCGTATTCCCTCTGCCAGTACCCGTATCCGAGCATGACGACGAAATGGCCGCCGGGGGAGACGTCGTCTTCCGGAAGGAGGGTCCGGCCCACCGCTGGCCGCAGGCCCAGGAGAGGGAAGTAGGTTCCGCTCACCAATTCTCCCAGGAGGCTTCCCACCCGGTCCCCCCGATCCACCTGGCCGAAGGTCATTCCCCCCACGGCGATTTCGGAGAAGACGTCCTTCGTGGCCTCCCTCACGTCCAGGTAGTCGGGGTAGGAGAGGGGGCTATAGGGAAAGACCTCCTGCGTGAGGTAGACCTCCACCATCTCCTCGCTGTCCGGGTAGGGGAGGTCCGTGAAGAGGAAATCCTCCACCAGGGCGAATACGGCTGTGTTGATGCCGATGCCCACGGCGAGAGAAACCAGGGCCACGGACGTGAATCCCGGACTACGCAGCATTTTGCGGAGGGCGTAGCGAATGTCTTTGAGCAGGGTGTCCATGGCCTTCAGGTTCTCCATGGGTTGTTGAAAGGCAGAAAACGCCATGAGCCCGCTGTCCGGGCCCGCGGCTCTTTTGCCGATTTACCTTTACGACGAGTTTTCATGGCCTGAGGGTTTCAGCCTCGTATTCGGGGTTCGGCGTCGGTACGCTGTAGGGTGCGGTGGCCAGGCCATTGAGGCGGCCGCGGAGGAATGAGCTGAGAGGAACAGACTGAAAGGGGAAAACATGGAGCTGTTGGTATATCTGGCCGGTGAGATTCACAGCGACTGGCGAAAGGAAATCGTGGAGGCCGCAGAGACGGCCGGCCTCCCGGTGGAGTTCTCATCTCCGGTCACGGACCACCCGGCATCCGACGACGTGGGCGTCGACATCCTGGGGGCTGAAGAAAAGGACTACTGGAAGGACCACAAAGGTGCCCTCATCAACTCCATCCGGACCCGGACGGCCATCGAGCGGTCCGATGTGGTGGTGGTGAAGTTCGGCGAGAAGTACCGTCAGTGGAACGCCGCTTTCGATGCCGGATATGCAGCGGCGCTGGGCAAGCAGCTCATTGTCGTTCATCCGCCGGAGTTCACCCACGCACTGAAAGAGTTGGACGCCGCCGCTCAGGCCGTGGCGGAGACCCCCCAGCAGGTGGTGAAGATCCTGGAGTATGTGACGGTCAAGGACTGACGCCTTGCGTCGTAGGGAAAGCAGGGGGCTAGTGGGCTGGGTTTGCGGCAACTGGGATGCCGGCCGGACTTAGCGGCTGTCGGGGCCCAGCCCGGGCGCATTGATTCAGGGTTGGCCGGAGTCGCGTCTGCCATACCTCTTCGCGGTGGCTCGCAGTCTGGCCTTCATTCCCTCCTGGATCGCGTCGGGGTCCCGCTCCTGGGTCACGATGAGGAGAGTCAGGTCGTGACGTTCCGACCCGCCCACGATCACTTCCACCCCATCATCCAGGGAAAACTTCTGGCCCTTCCTGGCCCGAGGGTCGGGCTCCGGGAATCCTTCGTTGTGAGCAATGAGGTGATCCGTCACAGCCTGAGGGTGATCGCGGACGGTCCAGTGAGCAACCCGGGTCAAGGGGCCCATGCTCGCATGGGAAAACTCTGAATTGCTGGGCAGATTGACGCTGAAGGGAGGCCAGCCTTCCTCGGAGCGGTCGGAGAAGGTGATCTGGAGCCCATCTGCCCCCTTTTCGACTTTCACCAACTCCCGGCCGTCCGGCAGAAAACCGAACGTCCGGGTGACGAGCTGGAAGATGGCGGAGCCCTTGTCCGCGAATCTGATCAGTCCTTCCCGGATCGGGTCCATGGGCTCCTCCCGTTGAGCTTCAGCCTCGACAGCGCCTTGGTCATCTCTTCAATGGCTGCAACCTCATATACGTAAGAGACCGCCAGAGCCATTCAAAGGGCCCGAACCGGAACCTGGCCAGCCACCAGGGCGACCAGAGCAGTTGAACGGCCCAGATAGCGAACACGATGAGGATCTGGCCCGTGCGCTCTACGTGCCCGTAGAGGCCGAAGCCGTGGCCGTAGAAAAGGGTGGTGCAGATCAGGGTCTGCGTCAGGTAGTTGGTCAGGGCCATCTGACCGGTAGCGGCCAGGGACCTGTAGAGCCAGGTCCCGCTTCCACTCTGGCAAAAAAGCATAATCACCCCCACCCATCCCAGGGCCACCAGAACGCTTCCCCAGTAGTTGAATTGGATCCCCCCGAAGAACCCGGTCTCCAGGGCCCATCCGGTGGAAGTCTGAAACCAGATTCCCAACACGACGAGGGGGAGCCCAATAAGGATGGCTGCCAGGATCATCTTCTTATAGGTCCTGGCTGCCAGTCCGGCACCGAAGACGCCCAGCTTGTACAGGCCCATCCCGAGGAGCATCATCCCGCCGGCCCGCCACGACAGGTTCACCAGGAAGGACCCGGTCTCCATCTGGGCGGCGAAGAAGAACCGGTATTCGTTCTGATCGCTCCAGCCTCCTCGATAGGCGGCCAGCTCCGAGGCCACCTGATCCTGGGTGGGGGACCAGAACTTCCCCATGCCGGCCAACGACTCCTCCGGCCAGTAATCCATGGAGAACTGGGCTCCGAGGCTGAGGAGGGAGGCCACGGCCACCGAGGTCAGCCCCAGGATGATGAGCGTCTTTGCGTCTTTCTTCCGAAACAGAAAGACCAGAAGCCCGCACATCCCGTAGGTATAGAGAATGTCTCCCGTCCAGAGAAACCAGGCGTGGGCCAGACCCATGAAGATCAGGATCACCGTTCGGCGGTAGTGCACGCTGGCGGGTTTCCGGCCGCTGGCTTCCATCCTCTCGGACATGAGGACGATCCCGGCACCGAAGAGCATGCTGAAGATCGACATGAACTTCATGTCGAAGAAAAGGTGGCTGAAAAGCCAGACCACGTAGTTGGCGCCGGTAAGATCTCCGTAGGCCGTGGGGTTGAAGTAGGCCGCACCCACCATGGAAAAGGCCTGGATGTTCATGACCAGGATGCCGAGAACGGCGAATCCCCTGAGGACGTCCAGAGAGACGATTCGCTCGGACTGGGTGGTGGGGCCCGTGAGCTCGGTCATGGGACGTGCCTTTTGGTTTTGTTCGGAGGGCCGACCTCGAGCATTCTTGCCGGCTCGTCAGAATAGCTGGTTGCCCTACCTTGGGCTACGTAGGTTATCTGGCAACGCTTCACCCTCCGCCGGATGCCCGGAGCCGAATCATTAGCCTTACGCTATCCGGAGGAGCCCGAACAGGAGGATCTCCCACCATGGCAGCCATGAACCGCCGAACCTTCCTCTCCGGGGTCGCAGCGGGAAGCTCTCTCCTCGCCACCGGAGCCTTGCCCTCCATGCCTGGAATCAAAGAGGCCGAAAAAATGTCGAGCTCCCCGGGTCGGTCTGGATCTCACGCTCACAGGCGTTCTCAATCGGCCTTGGCCGATCCGGCGTTTCGCCCCCTCCCCCTGGGATCCATTCGACCTCGGGGCTGGCTGGCCCGGCAGCTCCGGATTCAGGCCGAAGGCCTCACCGGCCACCTGGACGAGTTCTGGCCCGACGTGGGGGAGAGCCAGTGGTTCGGTGGAGAGGCCGAGGGTTGGGAGCGAGCCCCTTACTGGTTGGACGGAATCATCCCCTTGGCGTGGGGCTTGGACGACGAGGGTTTGAAGGGCAAGGTGTCAGGTTATGTCGAGGAGATCCTGGCCCGGCAGCGGGATGACGGGTGGTACGGGCCCTATCCTCTGGACGCGTCGATCCAGCGCTACGACCTCTGGGCCATCCTCCTGGCCAACAAGGTCCTGGTGCAATACCACGAAGCCACCGGAGACGACCGGGTCCTGGCTGCGGTGGAGGCCAGCCTCCGGGTTCTGCGAGACGGGGTTCAGCGGACTCCCCTCTACAATTGGGGGCAGTACCGGTGGTTCGAAGGCCTGATCCCCGTCTTCTACGTCTATGAGCGGACCGGCGAAGGTTGGCTGCTGGAGTTGGCCAGGACCCTCAGGGACCAGGGCACCGACTATCCCGCCATCTACGCCGGAGAGGGGGTCACCCACCCGACACCCCGCAGAGGTCTCTGGACCTGGGACAAGCACGTGGTGAATACGGGCATGGCCGTGAAGGCGGGTGCCCTCTCCTGGCGTTTGGGCCAGGCCCAGGCCGACCGGGAGTTTCCCTCGGAGATGCTGCAGATCCTCGACCGTTATCACGGGCAGGTGAACGGGATGTTCACGGGGGACGAGTGCCTGGCCGGGAAGAATCCGGTCCAGGGAACGGAGCTCTGCGCCGTGGTGGAGTTCATGTTTTCTCTGGAGATCCTGTTGTCGGTCTTCGGAGATCCGACCTTCGGAGACAGGCTGGAGCGGGTGGCGTTCAATGCCCTCCCGGCCACCTTCAGCCCGGACATGTGGGCTCACCAGTACGACCAGCAGGTGAACCAGGTCCAGTGCACCATCAATCCGGATCACATGTGGACCACCAACGGACCGGAATCGAATCTGTACGGGTTGGAGCCCAACTACGGCTGTTGTACCTCCAACATGCACCAGGGGTGGCCGAAGTTCGCTTCCCATCTGGCCATGGCGGCGCCCGGAAACGGCCTCGCCATCGTGGCCTACGCTCCCATGGAAACCAGATTCAGGTCTGGTGACGCCCCCGTTTTGGTCACGCTGGACACGGAGTACCCCTTCCGGGAAACCCTGTCCCTCACCGTCGATCCGGACGAAGCCGTGTCCTTCCCCCTTCTTCTGCGGGTCCCGGCATGGGCCGAGGGAGCCTCCGTATCGGTGGCCGGCGGACGGGCCGAGCCCATGACCCCGGGTACGTTCCACACACTCGACCGGCTCTGGAGCCCGGGCACCGAGGTCACGCTTCGATTCCCCATGCGACCCAGAGTCACGGCTCGCTACAACGACGCTCTGGCCGTGGAACGGGGCCCTCTCGTCTACGCCCATTCCCCGGAGGAGGAGTGGACCCGGGTCAACGCCGACAAGCCCCACCGTGAGCTACCCCACGGGGACTTCGAGGTACGTTCAGCGTCTTCCTGGAACTACGGCGTGATCCTGGATCCTGCGGATCCGGAAGAGGGTCTCGAATTCCATGAGCAGCCCATCGGTGAAAGGCCCTTCTCCCCCGAGGGTGCCGGGATGGCGGCGTCGATACGAGCCCGAAGGCTGCCGGGATGGGAGATGGCCCACGGATGGGCCGGAGAAGTCACGCCGGGGATCCAGGAGTCGGGCGAGCCGGAGGAGGTGCTCACCCTCATCCCCTACGGGTGCACCAACATCAGGGTCACGGAGTTCCCCAGGCTGAAGGAGTGAGGTCGGGGCGCGGCTCCAGCGCGTCCCCAGGGTGCGGGCCGTAGGTCAACTCAGCGACACCCTCCTCAGCAACTGGGCGTTCAGAGCCACGATCACCGTGCTAATGGACATGAGGACTGCACCCACTGCCGGATGGAGCAAGACTCCCCAAGAGAAAAGCACTCCGGCCGCGAGGGGGATGGCCAAGATGTTGTAGCCTGCCGCCCACCAGAGGTTCTGGATCATCTTACGGTAGCTGGCTCGGCTGAGGCGCACGATTCTGGGGACGTCCCGAGGGTCGTTCCGAACCAGGACGACATCACCGCTCTCCACCGCGACATCGGTTCCGGCCCCGATAGCGATTCCCACATCCGCCGTCACCAGGGCCGGGGCGTCATTCACCCCGTCGCCCACCATGGCCACGGTCTTCCCTTGGGCTTGAAGGTCTTTGATCTTCTCTGCCTTCTGTTCGGGAAGGACCTCGGCCAACACAGTGTCGATGTCCAACTCGTCTGCAACCGCCTCGGCTACGGCGCGGGCATCTCCAGTGAGCATGACGACCTCGATGCCCGCCTCGTGGAGCGACTGAATCGCCTCGCGCGACTCTTCACGAACCGCATCGGCCACCGCGAAGGCCGCCAGAACGTCCCCTCTCTCAACCAGGAAGATCACGGCCTGTCCTCGAGTGGCGTCCTTCTCCTGGAAGTCCTCCAAACCGGTGGATACTTCCACCTCGAGCTTTCGGAGCAGGGCAGGGCCACCCACGTGGAGGGTCCGCTCTTCCACCCTTGCCGTAACGCCGTGGCCCGGGATGTTCTCGAACCCCTCAGATTCCGGAATCGAAAGCCCCTGTTCCTCGGCGCTCTCCACGATGCCCCGGGCAATGGTATGCTCCGAGTCACCTTCCACGCTGGCCGCCAGGCGAAGGGCCTCCTTCTCCGTCAGGGCATCGGCGGTGGCAATTTCCACCACCCGAAACTCTCCCCGGGTCAGGGTGCCGGTCTTGTCGAACACGACAGCGTCCAACTGCCGGGCCCGCTCCAGGCCCCGTCGGTCCCGCACCAACAGGCCGTTTCTGGCACCCATGGTGGTGGAGATGGCGATGACAAGCGGAATTGCGAGGCCCAGAGCGTGGGGACACGCGATGACCAGGACCGTCACGACTCTTTGCACGGCGAAATCCCCCGTGGCCCCCAGGGCCAACCAGGCGACAAGGGTCAGGGCACCTGCCGTCACCGCAACCAACGTCAGATAGAACGCGGCCCGGTCGGCCAACGCCTGGGCCTTGGAACGGGACTGCTGAGCCTCCTCTACCATCCGCATGATTCGGGACAGAGCGGTCTCGTCTCCGGTACCCGTCACCTCCACCCGGAGAGACCCCTCCCCGTTGATGGTTCCCGCAATGACGGTCTCCCCTTCGCCCTTCTCGACTGGTCGGGACTCCCCGGTAATCATAGCCTCGTTTACCGAGCTCCTGCCCTGAACCACCCTCCCGTCTGCGGGTACGCTTTCCCCAGGCCGGACAAGAACCACATCCCCGTCCTTCAACGCATCGAGAGGGACATCCTCGGTGGAGTCACCCGACACCCGCGTGGCCGTGGAGGGCATCAGCTTGGCAAGCTCCTGAAGCGCTCCGTGAGCCTGGGATACCGATCGCATCTCGATCCAATGGCCCAGCAGCATGACCGTGACCAGGGTGGCTAGCTCCCACCAGAGAGCAAGCCCCGAGAACCCGAGGGTGACGGCGATGCTGAAAAAGAAGGCCACGCTGATGGCCAAGGAGATGAGGGACATCATCCCAGGCAAACGGTCCTTCAGCTCTCTTACCGCCCCTTGGATGAATACCCTGCCTCCGTACAGGAAGACGAGGGTGCCGAACACGGCCGGCACGTACTCCGAACCGGGAAACGCCGGCGCTCCATACCCCAGCCACTCCTGAATCAGATCACTCCAGAAGAGGGTGGGGAGCGTGAGGGCGAGGGACCACCAGAAGCGATCCCGGAACATGGCTACGCTATGGCCTTCGTGCTTGTCATGTCCGCCGTCGCCGGCGTGGCTCTTATGGTCCTCGCGTCCTCTGGAGCTGTGTTCTCTGCCTTCGTTCTCCTTCGCCTCGTGCCTTTGGCTTCCATCGTGGCCACCGTGTGTCCGGTGGCCGGCGTGCTCCTGGTCTCTTTCCGTCATGGCGTGCCTTGGTTCGGAGTCGGTCCGGAGAAGGCGTCGAATTCTCCGTCCCCACGGAATCTCATCACGATTAGTCCATCGAGCTATTCGAAGGGGAGATCAATATTGCGTTTCATGGCGTGGTAGCCATGCTCGGCCTTCATACCTTCCGAGCCCTCATGAATCGAAGGGCCTAATACCATAACAGGTGACGTATGAGCTTCCGGTTAAAGTGAAATGAAGATTCCTTCATGTTTCGAGTGGCCTCCTGACACCAACCGGGGGATCACGGTCACGCATGAAACCCCCGCGCGGCACCTCGGTTTCTATCAGTCCGACCGGAGCGCCTCCACCGGATCCACTCGAGTCGCCCTCCGGGCCGGGAGGAAGCTCGCCGCCAGGGCGCTTGCCGACAGGAGAGCACCTACCATCACCATGGTGCCCACATCCAGGGGCTCGATCTGGAAGAGGAAGGGCTCCAGAACCCGGACAGTGGCCAGCGTCACCATGATCCCCGTTGCAAGCCCCAGGAGGAGCACCGTCACCCCTTTCCAAAGGACCTCCCGAAGGACCATCCCTTCCTGGGCCCCCAGGGCCATCCGAATACCGATCTCGTTCCTGCGTTGGGTCACGGCCTGGGCCAGGAGACCGAAGATCCCGAGGATGGCCAGGAGGGCTGCAAAGAGAGAGAATGCACTCAGGAGCATGACCCTCACGCGGGGGCCGGCCACGGTTCGGGCGATCTCCGTGTCCAGGCTTTCAAGGCTGATTACGGGGACGTCCGGATCCACGGAGCGCAGGACCTCTCGAGCCCCTGCCATGGTCAAAGAAAGGTCACCCGAAGCCTTCATGAGGATCGTAGGCTTCTCGTAGGGTCCATAGCTCACCGGGTGAAAAAGCGTAGTGTAGGGCTCGCCGTCCAGGCGGCGCCGGACGTCTCCAACCACACCGATGATGGTGAGCCAGGGATTCTCGTTGGTTGGGTCCCGACCCAGTTTCACCCTTTGTCCCACGGCTCCTTCTTCCGGCCAGAAGGCATCTTCGAGGGCCTTGTTCACGAGGATGACGGCGGCATCGCCTTCCATCTCCGCCAAGGTGAAGGTTCGACCGGACAGGAGAGGAACACCCATGAAGGGGAAATACTCTGGCTCCACATGCTCCTGCTTGGTGTTCGTATGCTCGATTCCCCTCCTGGTCTCTACCATGGTGCTGTTGGACCCCCAGTCGCGGAAGGGCCCAGGGGTGGCCAGAGCCACGTCCGATGTACCCGGCATGACGTCGAGGCGTTGGGTGAGCTCATCGTAGGCCTGGCGAATCTGATCGCTGGAGGCATAGCGGGCCCCACGAAAGTCCACTCTCATGGCGATGATGCCCTGGGAGGAGAACCCCGTATCCACCGAGGTAAGCCTGTTGAAGCTTCGAGCGAGCAAGCCCGCTCCTACCAGGAGGACGAAGGTCAGGGCGACCTCCGACACCAGGAGGACCAACTGGGTCCGATTCCGGCCCTTCCCTCCTGAAGTACTGCGCCCGGCGTCTTTGAGAATGACGGAGAGCCCGCTGCCCGAGGCCAGAAGGCCGGGGATCAGGCTAGCCAGAATCCCCGTAAGGACAGCCAGGGAAAGGGAGAATCCGAGAACACCCCCGTCCAGGGACACTTCATCGAGGCGGGGGGTCCCCGCCGGAAGGAGGGTCAGGAAGGGGTCCAGCGTGCTCGCCGCCAGGAGCAGACCCAGGCACCCACCCATGATGGAAAGGACCAGGCCCTCGGTAAGAAGCTGTCCCAGGAGCCTCTTCCTCCCCGCTCCAAGAGACTGCCGAACCGCCAACTCCTGCCGGCGCTCTGAGGCCCGGAGGAGGAGAAGGTTCATGATGTTCGCGCAGGCGATGGCCAGGAAAATGGCCACGGCCCCCAGAAGGAGGAGGAGAGCGGACCGACTGTCTCCCACCAATTCTTCCTGAAGGCTCACCACGTTCACCCCATACCCCTGGCCGTGACCCGACTCAGGGTAGAGCTCGGCCAGCTGAGCCTGGACGACTTCCATGTCCCGCTGGGCCGCCTCCACGGTGACCCCGGGCTTCAGGCGGGCGATGGCCACGGCAAACTGGTTGGTTCTGGCCCGCTCCCGGTCCGAGTCGAAGAGGGTGACCCAGACCCGGGTGTCCTCCGGATAGGAGAACCCCGGTGGCATGACTCCCACCACGGTGTGGGGTACGTCGTTGAGAATGAGCGTCTGGCCCACCACGTCGGGACTGGACCCGAACCGGTCCTGCCACACCCCATGGCCCAGAACCGCCAGGCGGCCTCCCCCCATCCGATCTTCCGTTTCCAGGAAGGTACGCCCCAGGGCCGGAGCTATACCCAGGACATGGAAGAACTCCCAGCTTGCCATGGCGCCTGAGATCCGCTCCGGGCGCTCTCCACCGGTGGCGATGTAGGTCCGACGAGCGTAGATGCCCAGCTTCTCGAGGGAGGGGCTCATCTCCTTCCAGTCTTCGAAGACGGGGTAGGCCATGGACAGGTGATCCCAAGTAGCCCGCAGATCCGGGTTGTCGCTCTCCAGCCAGCTGGGGATCGTCTGCCAGGGAACCACCAGCTCATGGGAATTCGGGAAGGGAAGAGGCTTGAGAAGAACTCCGTTGACCACGCTGAACATGACGGTGTTGGCCCCGATGCCGAGAGCGAAAACCAGGAGCACAAGGGCATAGAAAGCCGGGCGCTTCCTCATGCCCCGGAGGGCATATCGAACGTCGTAGCCCACCTCTTCCAGCATTCCTCGCGGAGTACCTGCCCGGGCCTTTCCGACCCGGGAGCCCATCCGCTCCAGCGTCCCATCTCGTACCGAGTGCCAGATCAGAAGGCCACACGTTCTCAGGAAGGGGAAGAGGCTGCCCTCCCTCCGTCGGCCCTCCATCCGTTGGGCGTAGGTGTCTTCCAACTCCGGGCCAAAGCGGTCCCTGAACCGGCTGGGGTAGAGGCGGAGGAGAACCCTCGTCAGCCCTCGGAGCCAAAGTTCCCGCTGTTCCGTGCTCATGCGAGCCTCCCGGCGGAGGCTGCCAGCTTCCGAATCCGGGCATCCTCGGCCAGGGCCACCAGTCGCTGGGCCTCGGCGGAGAGGACCTGCCGTCCCAGGCGGGTGAGGCCGTAGTACCTCCGTCTCGGGTCCCCCCCCAGCCTCCCGGGGGCACCGGTGCTCTCCGAAACGATTCCCCA
This sequence comes from Gemmatimonadota bacterium, assembly GCA_050049805.1. Lineage (GTDB taxonomy): Bacteria > Gemmatimonadota > Gemmatimonadetes > Longimicrobiales > Gaopeijiaceae > JABDNZ01. The sequence goes on from JASFVN010000111.1 coordinate 12,189, forward strand.
ATCCAACAGCCGTTTCAGACGCCGGTAGAGGGGGCTCGGCTCGAGGCAGACGACCCCGCCGGTGGCCTCCTCCACGGCCTTCATGATGCCGTAGCCGTGAAGCTCCTCTTCACTCAAGGCCAGGAGGATGTGGAAGAGGTCCGGCTTCAGGGGGAGGAAGCTCAGGGGATCCCGGGGTTGGCTCGGCGTCGTCATGTGCCCGCTCTGTTTAAAGGACCGGTCGACTATAGACCTGTGGTCCATAGTCCAGGAAAAAGAGAGAGAGGATCCCTCCTCTCTTTCCCTTGGATTATTCCACCTCCGGAAAAGTTGGAACGGCCCCGAGACGGGGCCTCGGGGCACTGCCAACCTGAGTCTATCCTGGCCAGGCTTCACGGATGAATACGACTTCGAAGAAGTACCGTGGACACCGGTAGGGATAGGCAATTTAAGCACCCTACGTCGTCCAGGAACTCCTGGAAGAATGTGGGCGGGGCGGACGGGAGGGGCCAAGAACGGTATGGGGAGGAGGTTCTTGGCTGTGGCAGAACGGGCGGGGGGTGTTCGGGGCGCACCTCCGGCGGTTCCGGCTTTCACGTTCTTCTTTGGCTGCCGGAACGGAAAGACGCGGCGACTCAGCAAATCTCGACCGAAACCCTCCTCAGCGCTACTGCCCG
>JASFVN010000390.1:0-4090 GCA_050049805.1 Gemmatimonadota bacterium
GGGATACTGGTGCTCGGCCAGGCCCCAGGCCGAGAGGAAGTAGTCTTCCGTGCCGGTGCCCTGGATGGAGGGGCTGGTATCGCCGTCCACGTAGACCCGCACGTCTCCCTCGCCGAACCAGTAGGGGGAGCGGGACTGGACCGACATCACCGTACCCACGTAGTGGCCCTGGCCTTCTGCATCCAGGATCAGGTAGTCCCGACCCAGGGTTTCCGGGAACTCCCGGCGATACTGGGCGTGGAAATAGGCGGTGCCTTCCGGAAGCTCGTCCACCTCGGTGTAGTCTACGTGGTAGTAGAAGCTTCGGACGTTCTTTGACCCCTCGTTTGTGACGGTGATGAGACCCCGCTGGAAGAAGGGCATCTGCCAGAATGCGTTGTACCCGTCACCGCCCTCTACCTGGACCGGGAGGGAGCGCACTTCTTGCCTGAGCCCGAATCCTGCTGCGAAGAAATCCCCGAGGGGCGTCTCCACGGCCGGTTCTGAGTGGTCGTCCCAGTACATGCGGAGGACGATCTCATCCGGAGCGGCGGCTCCCTCGGCCTCCAGCCAGTTGGGCCGGGCTTCGGAGAAAGTGAGCCAGATATGGTTCACCACAGCCGGCCCCTGGATATCGGCCAGGACCATGGTCTCGCCGGGCTCGATGTAGGTTCGGCGGTCGTAGTTGCTGGCCAGGTCGGGATCGGATGAGGTGATGGCTCTGGATCGACCGGGTTGAATCTGGGTCAGGGCGGACATGCTTCCGTTGCCCTGGTGGGAGTCTGGGGGTTGGCAGGCGAGCATGATGGGAAAAAGCAGAGCGGCGGCGATGAGGATGGCTCTCTGCAACATGATTGCCCTCCGGGACGTGGATTGGGCGGTTGGTCAGGCTTGTGGCTTCAACCTATGGCTTCGCTTGGGTAAGCGCATTCCGAGTTTTCCTCTGTATTTCAGGGGTGGCCGGGCCCTCCTGCAGGGTAGACCAGGCCCTGTTGATCGAACCGGAGCACCCTTACCATGTCTCCGTCCCCATTGGAAACGGAGGCTGTATGCGGAATCGAAAGAGGACGGTCGATCTCGCCGTGGAGGGGGTGGTGATTGTGGTTAGCATCCTTCTCGCTTTCGCCCTGGATGCTTGGTGGGAGTCCCGGGGCCAGCGCCAGGAGGAGGCCCAGGTCCTGGAAAACCTCTCCAGCGAATTCCAAGCGGCGGGGATCCAACTGGACCGGTATCTCATGATGCACCAGGTCATCCTGTCGTCTCTGGAGAAAACCCTCGCCGCCGTCCAAGAGGCTCACGACCGCGGGGATTCACGGGTTGAAATTCTCACCATCGATCTGTCACGGATTCTGATCGGTCCCACCTTCGACCCCCGTACCGGGATCCTAGACGGCCTCCTGGCCTCGGGCGGGTTGGGAATTCTCCAAAGCGAAAGCCTTCGTCGGACCCTGTCGGGCTGGCCCGGGCTGCTCGCGGAAGCCTCCGAAGAGGAATCGAGGTCCGTTCATCTGATCCTCGAGCATATAGACCCGGCACTCAGAGATGGGACAGACCTCAGCCGGGCCCGGTTCCTGTCTATCGAAATCACAGAAGAGGCCTGCAACAACATGCTCTGGGGCCGGTCCTGTGGTGATATTGATTTGGAGGTGGCGCTTCCGGCGAAATGGAACGGGACCATGTCTCTTCCGGCGGACCTGGGGACATTGGGCTTGCTCTCGACTAGACTGCATATCTTGAAACATGGTATTGACCAGCTAGAAACGGTCAGGGAAGAGATCGAGGTCATCCTGGCGCTGGTTGAAGAAAGCCGTGGGTCCACCCCTCGGACGGGAGATCGTCTGCCATGAAACCACGGCTTGCCGGACGCATCAACCCATTTTGGGTGACGTCGGCCTTTCTCGTGGTCGCGCTTCCCCTGCTTCCCCAGGCGTGTGGGCCGGCTCCAGACATGTCGCGTCAGCTTGCCGATGCCCCTCCGCCCTTCCTTGCCCCCGAGGCCACGCCGGAAATGGAGGCATGGGCGGAAGAGACCCTGGCCGGCCTGACCCTGGAAGAGAAGGTGGCGCAGCTCTTATGCACTGACATCTACGGTGAGTACAGGCCGGACGACGACGCCGATCTTCAGCGGTGGGTCGCCCTGGCCAGGGATCAGGGGATCGGGATGTTCGTCCTCTACGGGGGCACGCCCCGGGACGTGGCCAGCCTGACCAACCGCCTTCAGGCCGAGGCGAAAGTGCCTCTGATCATCTCGGCGGACTTTGAGGGCGGGCCGGGGCAGCAGGTCGCCGGGGCCACTGAGTACCCGGCGAACATGGCATTCGGTGCCGCAGGCTCCACCGACCTCATGTACCGGGCTGCTTTCGCCGCCGCTGTTCAAGGGCGGGCCATGGGCATCCACCTGACTTACACGCCGGTCGTCGACGTGGAATCGAGCCCTGCCAATCCGGCTCAGAGTGTGCGATCCTTCGGTGGCGACCTGGACCTCATGGGGGAACTGATCAGCGCCTACGTCCAGGGCTTTCACGAGGGGGGAATGCTCACTACCGCCAAGCATTTCCCGGGGCGTGGCGACATCGACCTGATGCCGGGAAATGAACCCTGGACCTGGATCGACAAGCCGGCCGAAGAGGTCGAAGCCCAAGATTTCCGGGGTTTCAAGGAGGCCATCGACGCTGGCGTAGACTTCGTCATGAGCGAGCACATTGCGGTGCCCTCGGTGACGGACGGATCAGAGCTTCCAGGGAGTGTGGAAGGGAAGCTGGTCTCGGGGTGGCTCAGGGACCGGTTGGGTTTTCAGGGTATCCTCACATCCGACGATCTCTGGTACGAGCACGTGGTGGAGCGCTTCGGGGCCGAAGAAGTCGCGGTGCGGGCTTTCGAGGCCGGCCACGACATGATTCTGAAACCGGCAGACCCGGTGGCCACTATCGAAGCGCTGGCCGGGGCGGTGAGGGTGGGGAGGATCTCGGAGGAGAGGGTTGAAGACGCGGCCCGTCGGCTGCTGACGCTGAAGGCTCGGCTCGGGCTTCACCGCCACCGGTTCGTGGCCGAAGAGGGGGTCGGGGAAGCCGTGGGGACCCCCTCCCAGCAGGCTCTGGTTCAGGAAGTGGCGGACCGGTCCTTGACCCTTTTGAAGAACGACGGTGTTCTTCCGGTTGCCCCTGCACAGTTGGGGAGGATCGTGAACATCAGCGTCCAGAAGGGCCAGACCGATCCTTCGCCGGCGGAGCTGGCTGCCACCCTGGCAGCTGCCTTCCCCGGGACGCGTAGCTTCACCCTTCGTCCCGGGACGGGACCTTCCGTGTACGATGCGGCCATGGCGGCAGCGGAGGGGGCCGAACTGGTGATATTCTCACTCTTCGTCCAACGCACCCGGCACGGCGACACGACGCCGATACGGGATGCGGACCTGGCTTTCATGCGGCAGGTCATAGTAGCCAAGCCGGGGCGCGTGGTGGCCATGGCCTACGGGAATCCCCACCTGATCAGGGAGATTCCGGAGGTTGCCGCCTTTCTGGTTGGGTACGGGGAGCGGGGCTGGTATGGAAACCAGCCGGTCTATTTCGACTCGTTCGTCCGGGCTCTCACCGGCGAGTTGGAGCCGGCCGGGAGGCTGCCCGTTCGGGTGAGTGATGAGTATCCCATCGGGAGTGGGATGGGGTACTGACCCCAGGCGAGCGGCTGACGCCGGGCGAGTTGCTGACGCTGGGGCCTCCTAGCGCCAGGGTATCGAGTCCAACTCCTCCTGGGTCATGGGAGGAAGCAGAGCTCCACCCGGCTCCATGCGGTGGCCCGAAGCGTCCTGAACACAGAATCCGAGACCCACGACCTTCCCTTCGTCGTCGTGGCGGCCTCGGAGGGCGCAGCAGCCGTATTCTCCGTTCTTGTTGAGGGCCACCAGCTTCATCCCGAAGAGGGGATGCCCCCCATGGCGTGCGGACATCACTTCCAGCAGCGACCGGCAGGCATCGGCGGGACTCAGCCCCTCCCGCATCTTCTCCACAACCATCCGGCTGGCGGAGAGCTTCACGCACTCCTCCCCGTGGCCCGTGGCTCCAGCGGCGCCGACGTCGTTGTCCACATAGAGGCCCGCTCCGATGATGGGCGAGTC
>JASFVN010000112.1:0-12769 GCA_050049805.1 Gemmatimonadota bacterium
GGCCTCGGACGGTGGTATTCACCTACTAGTTGCAGTCTTCTGGTCTGCCCCCCGGAAGGTGAGTCAGGCCTCGAAAAGCTTGTTGCAGCTTCGGCACGGCAGGGGAAGATCTTCTGGTCCTCGTTGCCCCGTCCAGGTTCTGTCTCGGAACGCTCGACGGAAGTCCCTTGCCTTCTTGGACTTCAAGATCTTCTCCAGGGGTTCGTCGTTCACGTTTCCGAAAACGAGGGACGAAAGGGATACCTCTTTTCCTCTGAAACGATGGACCGCACCGGCATCTTCCTCCACTCCCACGTTGGCCATGACGCAGGGTGAGACGTCGCCGTCGGCGGTGACAAAGCAGCTGTTCATCACGTTCTCGGTGCAGGTTAGATGAGGTTCGGCGGGGGCGTGACGGTAGGCGTGAAACCCGATGCCCGCTCCCCTGGCCCGATCCTGGAGATCGAGCAGGCGGTCCTCGAGTTCGTCCTGTAGCTCCGGACGGGAAGGGAGGAACTCTGATTCCATGGCGGGAGACAGAACCAGATCCAGATGGCTGACTACGATCTGCACGGCCCCCCAAGCCCGGGCCAGGGCAATGACTCCGGGAAGCTCCCCCAGGTTGGAGGCCAGGAGTTGAAAGGCGATGTGAACCCGAGGTTCCTCCGCTCCTCGACGGTCCTTTTCCTCTCGGAGTGCCCGTAGGTTGCCGTGGATGGTGTCCAGTGGGTTTCCCCCTCGGAAATGATCGTGAGTCGTGGCCGCGGCCCCGGCCAGGCTCACACCGAGAATATCCAAACCGCTTTCAATCAGGGCCTCACGGTTCTCGGCGTTCAGAAGCACGCCGTTGGTGGTGAGCCCCACCCGGGGTCCCGCCTTTCGCACCCGTTCCACATATTGCCAGAGCCGGGGGTGGAGAAGAGGTTCTCCCCACCCCTGGAGGAATATGAGTTCGGCCACGGAGAACGAAGGCTCCAGGTGATGGAAGGTCTCCTCCGTCATGAGACCCTCCCTCCTTCTTCCTCTGAATCGGCTCACCGGGCAGTAGAGACAGTCTCCCGCGCAACGGGCAGACAATTCAACCTGGATCCAATCCAATTCCGGAGAAAACCCGGGCAAGCTCCACATTACGCTGTCGCTACTCCTTGAACGCCATAACTTGACCCTGGCCTCGGCGGGTACCGTTTCGGGCAGGTCCGGACCTCAACCCTGAAATCTGGGATCCCCGGATGGAAACTGGAACGGCACAGCGAACCAAGCTGGAACCGGGGTGGCTCCGTCCAAGGCTGGATAGAACCGAAGTTTGGTGGCCAGGTGTAGGGCTACCCGGTCCAGGGTTTCGTTTCCCGAGCTCTGACGCGTCACAGCCTTTCTCACGACTCCTTCTCGATCGGCGATATCCTGCCACCGGGTGGGCGGGATGTCCTTCTTTTCAGTCTCCGCCTCCGGCCTGAGATCTCCTGCCTCCTCGACCCACCCCGCCTCCTCCGCCCCTGAGGGGGGAGTGAACGGACGCCCACTTCCTACAAACAGCTCCAGGGTGCTGGCGGAGGCCAGATCGAGATAGACCCGGGTCGGATGGGTTACCCCGTCAGCTGTTTCCACCTCGGCCTCGAACCAGGGCAGGCCCCGCTGAATCCCCACTGGGACTCTGGTCCATTCCGGTCCGCCTGGGCGCCAGGAGCGATGGTGGAGCCGCATGACCGAGAAGTCATAGTCGATTTCCACGGTGTAGTCCACCAGGAGGCTTTTGCCGATGATTCCATCGAAAGACCACTCCTGGGTTCGATCGCTCTGACCTACAAAAACGGTCTGGGAATCCAGGACGACGGAGCCGGCGGTCAAGGTTTGAGCGTCCGCTATCCGGGCAGTGGAGGACTCACCTCCACCAGCGCCAGGGATCTGGACCATGATGTTGGGAGTGTGATCCACCCACTCCGAGTACTCCTTTCGGAAGAGGTAGACACCCCTCATACCCATGCCGGTGTCCAGGACGAGATCGAGGGGCGGAGAGCCATTGACGCGCATGGGCACGACCACTCGAGGGCCCAGGACGTCGATGGGAATTTCCTCCTGGGAGTGAAGATTCGTGGGAGTCAGAGATAAAACCAGCGAGAGGAGGAGCAGGAGGCACTTCGGTAGTCTTCTCATGACTCTCGTCGTTTTCCAAAGTGTGGTTGTCGGAAGTCTAGCGGCCTTAACTACTAGTCCATTAGTAATGACGATCTTACGAGTACCGAGGTTTCACCCAATCCTTCGCTATGGGTTGCCCGTAGCGGATCTTAGAAAGGAATCCTAGCTTCATCTTACGGAATCTCCCCTTGCCATTAGGAGAAGAGGATGCGACACCTTCTGGCGCTGATCACGCTGATCCTGCTGTTGCCGGCTCTGGCCGCAGCCCAAGGGCCAATCCAGCTCTTTCCGGGTGACCGGGTGAGGTTGACGGCGCCGGACTGCCAACTCCAAAAGCAGCCGGCGGCTTTCGTCTCCCTTGAAAACGACATCCTTACAGCTAGCGTGGGGGAGGACCAGGTCCAGTGCCCCTTCGAAGCACTTACGCGGCTCGAGATATCGTTGGGAGACCGGGTTTGGCACAGAGATGCGGTAAGAGGGATGAAATACGGAGCCCTTCTCGGCTTGGCCGCGGGCGTGGCTCTGCTGGCTGGCGCCGATCCGGAGGAAGAAACGCCCGCCGGCCAGGCTTTTCTGGCGGTTGTCGGCTTGGGCGGCACCGGATTTCTGGTGGGGGCGGGAATCAATGCTCTACGGGACTCGGAAGAGTGGCTTGAAGCCCCACTACCAATCCCCGGGCCCTCCGTGCTCCCCTCGACAAGGGGTCGTTTTCAAGTGGGGCTCTCCATACCCCTGCTCTTCAGGAATTGATAGGCGGGGAGAACTGGGGGATCGCCCCCTGACTCGCGGACGCCGCCGGTCCGTGTCCCAGAAATCGTTCTGACGATAACGCAAGGGAGGTTCCGGGCCCCTCAGGTGGGGTCTCCCCGGGTCTCCTGCTTCGGAAAAACGATCCTTCAGCAAGAATTTCATTTCGGGCTGCCGTCGCTGGATCCCGACTCCAACCCCCCCCTGGCCCCACCAGGCAACGCGCGGCCGGTGCATTCCTTGCGGAAAACCCTTTATGTTTAAAAGTCGTTGTAGCGAAAAGGTTCTTTCTCTTCCTCTCCACCACAAGGAGATTCATGCAGGATCGAAGCCCCCTATCCCAGGCTCCCCTCGACGCTCTTCTCGCCAACCTGGACGGAGTGGTTCTCCGGCCCGGAGACGACGGGTTCGATGAAGCTCGGGCCGTGTGGAATGCCCGTTTCGACCGAAGGCCAGACCTCATCGTCCGATGCCGGAACGCTGACGACGTCGCGGTGGCCGTCGACTTCGCTCGGGAAAAACAACTGCCCATCTCTGTGAAGGGCGGAGGCCACGACTACGCTGGAAATACCGTGGGGGAGGGAGGGGTCCTCATCGACCTGGGATTGATGAACGACGTGGCGGTGGATCCGGAGGCCCGGACGGCGACGGTGGGGGCAGGTGCCACCTGGGCGCAGGTGGACGCCGCCACCCAAGCGTATGGCTTGGTGACGCCGGGGGGCACAGTGTCCTCCGTGGGGGTTGCGGGTTTTTCCCTCGGAGGCGGCGGCGGCTGGCTTACCCGGAAATTCGGGATGGCGGTGGACAACGTCCGGGCTGTGGAGATGGTTTCGGCAGAAGGGGAGTTGGTGCGAGCCAGCGGTGACGAGAACCCGGATCTCTTCTGGGCGCTTCGGGGAGGGGGCGGGAACTTCGGTATCGTGACGCGCTTCCAGTTCCGACTCCATGCATTCGGCCCCGATCTTCTGGCCGGCCAGGTTCTTTACCCCGTGGAGCGGGCGGGGGAGTTGCTGCGCTGGTATCGGGATCACATGAAGGAGGCCCCGGACGAGCTGGGCGTGTTCGTCTTTTTCATCAGGATTCCGCCCCTTCCCATTTTCCCCGCTGAAATCCATGGAAAGGTGGTACTGGACTTCGTTGTGGCCTACGCCGGTCCGGTTGAGGAGGGGGAGGCTCACCTCCGACCGTTCCGGGATCGGGGTGGGGCGTTCATGGACACGGTGGCTCCCGTCTCCTATCTCGATCACCAGCAGGCTTTCGACGCGGGTATGGGGAAAGGGAACCGCTGGTATTCCCGATACCTCCAACTCGCCGAGCTGCCCGACGAGTTCATCGACACCCTGGTCGAGAACCTGGATCCCTTTCCTGGACCCTTCACGGCGGTATACCTGGGGGCCCAGGGGGGGATGCCAGGCAGGGTCCCGCTGGACGCCACGGCCTTTGCTCATCGCGGTCTTGTGGATGCCCTCCACATCTTCCCGGGATGGAGCGACCCGGGGGAAGACGAGGCCATCATGGCCTGGGCCCGGGGCCTTTATGAAATGCTGGAGCCCTTTGCCGAGGGCGGGGTTTATGTGAACATGCTGGCTGAAGATGAAGAAGATCGCATCCGCGCCGCTTATCAGCAGAACTATCCTCGCCTTGCGGCGGTGAAGAAGGAATGGGATCCGGACAACCTGTTCCGGAGAAACCACAACATCCGCCCTGTGGACTGAGAGAGGGCTTCATCATTATCCCAAGGGGTCTGACATGGCTCGATTCCGCTCTCGGTTAGGGTTCTTCTTCCGGGAGCTGAAGCGGCGGAAGGTATACCAGGTCACCGCTGCCTACGTGGTCCTGGCCGCCGCCGGGATGGAGTTGGTGGATATCCTGGTCCCGGACACCAGTCTTCCCGAGTGGAGCAGTCCCTTCCTCCTGGCTCTGGCCATCGTCGGCCTGCCCATCGTGGTGGTTCTGGCTTGGACCTTCGATCTGACGTCCGATGGTGTGGTGCGGACGGAGAGGGTGGAGGAGAAAGGGCCAGATCCAACAACGGCCTCCGAATCTTCAGAGAAATCGGAGCCCCCCTCGCTTCCCGGGGATGCCACAACGGTTGCCGTTCTTCCCTTCGAGAACCTGAGCGGCTCCGATGAAGCTGAGCCCTTCGTGGTCGGCCTCCACGACGATCTCCTGACGGAACTCTCCCGGGCTTCCGCGCTGACGGTGATCTCCCGAACCTCGGTGCTGGGCTACCGGGGGTCTGGGCGGCCCATCCGGGAGATCGCCCGGGAGTTGGGGGTCGGCACCGTGGTGGAGGGCGGCGTGCAGACGGCGGGGAATCGGGTCCGCCTCAACGTCCAGGTCATCGACGCCGGTACCGATGTTCACCGATGGGCCGAGCGATACGATCGGGAGCTGACCACCGAGAACATCTTCGAACTGCAAAGCGAGTTGGCTGCCCAGATCATGGATGCCCTCCAGGCCCAACTGACCTCTGAAGAACAGGGGAGGGTTCCCCTCCGGCCCACGGAAGATCTGGAGGCCTACCGTCTCTACGCCTCAGGGCGAAGCAGTCTGGACACGTGGGACCAGGAGGGCATGACTGCAGCCGCCAGATACTTCAGCGAGGCGGTCAGGAGGGATCCGAGCTACGCCCAGGCCTGGGCGGGCCTCGCCGATGCCGTGTCGGCTTTGCACTGGTACAACTATCCGCCCGTGGAGGGCACGCCAACGTCGGAGGAGGCGGTCCGCAGGGCGTTGGAGTTGGATCCTGATTTGGCGGAAGCTCACGCCTCCCGGGCCATCGTCCTCTGCTCCCGGAGGGTGAAAGATGCCCCGGAGGCACTCCGGGAGTTCCAACGGGCCGTGGAGTTGAGGCCCAGCTACGCCTACGCCCAGGTCTGGATGTCCTGGGTCTATCTTATCGTCGGCGACCCGGAGCCGGCTCGCAGGTACGCCCTCCGGGCCCTGGAATTAGATCCTCTGTCGCCGGCCATTCGAGTGTTTCTCTCGGAGGCTCATCTGGCCAATGGCACCTACGATCTTGCGCTGAAAGAAGCGGTCCGGGGTCGGGAGATGCAACCGGAACAGCCTCTGTCGCGGACCAACGAAGGGATCGTCTTGCACCATCTGGGCCGTTTCGAAGAAGCCTTGGTTGCACTGGAGCGGGCCGGAAAGAAGCTCTCCCAGAACTCCACCTCTCCCACCCAGTCTCAGCTCCACGGGGTCATGTCTGTGGCGGCATCCGGCGCCGGGGATAGCGACCGAGCCCGGGAGCACCTTGGGCAGATCGACGCCGAAAAGGATCCCTTCTCCTTCGGCCTGGCCCTGGCCGGATTGGGGGATCGGGAGGCGGCCTTCGAGGCACTCCTTCAGGTGAAGGAGTGGGGGCAGCACTCCACGGAGAGCCTCCGATACTTCTTTCCCGCGGAGTTAGGACCTCTGAGGGACGATCCCCGGTTTACAGAGCTTGTGCGGCGGGCCGATAGGAGCTGGGGGGTGGTGGCGGGATAGAAAAAAAACGACGAACCCCCTTTTGAACCCAGAAGCCTTGAGGAGAGAAATGGCAAAGTCCCCCGAAGAGATGTTGAAGTCGATGCTGGAGAACCTTCCTGAGAAGACAGGGAAGACGCTGGCTGACTGGAAGGAACTCCTGGCCAAAGAGGGTCTCACGGCTCATAAGGACATCATGTCCTTTCTCAAGGGCACCCACGGTGTGACCCATGGTTATGCCAATCTCATCAGCCAGATGGCCAGAGAAGCCTCGGCGGGAGGGGCGCCGGCGGCCGGAGGCCTCATCGAGGCTCAATACTCCGGGGCAAAGGAGCATCTGCGCCCGATCTATGAAAAGCTCTCCGCTGCGGTAAAGGGGTTCGGCCCCGATGTCGAGCTTGCGCCCAAGAAGACCTACGTGAGCCTGAGGAGGAATAAGCAGTTCGGTCTGATCCAGCCGTCCACCAAAACCCGGGTGGACGTGGGGATCAATTTGAAGGGACGGGATCCTACGCCCCGCCTCGAGGAATCAGGCAGCTTCAACGCCATGGTGAGTCACCGGGTTCGGATCGCCGAACCGGGAGAAGCAGACGAGCAGGTGATCGAGTGGCTCAAGGAGGCCTACGAAGCGGCGGGGTAGGTCAGCCCCCCGGTTCCCGCTTACATGTCATCTCCGCTGCCCGGTCTTTGCTGCCTGGACTCCGCTTACGCCCAGGACCAGGGAATCGGCTCACCTTTCGGCCTGGCTACCTGTCGGCTTGAAGGGCGAGGGCCGCCATCTGGGCCTGTCTGGCCAGGTCCACAGCGTGGGTCAGGATGCGGGCCGCCTCCTGGGGCGAATGGAAGCCCATGGAGTTCTCGGCATCCACGAAGTCCCATCGCATCTGGGCGCTCCGATGGAGCCGGCGGGCCTCCTCCAGAGCCTGATCTGAGGCTCCGGCCTGCCGAACAGCCACGATGGCGTCGGTGGCATCGCTCAGGGCTGCTTCCACGAGGGTGATCATCTCCTTCGTCCGCCTCTGAATCGTCTCCACCCGGTCTACCAGCTCGGCCTCGGGAATCTTGTGGCAGGTCTGACAGGCGTTGTTGATGTTGGTGATGGGGCTTCGGATCCAGTGGTCGCTGATCTTCACGCCACCTTCCCGGGTGTAGGGCAGATGACAATCGGCGCAGGCCACTCCGCTGGAGAAGTGCACGGAGGAGGTAAACATCTCGAACTCGGGATGCTGCATCTTCAGCATGCCCCCGCCGGTTTCGGCGTGGGTCCAATCGTTGAAATCGTAAGCGTCGTAGTAGGCCTCGATGGAGTCGATAGTGGTCCCTTTCTCCCACGGAAACGTCAATAGCTTGTCCGGCCCGGCGAAGTAGTACTCCACGTGGCACTGGGCGCAGACGTAGGTCCGCATCTCCTGGCGGGTGGCCGTGGCGAGGTCGATCCCCCGCCGCTCCATGGCGTTGGTGAAGGCCGGGCGGGTGATCCTCAAATCCAGGGTCTGGGGATCGTGGCAATCGGCGCAGGTCCCGCCGGTGTGGAGCCTGTCCCGAAGGGAGTCGTAGGGCATGGAGTTGAAGGTCTCCCAGCCCAGCTCCTGGATCAGCTCAGGAGCTTCTGCGGCGTGGCAGTTCGCACAGGCCCCGGGTTGGCTCCGCTCCGTCGTTCGCTTGGTCTCCTTCTGGTCGATGAGGGCGTAGTAGTGGCCCCTCTCCTCGTTGTAGTCGATGGCGAACGCGTATCCGGCCCAGGCTTTCTTCAGGAATGGCTTCTCATCGATCTTGCTATAGGGAGTGCTCCCGCCAAAGAGGGTACGGCCGTAGTCCTGCTCCATCATCTGGAAACGCCCGTATTCCCGGGGGAAGTTCTGGCCCCAGACCACCGGATCCAGCTCCCCGTCCGGAATCTCAACCACCAGGCTAGGAGACATCATCCCTTCGTCCTGCCGCTTCTGGATGTTGGTAAGGAGCACTCCGATGCCGACCCCTACCGCCAGAAACACCACCGTGACCAGGGCCCAGAGACCCGTCCTCCCGGACCGGTTCATCCTCATCTCGTTCTCCCTTTCTCTAGCCCACACCCAGATGGCCCACGTTGCCGTGGCACTCGGTGCACCGGACGTCGTCCTGGTGGAGATCGTTTCTCAAGAGCATGTCGTTCACCATCTGTTGATGACAGCCGATGCAGTTCTCCAGGGCCACCTCTTTGTTCCGGTTGCGAATCATGATGGGGTCGGGGAAGTCGCCCGTGGTGAATTTCACCGAGTGGTTCCAGCCGTTCAGGGCTTTCCGGTAGTATTTCCCCACCAGATCGTGGGGCATATGACACTCGTTACACGTGGCCCATTCCCGATGGGAGGAGTGTCGCCAGGAGTCGTACTGGTCCTCCATGACGTGGCAGTTCACGCAGGCGGCTGGATCGTCCTTCAGATACGAGAGTCCCTTGGCGTGGGAGGCCGTGAAGGCGCCCAGGCCGAGAACCAGCCCGAGGCTGGCGAAAGCGAAAAGAGGTAGGAGTCTCTTCATATCAAAAGATTCGGTGAGGCCCCACCCTAACGGTTGAGGAGGTCTCTGGCCAGGTCGAACGGCTCTTCCATTCGAGCTGTCCTAGTTCTCTGCCTATCGAAGGCCGCTCACGATCCGGCTGATCAGTTCGGACGCCTAGTCATCCTCCTGATCCGCGGTTCATTTCTCGGACTGCCTCGGCTTGCTCCTCCAGGGGCGGGACGTCGAAGATCTCTCGCACCGAGTCCGGCAGCCAACGGACATACGGCCCCTGGCCCATGGGCCGAGCGGTGTCGGGCTGGAATGGATCCTCAGTGCTGGCGGGGAAATACTGAGTGCCCAACCTCTGCGGCATCCTGGTACGGAGTAGATAGCGGTCCAGGGCTGCGGCACTGAGCCAACGACCTCGTGCGTCCCCCAGAAAGCCAGCAGCTGTAGACAGGATATGGGCGAGCAGGACGTCTTCAGAAGTCTCGCCGTGTTGAAGGATCATTGCGGCATGGTAGAAGTCTTCAGCCGCAGAAAGGTTGTCTCCCCTCAGGAGCTCGTAGACTCGCCGGAGTCGTTCCTCGTCGCGGGAAGAGACGATCTCCCAGTCTTCCTCAGTGGGAGGAGTCGTGAACTGTCGGTCGGCTTGGTCGGCCTGGTACAGCGCCCTCAACTCTGCGGTCACTCCGGCACGCTCCTGAGCACGAAGGGAGATAGATGTCGCACACAGCAGCGCGAGTACGACCACAGCCACAACGGTCGGTACCCGAAAGCGGTCACGGACCCAGGCGAAAACGAGTGCTCCGATATCGACTCTCACGGTTTCATCCATTCCTTGCAAATGGGGCGGGAACGAGTCTCATGAGGGTGAGATTCTCTCGACCAGACCGAGAAGATCCCCGGCCGCGTTACTTAGCTCCTCCGCAAGCATGGACTGGACAGCTGCGAATCCCCATGCCAATCGGATGGCGGCGGTGAGCTTGTCCAGCTCGGACGAAGGCACTCTGCGGAGGACTTCGCCGTCGTCGCCTGGGGCCACTCCGACTTCCAACAGTGCCTCTTGGTACCGGAAGAGCGCTTCCCGAATCCGTGTGTCGGCTTCGAGGCGGTCCGAGGCCAGGGCGTAGTACCTGCTGATACCTCTGCGTAAGGAATCCGCACGAATGACCTCAAACGCGCCGGTGGAGAGGACTTCCTCCAGAGTTCCGGTGGTGAAGTCGAAATTCGCCACTGAGGCGACACTCTGAAGGGCTTCCGTAAGGGATCTGGGGATTGGGGCAAGGCTGTCGGGAGCGAAAGGGGCTCCCGGGCCACCGCCGATCCCTGGAACGCCGGTGGTCCGAGGCATTCTGGCATGGAGTTCGGAGAGGATATAGAACGAAGCCGACGCCCGCCTCTGGGCGTTCGCCCTGGCAGCCTGGAAATCCGCCAGGTCTGCGTCGAGATCTTCTCTGAAACTCTCGAGCAAGTAGGCCTCCCGAGAGAGGTCGGCCTGTCGTGCCCGCCAATCATCCACTCCCAGGGCGACAAGGACTCCCAAGACGATGATGGCGAACTCCGCCATGAGGCGGCCAACCAGTCCTCGACCCTTCCTCAAAATCTCCCCCTTTGGCTCTTTGAGATGTTTTGGGCAGGGGAATCCGGCTTTCCTGCAGGACGGTCGTCCCCTCTCTTCCGGCCGCAGCTCGTCTCATTGGCAGGGTTGCCAAGAACTGTTCCAGCACTTGGTTGAAGCGTTCTGGCTGGTCCGCGAAGAGGGCGTGACAGTCCTCTCCAGGGTTTCGCCACGGATGTGGGGCCACCGCTGGCAGGGCTCTTCGGCCAGGGCTATGGTCCACCGCTGGGAGCAGGTCACAAGGAGCACAGGCCGATCGAGATCATCCACGACGGGACGCTGATCTCTTTCTTCCATCAGCATCAGATTGGCCAGGAGGGTGATCGCGGAGTTCGTCGGAATGGCCAACACGGCTTCCGTCCTGGCTTCCAGATACTCCTCCGGTTTTTCGGTCTCATACATTCCGCGAACCCAGGCTCGAGTGAGCTCCTGGCGGTCGAGCTGCAAGCCGACCATCCAGCTCCTCTACCCCGGCTCCGAGGTATGTGGTTCGCCCAACGGCTCGTCCACGCCCAGGGTCATGTCCACGAGAACGATGCCCTGAAAAAGATCCGTTCCGTGCGTGTCCTCGTATGTGAGGATCTCCCGTACGGCCAGGGACCACCCCACGACCACGACAGGGCCTGCGTCGAGGTTGTTGGATAAGATCGCCGATGTCCTTCCCGTGGCGGGCGAGATGGTGCCCCTCCGTTGGCTTTTCGGCTGGCTGTTGCCATGGATGAAAGGTCAGCTGTTTCCCGCTGGACGCTCCTGAGAAACAACCCTCACATATGCACCAGCATCGACCCCATGTCGATGACAAGTTTGTGGTAGGTTTCGAATGGCTCATCCCCGGCTTTCTGGCGGGCTCGGGCGAACTCGGCTTCCAGTTGCGTCATCTCCTCAGCTGACAGGGCCTTTTCAGCCAACGGAAAGAAGAGGTGGTCCTCCGTGTGGATGTGGTCCCGGAGCATGGGGACGTACGCAGCCAGCGACTCCTTGATCTGATCCGTTTTCAATGGGTTGCCAGCTTCGTATCCGTCGAGGGCTGCGCCGATGGCCGCGATATGGTCCCTACCGGTTTCGTGTTGGTGCCGTAGTGACTCGATTCGTCCGTCCATGGTCCCCGCGGCCTTCTGGGCCAAGCGGACAAACATGAGGTGCTCTTCCTTGATATGGTGGTAGTCGTCGGCGAATTCACGGGCGAATTTGAGAGCCTTGTCGAAGAACTCTCGGGGTAGCTTTTCACCCTCATCCATCTTCTTCCCGGCCAGTTCAAGGTTGTCCAGAAACTGTCGAATCAGTCCGTGTTCGTTCTTCAGGGTATCCATGGGTTTCATTGGCATTCTCCTCACTGGTTCCGGGGGCTGATCTGGTTCCCCAACGGTCAAATGCCGGCGCGCCGATCGAGGCGGGCCGAGGGATTTGTTCCTCTGTGAATGGGGGTGGAACGCAAAAAAATACCCGGCTCGTGCCCCAAGCGCTGTGACGGATCTCACAGTCACGGCGAGGTGGATCCGCTATCAATTCTTGGCCTTCAGCTTGGGAGCCAACCATGAGTAACAGAGAAGAGGGACGTCATCCCCTTTCCCTCCCGGACCGGATCGAAGCGTTGCTCGAGGTCCAGGACGGGTCGGTGGTTAGCCGGACACTCCTCAAGAAGCCCACCGGGACCGTGACGCTTTTTGCCTTCGATAAGGGGGAAGGATTGAGCGAGCATTCCACGCCCCACGACGCCTTGGTGGAGATCCTGGAGGGAACCGCCGAGATCACCTTAGGGGGAACACCCCACCCAGTGACGGCAGGGGAGGGGCTCCTTCTTCCAGCAAACATTCCCCATGCGCTAACGGCGGTGACGCCGTTCAAGATGCTTCTGGTCATGATCAAGGAGACGGCACCCTAGGGGCCAACGCCAAGGCTACCTGAGTTCTTTGGTTTTCCGAGCCGCTCACGTCCACTCCAGGAGGCGGCGCTGCCCCCCCAGGGCCCGAATCCCGGTCACGTCCTGGGTGACTTCCAGGCAGCCCAGGTAGACGCTGTCCTCGTTTCGCACGGCGAAGTAGCGGATGTGGATGAACTTGTCCTGTATCTGGATCCAGAACTCGGCCACATTCCGTTCCCCGGAAGCGAACTTCTGAAGGATCTCCCTGACCATATTGATGCTCTTGGGAGGGTGGCAGTTCTCCACGTGCCTCCCGATGGCGCCCGGGGTCCTCGGAAAGAGCCTGTCTTCGGTCTCCGAGTAGTAGCGAACGAACCCGTCTGCATCCACGAAGGAGATCTCGATGGGCAGGTGCCTGAGCAGCATATCGAGCTGCTCCACGCTCAGCCGCCCGGTGCCAAGATCAACGAAACCCTGTT
>JASFVN010000392.1:0-4073 GCA_050049805.1 Gemmatimonadota bacterium
AGAACCTCCAATTGGACTATGTGGACATTGTCTACCATCACATGATCTCTCGGAGGGAATCGGCTTTCCATGAGCCTGCGATGAACGCCATGGTGAAGGCCAAAGAAGCCGGAAAAGCAAGGTTCCTGGGCATGACCACTCACAGCAACGTGCCGGAGGCGATTCACGCAGCGGTGGATTCGGAGTTCTTCGAGGTCGTGATGGCGTCCTACAACCCAAGACAGGCTGATCTGCCGGAGGTCAGAGAGGCAATCGCCAGAGCGGCGGGTGCGGGATTGGGCGTGGTGGCGATAAAGGTGATTCGGGGAGATGTGGAAGCAGGCCAAAGGCCGGTGAACCCTGTCGCCTCCCTGAAATGGGTGCTACAGGACTCCAACGTCCATGCAACAGTCCCTGGCTTCGGGGGCTTCGAGGAAATGAACGCAGACCTCTCGGTAATGGAGGATCTCCGGTTGACCGAGGCGGAGTTGGACGATCTCAGAAGGGAAGCGTCCGGCCCAAGCATGTTCTGCCTGGGATGCGGCCAGTGTTTGAACTTGTGTAATGCAGAACTACCAATTCCGGACCTGATGCGGGCCTACATGTACACCTACGGTTACCGTCAGCCCGCGCTAGCTCAAAGCGTGCTTGCCTCCCTGGAGCTTCCTCATCAGATCTGCGAAGGTTGTTCCTCTTGTGTAGTCGAATGCAGGAACGGATGGCAAGTTATGGAGAAGATCCGGGACGTCGTCCGTCTCAGAGATGTACCGACAGGGTTTCTTGTGTAGGCCTTGCTGGAAGAATCTCGGGATAGTCTGGCTCATTGAGGTTCTCAAGCTTCCTTCGTTGCTGGAGATGAGCTTTCGGGTTGATTCTTCTTCCTGCCCGTTGGTGTGAATAAAGAGCACGGCCCCCGAAGGGGCCGCCCGTTCTTCACCTGACGCCGGAGCCTGGCTAACCCTCTTCCTCGTCGAGGACGGTGCCGTGGTCGGCGATCCACGCCCACCGGCCATCCTCCCTCAAAGCGATGTCTGTCCACTGCTCCACGTAGGTCTTCTCCTCACCCGTGACCTTATCCCTCTGAGTGTAGGTCGCCATATAGATCAGGACGGCTGTGTTTCCGTGGATCTTGATGGCCAGAGGTTTGAGGAAGAGGTAGATCTGGTCGGATGTTTCGAACCCCCGTGCGTGCGTGATCCGCCGATCTTCCTTGTTCGTAGGCACGTAGGACCCAGCACCCCATCCGACAAAGTCCTCGTGGAAGCAAGCCATATTGGATTCAATGTCCTTCGCATCCCAACAGGCCACCTCCCAGTCCCAGAGTTCCCTCTGCTCAGCAGTCCACTCCTGTCCCTGGGTTGTCAGCGGGAAGAGAAACACTGACGTGAACAGTGCGACCAGAATGCGGTTCATGAGGACACCTCCCTGCGAGTACGTTGTGGAAATGTGCGTAACCTACGGCATCGAGAGGAGTACCGCCATGAAAAAGAACGGTCCCCGGACCGGAGGGCGTTCTTCCTTTCGTTTCGAAAATGTTGGACCCACCTCAGACAGCGGGTAAGTTGCACACACTTCAGCATGACCTGTCCAACCCCCTTGCGAGGAGAGAGCCATGGGCCTTTCAGATCAGGACGTCCGTGCCATCCGGGATATCTCGGACCGCTTCCCTGACATGATGTTGAACAAGAGGTTCGATGTACTCCCCGGCATCTATTCGGAGGATGCCATGGTCATGCCGCCGGACCACAGCGCGGTTGTTGGACTTCAGGAAATCGAGGGATTCTTGGCCTCTTTCCCCCCCTTGACCGAGTTCGAGAATGTAGTGGATGAGGTGGAGGGCGCCGGGGACATCGCCTACGTACGTGGTCGCTTCCGCATGGTCATGGTCCCGGAACCGGGAGCAGAGCCGGTGGAGCAGCAGGGGAAATACATCGAAATCAGGAAGAAGCAGCCCGACGGCAGCTGGCCCCTCACGCACGACATCTTCACTCCTGGGGTTTGAACACCACACCCCAGGGTTCAGTCGAGGATGACGGCGGTTTGGGACGGCCCCCTCACCAGGGGGCCGTCCTCTTCTTTTTTTCTCCGCACGAAAATCCAGCCAGTTGTGGATCCAGGATCTCCGGATCCCGCGATCGGGGCGAGGGACCTGGTTTCGGTGTCAGAGCATCGTCCTAACGCCGGCCCCGCATGGACAGAGCTGCACCGATCGCGACACCGACTGCTACGCCGATTGCGATGTTGTCGAGAGCGACCCCGAGGGCTACCCCGATGGCAATACCCAACCCCATGAAATGAAGCTTTGGCCTCTTTGGATCTTTCTGCTGGTCTCTCATGTCCCGTCCATTTGTCGGCTTTCCCACGTAACTCCCAGCACCCTAATCCATCCACCACCTACCGCGCAAATCGTCTGCACAGGAAAGTTGCAGTTTTTCTTTATCCCGATTAAATAAACCTGAGTCCTACTACAACCAAGGAGGTGTTATGCGGAAGCTCGTGGCGCAAGGCCTCGTTCTCGTTGCCCTTTTCGCGGTGGCAATTCCTGTCCAAGCGCAAACCGACCTGACGGACAATAGGACCGCCGAAGAGAAATGGGCCAGATCCCAGTTCCTGACGACCTACATGATGATGGCCATCATCGCTCACGGGGAATCCGTAGGGCAAAGTACAGAGGAATTCGCCCAGTGGATGGGTGAGTTTGCTGCGCCGTCTTGGGGTGAGCCTGGTTCGAGAACCCTCCAGTCCTTTGTGAGAGGCGCGTTCCTCAACTACAACCTTTATGACGGGCTGGAGTTTGAACTGCTGACGGATACTCCCACGGAAGTCCGAGCCAGAATGAACACACCCTACGCTGGCCTCTTCAGCGAAGATGGCGAGTACTATGGTGTCAGCCTCGAGGACTTCAAGAATGTCTGGATGACGGCATACTCCGTCACCGCCGACCACCTGGGATTCGACATGACCTATTCGTTGGACGGCGACTGGATCGATTTCACAGTGAAGACCCGATGATGGAACGGGGCGAGGACTCTGGAAGTAATGCGAGAGAGGGAAGGGCCTCTCTGGATTCAGTGACACGATGAGGTCAGGGGTTTTTCTGGGTTCCTCCCATCGGGTTGAAAACCGAGTACATCTAGGATGTGGGCTCCTGGACCCTTATCCTTAGCCTCATCGAGGAACAATCCGGCTGACCCGGGCACCTGGCCTTCCGTGGGCCCCTCGGCCTTTCCCCTGGAATCAGAGGCGTCGGTGAAACGTTTTACTGTCTTTGCGCTCTTCTTGTCTGCAGTCGGTTGTGGGGACGACGGCTCTGGTCCGGATGAGACCGAAGTCACGTTCCCCACAATCGACCAGCAAGTGATGGATGAATTCTGCGTCAGGGGAACGGCCATACCGCCGACCTCGAAGTCGGGCACTATCACGGTCGACGATTGCAGTTTCGGTGAGGATGACGGGTACTACGACTTCTATCGCATTCGGGTCCAGTCATCCGGCGAGGTCACGTTTACCGTCAGTTCCGTTTTCGACAGTTGGCTGGACCTTGTCAGGATCGGTGACCCCAACGATCCAATGAACACGGCCACGTTCCTGGCTCAAGACGATGACTCCGCCGGGGATCTCGATGCAGAATTGACCTACAATCTGTTGACCAATACCGAATATTGGGTTGCTGTCAGCGGGTTTGATGATTCCGAAACCGGAACGTACACTCTGGCCATATCCCAGTAGCGCCGAGACCCTAACACGCCAAAGTGACCACGTCGGGGGCTGTCTTCCTTCGTTGCGTAGAAGCATGCCTGAGCCGACTCTTCTGCTCGCAGGCAAACCGACCCCAACCAGGCAGATCCGGCTATGGGGGGATTTCTTAGGTGTCTCCGGGGCGTTCTCGGAACGGGGCTGACGTGGGCTTTCGGCTGGACAGCCGTCAATCTGGGCTTTGGCCTCTTTACCGGACTGACTCTTCGCTTTTTTGTCCCGGTCGCCGTTTCCAGCCTGGTCCAAGGGTTCTTGGCCGGAGGGGCGTTCGCTGTAATCCTCAGCATCGCTGAGCTACCCGCCCTGGAAGGCGAGGACGACCTCCTGGCCCTGAAGGG
>JASFVN010000393.1:0-4062 GCA_050049805.1 Gemmatimonadota bacterium
TGCGTCGGATGCGGCCGGTGCATCGCCTGGTGCCCTGTGGGAATCGACGTGACCGAGGAGGTGGAGGCGATTCGGAGAGAATCGAAGGGCCAGGTGGCGATGCCGGTGGCCCGGGAGTATCGGCTCCACGCCGGGGACCCTCTCATCCCTTCCCCCGCCCAGGTCATTCACGTCCGGGAGGAGACACCGGATACGACGACTCTCTGGATGGAACCCACGGGGCCGTATCGCTGGCGGCCCGGCCAGTTCAACATGCTCTCCATTCCGGGCGTCGGTGACGTACCCATCTCCGTTTCCGGACAGAGCGGGGCTGCCATTCTGCACACCATCCGAGGGGTGGGGAAGGTGACGAACGGCCTCATCTCCCTGGATCCCGGATCCCTGGTGGGAATGCGGGGACCTTTCGGAACCGCCTGGCCGCTCAGGACCGCCCGGGGAAGGATCGTCACGGTGGTGGCTGGCGGAATCGGCCTGGCTCCCCTGCGGGGCGCCATTCGCGAGATGGAGAGCAGTCCGCGAATGTACCCGTCGGTGAGAGTCCTTTACGGAGCTCGCACTCCGGGAGACATCCTCTACCCCGACGAGATTCAACGCTGGGGTCACCACCTCCACATGAAGGTCCAGGTCACGGTGGACAGGGCGGCACCGACCTGGACCGGCCATGTCGGATTCGTCACCAACTTCCTCCGGAGGAAAGAGGAGGTGCGCCCCGACAGCATCTACCTCATCTGCGGCCCCGAGATCATGATGCGGGTAATCGTCGAGATCCTTCTGGAAGCGGACGTCCCGGAAAACCACATCTACCTCTCTCTGGAACGGAATATGAAATGCGGGGCCGGGTTCTGCGGGCGCTGCCAGAAAGGGCCTTTTTTCATCTGCAAGGACGGGCCGGTGTTTCGGTATGACAAGATCTCCTTTGTCTTCGAACACGCGGGGCTCTGAGATGAGTGCGTCCACGTACGATTCGAGCCCGGGAGCGGATTCCGCCACTGCACCGGCGCAGCCGTCCCCGGGCCGCAGGCCTCGCCTCGGCGTGTTCAAGTTCGCCTCCTGTGATGGCTGCCAGCTGGTTCTCCTGGATTGTGAAGACGAGCTCCTAGCCGTGGCCGAGGCGGTGGACATCGTGCATTTCCCCGAAGCGTCCTCTCATATGGCGGAGGAAGGCCCCTTCGACGTGGCCCTGGTGGAGGGTTCGATCTCGGCGCCAGAGCACCTGGACCAGATCCGGGCCATCAGGGAGCGGACGGAGGTGCTGGTGACCATCGGGGCTTGCGCTACCTCGGGTGGGCTCCAGGCCTTGAGGAACTTCGGTACCGTTGCGGAGTTCGCCGACCGGGTGTATGCCCACCCCGAGTACCTGGCCACGCTGGACACCTCCACTCCCGTCGCCGACCACGTGGCGGTGGACTACGAGCTCCGTGGTTGCCCCATCAACAAGCGGCAGCTTCTGGAGCTTCTCACTGCCCTCGTCAAGGGACGGCGCCCGGAGATTCGGAACGAAAGCCTCTGCCTGGGATGCAAGCGCTACGGGTACGTGTGCGTCATGGTCGCCCATGGGATTCCCTGCCTGGGGCCCGTGACCGTCAACGGATGCGGGGCTATCTGCCCCTCCATGGGACGGGGGTGTTACGGCTGCTTCGGTCCCAAGGAAGGGGCCAACACGCGGGCCCTGGCGGAGAGGATGCTCGAGATGGGTATTCCCAGAGACGAAGTCCGGAGGGCGTTCCGATTCATCACGGGCTACGCCGAAGCCTTCCGAGAGGAGAGCGTCCGACATGAGTGAGGTTCCCTCGGAATTCGCCGGTTCTACGGCCAACGGTACCCGAACCATCCGCGTCGAGATGCTCACACGGGTCGAAGGCGAGGGTCGTTTCCGGTTGAGGGTGAGGGAAGGAAAGGTGGAAGAGGCGACCCTCGACATCTTCGAGCCTCCTCGCTTCTTCGAGGGCTTCCTGGTGGGGAGATCCCTTTTCGAGGTTCCGGACATCGTGGCCCGGATCTGCGGCATCTGTCCCGTCACCTACCAGATGACCAGCTGCCAGGCTCTCGAGAAGATCCTGGGAATCGAGCCCACCCCGGAAATCACGGCCCTCAGGCACTTGATGTACTGCGCCGAATGGATCGAGAGCCACGCCCTTCATGTCTTCCTTCTCCACGCCCCGGATTTTTTCGGCTACGCCAGCGCCCTGGAGATGGCCCGAGACCACAAGGCGCTCGTGGAAACGGGTCTGAGAATGAAAAAGGCGGGAAACACCATTCTGGAGGTCCTGGGGGGGAGGGCCATCCATCCGGTTTCTCCCCGAGTGGGCGGTTTTACCAGAACCCCTGGAGCCGAAAAACTCCGAGCGCTTCTCCCGGAACTGGAGTGGGGCCTGGGAGCGGCTCAGGAGACGGTGGAGCTCACCAGTGGGCTTCCCATGTTGGGATTCGAGCAACCCTATGTGTTCGTAGCCCTGGACGGGGAGTCGGACTACCCCATCGACCGGGGGAAGAAAATCGCCGTCTCGGATCGGGATCCGGTACCGTTGGAGGAGTTCGAGGAAGTATTCATTGAGAAGCACGTGCCTCAATCCACGGCTCTCCACGCCCGGCTTCCCGACGGCCAACCGTATCTCACAGGCCCCATGGCCCGGTTGAACCTCTTCGCGGACAGGCTCCATCCGCTGGCTCAGGAGGCCCTGGAGCAAAGCGGAATCCCCTTCCCGGTCCTGAATCCCTACCGGTCCATCGTGGTTCGAGCGGTGGAGTTGGTCCACGCCTTCGCCGAGGCCGTCGACCTCGTGCGGGGGTACCAGGGGGTCGATCCTCCCTTCCTGGAGACCCCGGTGAAGGCGGGGGAAGGGAGAGGAGCGACGGAGGCGCCCCGGGGCCTGCAATATCAGCGGCATCGAGTGGACGACGAAGGCCTGATCCTGGAATCCCGTATCGTTCCCCCGACATCCCAGAACCAGGCCAGGATCGAAGCCGACCTGGCAGGCCTGGCCCCGGAGATCCTGGGCATGGACGAGGCGGAGGCCACTCTTCTCTGCGAGCAGTTGATCCGGGCCTACGATCCATGCATTTCCTGCTCTGCCCACTTCCTGCGGTTGGAGATCGAGAGGGATTAGGTGCACGTATCCGGGTGGGAGCGGGTGTCGAAGGGGGTACAGGTTCGCGGGCCGTCTTCGGGAGAGCGGTAGGTCTTGGCAGGCTCACCCGGAAGAGTCCGGATCATAGCCCTGGGGAACCGGGACCGGGGTGACGACGGGGCGGCCCTTCTGGTAGCCGAGCGGTTCACGGCCGACGCCCTCGTCATTCCGGCTGGCAGACCCGGGGCGGACCTCATGGACCTTCTCCCGCCGGAGGAGCCGTGCATCCTCCTGGACGTGACGTTGAGCGGCTCGCCCCCGGGAACCATCCACGAGATGACTCTCGAGAGCCTGGACCCCCACCTCCTCCCGGATCTCCGCATTTCCTCCCACGGCTTCGGCCCCGGGGAAGCCCTGGCCCTGGCGAAGGCCCTGGGCCGACCCCTGCCAGAAGGTATGTTCCTGGGGATCGAGGGGGAGTCCTTCGAGTTGGGAGCAGGTCTCTCCCCCCCGGTATCGCATGCGCTACCCCACTTCGAGGAGAGAGTCCGACGGGCCCTTGGGATAATGAAGGGTATCAGGCAAGGTTCCTGACGCCGGCCCACCATGAAGAACGGGGTTTGGGAAGTCCGACCCCCGGTTCGAGGTCGGGGCCGAGCCCTCAGCAGATCCTGGGCAGCTGGTCCCCCGGAAGGAGGTCCACGATCCGAGTCCCACCCAGGGGCGTCTCCAACAGAACCAGCCCAGGGTTCTCCCCTGTGACCTCACCGACCATGGCGGCGTCCCTCCCGAGGGGGTGCCCCCGGAGCGTATCCAGGGCGACCCCCGCCACCTCTGGAGCAACCACCGCCACCAGGACGCCTTCGTTCGCCACATAAAGAGGATCCAGCCCCAGGAGCTCACAAGCTCCCTCTACCGGTGGAGGAATGGGAATGGATCCGTTTCGGAGAAGGATCCCGGTGTTGGAGGCTGCGGCCATCTCATTCAAGGCGCT
>JASFVN010000113.1:0-12659 GCA_050049805.1 Gemmatimonadota bacterium
GCTGAGTTCGGTCCCCATTCCCGAGAATAGAGGGCCCCAGCGGCAGACCGCCGCTGGGGCTTTTGTTCCTTTACTGCCCGAACGTCTACGGTAGTAGCTTGGCCAGGTGGTAGTTCTTCTTTCCCTTTCGAAGGACGAGAAACCGACCCTCCAGGGCGTCCGAGATCCCGACAGATCGATCCACATCCTCGATCCGGACATTGTTGAGGTAAACACCCCCACCCTGAATCGAGCGTCTTGCGTCGCTCTTGGAAGAGGTCACGCCAGCCTCCGCCAGGAGGTCCAGGATCGGCATCCCCTCTCCCTCGAATGACTGGCGGGGGAGCTCCGATGAGGGCACGTCCGAGAAAATGTCGGCGATCTCCTCTCCGCTGAGCCCTTCCAGGGCTCCGCCGAAAAGGACCTGAGTGGCCTGCTGCGCCCGATCCAGGCCCGTCTCTCCATGCACCCTCCGGGTGACGTCTTCAGCCAGGGCCCGTTGGGCCCCTCGTTCGTGGGGTCGCTCCTCGGCCGCAGCCGCCAACTCTCCGACTCTCTCCTCCCCAAGAAGAGTGAACCATTTCAGATAGGTTACAACATCCTGATCGTCGGTATTCAGCCAGTACTGGTAGAAGCGGTAGGGGGAGGTTCTGGCCGGATCCAACCAAACCGTTCCTCCCTCGGTCTTCCCGAACTTCGCACCCGTTGCCGACGTCACCAGGGGGAAGACCACGCCGTAGGCTTTCTTCCCTCTCATGCGCCGAATCAGATCGATGCCAGCGGTGATATTCCCCCACTGGTCGCTCCCTCCCATCTGGACCGTGCAATCATACCGGTCCATGAGTACGAGGAAGTCGTAGGCCTGCATCAAGGCATAGGTGAATTCCGTGAAGGAGATTCCTCCGTCCTCTTCCTCCAGGCGGCGCCGGATGCTCTCCTTTCGGAGGAGAGCGTTCACTGAGAAGTGCTTGCCGATGTCCCGGAGGAAATCCACCGTTTTCAGCTCACCAAGCCAGTCCAGGTTGTTCACCATCAGGGCGGGGTTTTCGGAGGCGTCGAAGTCCAGGAAGCGCTCGAGCTGATCCCGGATACCCGCCAGATTCTCCTCGGCCTTCTCTTTTGTGAGGAGTTGCCTTTCCTGGTCTTTTCCCGAAGGGTCGCCGATGAGTCCGGTGCCTCCCCCCACAAGCCCGATGGGTACGTGGCCCGCTCGCTGCAGATGGACCAGTCCCATGATGGGCATGAGGGAGCCTACGTGGAGGGACTCGGCGGTGGGATCGAACCCGATATAGGCTTTTCGCGGTCCTTCCGAAAAAGCCTCATGAGCCCCCTCAGTCAGGTCCTGAATCATCCCTCGCCAATGGTATTCGTCTACTGGGTTCCTCATGCCCCCTCCGCGACCGAATTGAAGCCGGATTCCCGGCCTGGATTCCCCGATCCAGACTCCTCAACCTTGATGCCACCACAGCTCGATGCGGTAGGCACCGCAGGATGCCGGAGTGAGAAAGATAGGAAATTGGCAATCCAAGGCTACTGAAACAGGGCTTTCAGGCCCGATCGATCCACCTTGCCGTTGGGATTCCGAGGGATCGCCGGCAGAATCCGAATGTCCCTGGGCCGCTTTGCGGGAGAGAGGGCCGACCGCGCCAGTCGCTCCAACTCCTCTTCCAGGCCCCATGCAGGGACTCCGGTCACCACCCCCGCCACCACTCGCTCTCCCCACTCCACATCCGGAACTCCCGTAACCACGGCCTCCTTGACGGACGGATGTGTCTGGAGCAGCTCCTCCACCTCCAGGGGATCCACATTCACCCCGCCGCTGATGATTCGATCCGATTGACGTCCCACGATCCAGAGATGGCCTGCCTCATCGATCTTCGCCAGATCGCCTGTGTTCAGCCACCCCTCCGATCCCCCCTCACCCAAAGCCACCGTCGGTCCGCGAACCAGGAGCTCGCCTTCTCTTCCGATCCTGGTCTGGATCCCAGGGAGGGGAGGTCCCACCGTGCCGGGCTTCTCCTGGACCAGCCGGGGCGGGGCTGTGGCAACCTGGGACGACGCCTCCGTGAGGCCGTAGGTGAGTGCAATGGGAAACCCCGCTCCCAGAGCGCGTTTGATCAGGGTCTTGGACGCCGGAGCCCCGCCGATGAGAAGGCACCGAAGGGACCGGGGAGGTGCTCGATCACCCCAGCTTTCCAACACCTGGTGGAGCATGGTAGGCACCAGAGAAGCGTGGGTGACGGCACCGTTCCCCAACAATCCCACAAAACTCGATACAGAGAAGGCTCCTCGCAGAACCAGGGTCGATCCCAGGAGCCCAGCCCGAATGATGAGGGCCAGGCCTCCTACATGGGCCGGGGAAAGGGAAGCCAGCCAGCGGTCAGAGGGGTCCAGACCCAACCGCTCACAGGAGGCGTCGGCGTTGGCCCTCAGATTGCCGGCGCTCAGTCGGACCACCCGGGGCCGGCCTGAAGTCCCGGAGGTCAGAAGGCGGGCGGCTTCAGTGCCTTTGGGGAGGCCCGGCAGAGGATCCGATGAGAGCTCCCCGGGAGATTCAGGGGTCAGCCCTTCCAGGAGATGACTCGGCCTGAGGAGCTCCAGGGCAATCCCACTCTCTCTCGCGGTCCACCGCTGGTTGAGGGGTGCCACGGATGCCCCGGCCATCCAGATGGCGTGGAGGGTCAGGACGGTTTTCCGGTCCAGGCCACCGCTGACCCCCACGACCGATCCAGGACCGATACCCGCGGCCCTCAGTTCCCGGGCGGTTTCTGAGGCCAGGGAATAGACCTCCTGATAGGTCAGATGCCCGATTTCATCCTCCAGGGCCACCTGGGAAGGGTGGCTGAGAGAAGCGTCGTCCAGGAAGGCCATGTCAGGTGAGGGCCAGGGTGGCTCCCAGCAAGAGGCCGTAGAGGCCTGCTGCCTGGGCAGTGCCACCTAGAGGCGGGATCAGGGTTCGTGGGTCCCTGGCAGGGGAAAACGCGAAGACGGCCAGGATCGGGTTCATCAAAGGCAGGGCGGAGAGGAGCGTCAGAAGGGTCCAGGTGCCCCAGCCGAAAGCGTTGATCCCAAGGATCGGGACTGCCAGGGCGCCGAAAACCAGGAGCAGGTACTCCGCCTTGGTCCCCGTGGGGCCCATCCTCACGGCCAGTGTACGTTTGCCGGCCCTGGCATCGGTCCAGATGTCCCGAAGGTTGTTCACAACCAGAATGGCCGTGGCCATGGCCCCCATTCCTGCCCCGGCCAGAAGGACCTCCGAAGAAAAGGCCAGAGCTTGCACCCAGTAGGTTCCACCCACCGCGAAGAGTCCAAAGAACACGAAAACAAAGACATCACCCAGACCGTGGTAGGCCAGGGGAAAGGGCCCGCCGGTATACGCCACGGCACAAATCAGCGACGCGATGCCGATGAGCAGGATAGGCAGGCCTCCCACCGAGACGAGATAGACTCCAACGCCCAGAGCAAAGGCGAGGACGATGAAGGCCCCGGTTCTTACGGTCCTGGGAGGTAGGAGGCCTGCCTGGGTCGCCCTCAGGGGGCCAATCCGGTCCTCGGTGTCTCCCCCCCTCAAATGGTCGTAATAATCGTTGGCCAGATTGGTGCCGATCTGGATGAGAAGTGCACCGAAGAGGGAGGCAATGGCAGGGCCCCAGCGAAAAGCGCCATGGCCGACGGCCAAGCCGGTCCCCAAAAGGACGGGCGCCGCCGCGGCCGTAAGAGTCCGGGGTCTGGAAGCGAGAATCCAGATCCGGTAGCGCGGCATCTTCTTCAGCCGAGACCGCCTTCCGGCGGCCACGTATTTCCCTACCAGGGAAGCCAAGGGTATTTCCGGAAGTCGGGTTTCCTCTTTTCTACGTAGGCGTTCTTGGCCTCCTGGGCCTCCTCGGTCATGTAGAAGAGCAGGGTGGAATTACCCGCCAGTTCCTGAAGGCCGGCCTGACCGTCCACAGCGGCATTGAACGCCGATTTGAGGAGACGAATGGAAAGTGGGCTTTTGTCCAGAATCTCCTGAGCCCATTTCCAGCCTTCCTTTTCCAGTTGGTCCACAGGAACGACGGCGTTCACCAGACCCATCTCCAACGCTTCCTGGGCCCCGTACTGCCGACAGAGGAACCAGATCTCCCTGGCCTTCTTCTGGCCGATGATGCTGGCGAGGTAGGAAGCGCCGAATCCCCCGTCGAAGCTTCCCACCTTGGGCCCCGTTTGGCCGAACACCGCATTGTCCGCCGCAATAGTGAGGTCACAGATCACGTGCAGCACATGGCCACCTCCGATTGCGTAGCCAGCCACCAGGGCGATGACCGGTTTTGGCATACTGCGGATGTAGCGCTGAAGCTCGAGGACGTTGAGACGCGGGACCCCGTCACTCCCCACATACCCGGCGTCTCCCCTGACTCTCTGATCGCCCCCGGAACAGAAGGCGTACTTCCCATCCTCGGCCGGCCCGTTCCCGGTGAAGAGAACAACCCCGATTCCCGTGTCCTCACCGGCGTCCCGGAAGGCCTCTTGAAGCTCCAGGAGAGTCTCGGGACGAAAGGCGTTCCTCACTTCCGGGCGGTTGAAGGCAATCCGGGCCACCCCGTCGCATTTATGATAGGTGATGTCCTCATACGCTTTGACCTGCTCCCAGTCCGGCATACTCATCCCTTCTTGTTCCTTTTGTTTCCATGGTCTTTGTCGGCCTCACCGAGGCCCGCCATTGCCCCAGACACCGCATGCACCAGCTTTCGGCGAGCCTCGTGCGTTCTCCGTCGATCCGTCCGGACCTCCACGACTGCCGGAAATCCACTCTCGAGGGCCGCAGAAACGCCTTCTTTGAAATCTTCCAACGAGTCCGCCCTGGCATAGGGTATCCCGTACATCCCGGCAGCCTTCTCGAAGTCAAGTCCATGAGGGGTCACGAAGAAGCGGGTGAACGCGGGTTCGAACTCTCGAACCGGCAAAGTATGGAAGATCCCCCCCCCATCATTGTTGACGACCACCAGCACTACCCCGGGCTGTAACGACCTCAAGAGCTGGAGTCCATTCATGTCGTGCAGGAAGGCAAGGTCTCCAAGGACTCCGACCGTCGTAGGCCTCGAAGTCCCCTCTTCTCCGGATCCCACCGTTTTTTCCGAGCCCGAACCCACAGCGATTCCGATTGTGGTGGACACCAGGCCGTCGATTCCACTGACGCCTCGATTCCCGAAGAGTCGAAGCTCCCTCGGTCCAGGGAATCCGAAAGCGTCCAGATCCCTGATGGGCATGCTCGAGGCCACCAAGAGATTGGCGCCATCTGGAAGCAGGTCCACCACAGCCGCCAGGATTTCACCCTCCAGGAGCTCTTCCTCCCCGGGCCCCCCTCCCGGGACTTCGGCCCGGCCGCGATCTCGGAGGACGCTTCGGGTTCTGTTTTCGGCTTCCCTCCAAAGCGCCAGCCACTCCTCCTCCGGGGCTTTCTGGATCCGTTCCGAGAGTCGACGGAGCCACGGTGCCGGAGACGCCCTGACATAGTGGCGGGCCGAGGCCAGATGATCCTTCCATCTGTGGCCGTCATCGACCACGAGCTGAATGGCACCCTTGGATTGAGAGATGAGGTCCAGAGCCGCGGAGGAGGTCGGGGACGCCCCGATCCTCAAGATCAGACCGGGAGTCAGGACAGACCGGGCTTCGGATGACCGGAGGAAGAGATCGTAACCTCCTACCACCAAAGCCTCGGCCTTGGAGCCGAAGCGAGCCCCGGAAAGAGGATCGGCCAGAACAGGAAACCCCGTGGCATCGGCCAGGGCAAGAACGGCCGGCCCCACTTCCCCGGGATCGGGAACTGGCCCCGCGACGATGAGTCCCCGGCGAGCCGACTCCATGATCCCCGCCGCCCACTCAAGCTCCACCTCTCCCACCATGGGTCGCCCCATAGACACATTCACCGTGCCGCCGTCCCGATCCGTTCCCCCAGGCCTCCCCAGGCCCGCCTCGATCTCCGCCGGTTGCCTCGAATTCTCCGCCTCCTGCCCCGGTGGAATCTCCCTCTCCGACACCGGGGAATCGCACCGCCCCGGTTCCAACGGCTTCTCAAAAGGAAAGTTCAAATGGACGGGACCCCTGGGCGGCCCGAGGCTGAGAGAAACGGCCCGAGCCGCGAGCCCCCGTAGATGCCTGAGGGCCGACTCCGCGGGAGAGGGCGGAGCCACTTCGAAGAAGGCCCTGGGAAAGCTTCCGTAAAGGCGGAACTGGTCCATTGCCTGGTTCCCGTCGGTGTCCCGAAGCCGGTGGGGCCTGTCCGCCGTGAGCACCAGCAACGGCACCTCGCCCTGGGACGCTTCGATGACCGAGGGATAGAGGTTGGCAGCAGCCGTGCCGGATGTCGTAATGACTGCGGCGGGTCTCCCCGCGACTTTCCCCATTCCAAGAGTGAAGAAGCCCGCAGAGCGCTCGTCGACGACGGAGAACATCCGAAAGCGTCCGTCCTCAACGGCCGCCAGGACCAGAGGCGTGGATCGGGACCCGGGAGCGACGCAGATCTCTCTGACGCCGGCCAGGGCCAGCTGGTCCATGAAGGTCCAGGCCCAGAGGGCATTCAGGTCTCCCCGGTTCACTCCTCCCTCCCTTCCCAGGGGTGAATTGCCGGATCGGGGTTCCTGGGGTTTGAACCGGCCAACGCCTTCAATACAGGCTGAAACTTGATGAGGCCCTCGTTCCACTCCTTCTCGGGATCCGAACCAGCCACGATCCCGGCTCCGGCGAAGAGCCTCCAGCTTCCTTCAACGCCCACGGCGGTCCGTAGGGCAGGCACGAAAACCCCGTTCCCTTCAAGGTCGAACCATCCGACGGGTCCAGCGTACCACCCCCGCGGAAAGGTCTCCCTGGAAAGGAGGAGGGCCAACGCCTCATCCCTGGGAAAACCGCAGACAGCCGGGGTCGGATGAAGGGCTCGCAGAGCGGAGATTACCGTCTCACTCTCTCTGAGTTTTGCGGTGATCCCTGTTTCCAGGTGCTGGATGGACGGGAGGGTCAAGACATGAGGGTCGGCATCGGAAACGATTCCGTCCGCTACCTGGGAAAGGCGGCTCACCATGTCCTGAACGCAGAGAAGGTGCTCCCGGCGGTCCTTTTCGCTGGCCAGCAACTCAGCGGCGAAGGCCTCCTGTTCGGTCGGTCCCTCGCCCCGGGGGACAGACCCTGCTACGGCCGTGGCCCGGAAGGAACCACCTTCCACCGTGGCTACGGTCTCTGGAGGGGCGCCCACCAACACGTGACCGGGGCTCGGCTCGAAAAGGAAGACGTGGGATCCAGGGTTTCCCCTCCAGAGCCGCATCCCCACATCCACGGGATCGACAGCCGGTTTGAGCGCCGCAGACAGGTCCCGGGCCATGACAACCTTGGATAGCTCTCCACGGCCGAAAGCCGCCAGGGCCTCCCCCACCATCCCGGACCACTCTTCCGGGCCCATTCCGGAGACGGTCCGGACCTCCGCCGGCCTCTCACCCATAGCCTTTTGCGGCAAAGCGAAGAGACTCTCGGCCAATGACAGAAGATCCTCCCTGAGCCTGGGAAGGACCCCAGCCGGGTTTTCCTCGGCCCCGGCGACCCGTCGGAGGGTCAGAAATCCGCCGGTCTCCCCACCCATCAACTCGATCTCGGGAAGGACGAAGAAGGCGGGAGGGAAGCTCTTCCAGAGCCCCTCGGGCCGGTGCCCCTCGCTGAAGGAAAACCCGCCGAACAATCTGGGAGGAGGGGCGTCCGGCAGACCTGACGGCTTTTTCCACGCCATCCCCAGAAGAGCCTGACCCTGGATCCACGCCGACTGAAAGCGGTCGGCCTCACCGGACCAGGATCCAACGACTCCGACAGACCCAATGTGGGCGAACCACCGATCCTCCCGGGCCCAGAAGCCTCGGGGTCCGCCCTGACCCCTGCGCAGGAGGGCCTCCGGCGCCATATCCCCCATGGGCATGGATACGGATAGGAGGCGTTCCTCGTTTGTCGGGGCTCGTTTCAACACGTCGGCTCCGGGTGTCCTGCTCTTGATCTTCCTGTTGTCCGGTGGCACCCGAAATTCAGGGCTTCGGGAAGCAGAGAAATATAGAGACGGATCGGTCGTGCCCAAGGGGCTGGCCCGCCCTGGTGGGTCTACTCACCCGTCACCACGATCTCGTCCACGAATAGCCAGGCGTTTTCCGGGGTTCCGGGATGCCAGTCAGGTAAAGGACCGTGATTCCTGGCACGGACCCGGACAAATCGCGTCCGGTCCTCTCCCGGGCCGAGATCCGGTAGCGTCACCTCCACCCGTACGGCAGCCTTGTCGCCGTTCCTTTCCCGAGGCACCTCCGTCCGTCCTGCCGTCACCCACTCTCTGCCGTCGGCCGAGAGGGCTATCTCCACCCATCTAGGCAGAAAGATCCACGGCTCTTGGGCCCGGAGGCAGTCGACGCCAACCGTCTTGACCACCCGGGGAGTGCCGAGATCGATGGTCGCCTCCAGGTCGTCTCCGCTCCAGGCCATCCACCTCGGATCATGATGGTCCCTGGTACCCAGATTCCCATCACACAGTCCTCCCGGTCCGGTACCGGGGTAGGAAGGACTCGGCGGTGTCGCCAAGGTTACTGACGCCCCGACCGCCAGGTGTTCGACCATCTCTCCACGGTCAAACCCCATGCGGCCTGGCGGGCGGACCTCCGATCCAACGATGCCGCGGAGGCGATCTCCCAGCGCCATCCGGGCCTCTTCAGCCAGGGCATCCAGGCGTGCCACGACGTCGGGGTGATTCGCCGAAACGTCGGTGGTCTCCCCCACGTCGTTCTCGAGGTCGTAAAGGGCCTCCGGTACCGTGGGGAAGGCGTAGGGGCCTGGTAGCCCATCCATTCCGGGCTCCACACCGACATAGGAGCGGGTCCGGTGTTCGTAGACCCTTTTCCAGCGGCCCTCCCGGATCCCCCTGAGTTGCCCGTCATAGTAGAAGAGGAACTGGTTCCGGGGGTTCGCTCCTGCCTCACCATGAAGAAGGGGGAGGATGTCCACTCCGTCGATGGGGGATTCGGGGAGAGGTGCCCCGGTGATGGAGGCCAGGGTCGGAAGGACGTCCAGAGTGGATGCCATTCTGGAGCTGACGGACCCGGGCTCGATCCGGCCCGGCCATCGCCAGACGGAAGGCACCCTTGGTCCACCTTCGAAAGCGGTTCCCTTCCCTTCCCTGAGCGGCTCGGCCGAACCGGCGTGGTTACCGAAGTTGAGCCAGGGGCCGTTGTCACTTGTGAAGATCAGAAGGGTATTGTCGGCCAGCCCCTCACCGTCCAGAGCATCCATGACCTGCCCCACCGACCAGTCCACTTCCTCCATGACATCACCGAACATCCCCTGCTCGGTCCGGCCCCGGAAGCGGTCCGATACCCCGAGGGGTACGTGGACCATGCTGTGGGCCAGATACAGGAAGAACGGTTCATCGGCATGGCGTCGGATGAAGTCCACGGAACGCTGGGTGTAGAGACCGGTCAGCTTGTCCTGGCCTGCCTGATCTTCGATGAGCTCGGCGACTTCGTTTCCCTCGATGAGGGGAAGGGGTGGGTGCGCGGCCTTGGAACCCTCCGTTGCAGGAGTCCCGTCATATCCCACGGGCCACATGTCGTTGGAATAGGGGAGTCCCAGATACTCGTCGAAGCCGCGTTGGAGGGGGAGGAACTCGGGATGATTTCCCAGGTGCCATTTGCCGAAGATCCCCGTGGCGTACCCGAGGTTCTTCAACATTTCGGCAATTGTGGTTTCATCGGGATGGAGCCCGACCTCTGCCGACGGGGAAAGGGCACCGCGAATAGAGACCCGCTCCGCATAGCACCCCGTCAGGAGCGACGCCCTGGATGCTGAGCAAACCGCTTGAGACGCATAAAAGTCGGTGAAGACCATTCCCTCGGCCGCAAGGCGATCCAGGTTCGGGGTCCGGTAGCCTTCGGCCCCGTAGGCGCCGATATCGGCATAGCCCAGGTCGTCCATGAAGATGAGGACGATGTTGGGAGGAAGCTCGCCTCCATCGGAGACGC
This sequence comes from Gemmatimonadota bacterium, assembly GCA_050049805.1. GTDB lineage: Bacteria > Gemmatimonadota > Gemmatimonadetes > Longimicrobiales > Gaopeijiaceae > JABDNZ01. Next base: position 9,990 of record JASFVN010000113.1, read on the forward strand.
ATCCTTCCAGGAAGCTTCCTGCTGAAAGGGCGAGGCCCAAGGCACCCACTTGGCGCAGGAAATCCCGTCTGGTCGAATCGGAGATCCGAGGCCTGGCCTCGCTGTTCATTCGTCCCTTTCAGATCGAGAAGAAGGATGAATATGGCATCCCGAAGGGGAAAGGTCGATTCTCCTCGAGAGTCGGGCCCAGAATCCATCAACTGTCTGGAGGTGCCTCCAGAAGCTCCATCAGCCGGGCTCGAACCCAATCTCGTTCCTCCATCCACTCGGGTTCCGGACTCCCACGAAGAACGAGGTAATGACGGAACGCGCGGATGGCTTCCTCTCGCTCGCCTGCGAGAGAGGCCAACCGGCCTCGCTCTCTCAGGTAGGTCGACAGATAGCGGACTCCGGTGAACCAGTGGTTGTGCCAGCGACGGACTGCCGCCAAGGCCCCTTCGAGGTCGCCGTTTCTCTCCCTCCATTTCGCCACAATGAGTGGCCCAACCAGAGAAACGTCGTCACCGGTGGAGACATCTGGGACCAGGAGGAGAAGCCGGTCAAGCCGCTCTACAGCCTCTTCGGTATGGGGAAGGCTGTCCTCCATGGCGAGCAGGGCCTCGATGGCGGCGGCGCAGACGGCGTGGTGAAGTGGGAGGGACTCGAGCCTGGTCTGATCGGCCCTTTCCCGGAACCGGGCGAGCGAGGCCAACGCCGTTTTGGTGTCTCCATTCGAAAGACGCCAGATCTCGGAAACACAGATGTCGGCTAGTTGTGCATCGCTCAAGTCCGTCTCCTCGGCCGAAAGCGTGTCCAACCCTGCGGCGAGCCGTTCAGCGGCGTCCCTGGCTGCATCCTGGTCCCCGCCCCAGAAAAGGCCGTCCAGGAGCCTGATTCTCAGTGCTTCGCCGGGCGAGCCCTCCACTTCGGCCCACTCCTGGATGAGGGCCAGGGCTTCCTGGGGACGACCCCGGTTGAGAGCGAGGGAATGCAGGCCAAGGAGCCATTCCTTTCGCTCCGTGAGGGTGCCCGCCCGCTCAGCGAGAATCGAGGCGGCACGCTCCGCCGATCTCAAGGTGGGATCATATAACTGAGCCAGTCCGATGATCCGGTTCAGACTGGACCCATCGAGATCGGAAAATCTCCCTTCGATCTCTGCCACCTTCCCGCTGTCCCCCAGAGCCGATGCACCCCGCCACTGAAGGAAGGACGACGTGTCCCCGGCCGAGTCCACGGTGGCGTAGGTTCGGAGGTAGAACTCTGTCTCCTCAGGATCGCGGCGGATAGCCGACAACTCCAGAAGGTGGCCCACCGGCGCAGCAAAGGTGGGATCCAGCTGGAAGGCCCTTCGGAATCTGGCCTCGGCCCTCTGCATCCAGTCCGAAATCCCGAGGAGGGGTCCGTAGTGGAAGTAGATATCGCCGGACTCATACCAGGACTCGGGTCTTTCCGGGGCCGCCGCTATGGCCAGCTCCCACCGTACCAGATGCTCGGCCCATCCGGAAGCGAGGGGATACCGGGGCCCGGTCCAGGCGTCCAACAAGGCCCGATCTCGATCACTGAGACCATCACGAAGCTTCCAGGCAAGGGCCCGGGCTCGATTGAATGCGTCGTAGCCGGGGCTCCACCAGGCGCTGGATACCTGGGCAAGGGCAGCGAGGGCGAAGGTGGAGTCGCTATCCAAAGCCCGCTGAAAGTGCCGATTCGCTTCGGAGTACCTACCGCGTCGGTAGGCGGCCTGACCGTCCAGGTAGGCCCTGAGGCCCTGGAGGGACGTGCTGGTGAGGGCGGCCAACCGCTGGTCTTCCTCGTCCGCCTCCAAGGCCAGCAGCCGAACGGTCAACTGATCGACCACCGCCGAAAGGCTATCGAGGGGGCCCTCCGCACTGGCGTGGATCTCCCGGTTGCCTTCATCCACATCCATGACGGTAGCACTGACGACCATCCCACCGGGCGTTCCCACGATCCCCCCGATGAGGACCTGCCCCGCCCCGAGGGACCTGGCCAGGCGCATGGCCGCCTCCCGCTCGATGAGGTCTCCATCGCGGCCTGACATTCCCCTCCAGGCGCTGAACACGGACCTGGGATCGGCCGCCCGGAGTCCACCTTCTCCGGTGAGCTTGGTGGCCAGGAGGTCCACCATGCCTTCGGCCAGGAACTCCAGATTGGCGGCACCGGCCACGCGGAAGGGAAGCACGGCCACAACACCCCTGTCCACCCCCGGAACCAGGTCGGCGTTTGCCTGGCGGCCGCCGCCCGCCAGAATCATCCAGCCCGCTGCGGCCATCCCCCAGAGCGCGAAAGCAAGGATTCCCCCGGCGACGGCGTTCTTCCAGGTAAACAGCCTGCCAGCCGAAACAAATCCCGAGGGTCCGCCTCCTGGATCCGACGGGGCCGTGGGAACGTCCTGTTCAGCACCTTTCCGTGGTCCATCCGCCCCAGACTCTCTACCCGCCTGCAGGTACGCAGTAACGAGGGTGATGGGAAGGCCCGCCAGGATGAGAAGGATGACACCCACAGGAATCCACCGGGGGAGATCCAGGCTGTCGACGACAATGTCCACCACCTGAAGCACCACCCAGGCACCGGCCAGGTAAACGCCGAGGGTTTGCCAAATGGCTCGGCGGTGGATCTCACCAAGCCATCGCCGAAATGACATCATGGGCATCCGAGCCTGTTCGGGGTGGGGCT
>JASFVN010000394.1:0-4042 GCA_050049805.1 Gemmatimonadota bacterium
GCTCCGGGGTATGGTGGCGGTTTCCATTATGTATTCCCTCTCGGGGTTCGATTCAGGGTGAATCTCTCGGTGTTCCCTTTTCTCTGTGTTCCCTTTTGCCGAAGCGCTCGGGGCCCACGCTTTTGTAGGGGAAATTGGCAAGGGGTGTACCATGGCGTTCCGGCCGGGGCTCCCGCCCGGAGATAGGGCCGCGACGAACCCCGACGCATTTGCCTGTAGCCGTTGGCGTTTCACCATTTCCCTCCTTTCTTCATTCCTCCTTTCTGATGACGCTCGATACTTCCGGACCGACTTCCCGAGTGTTGCAATTGTTGCAACAGGAGGTTGCATCGCAACGGACCTTGCAACACACCGTCCCGACTCAACTGATAGAAACCCCCGTATCTACTGTGTTTCAGGGATCCGTCCTTCCAGGCATGCCTGTTGCCTTGTTGGGAGGCAGACTGAAACCCGTGAGGAGACGATGCGTTTTGGAATCCCGCTTCTGGACGATAGAGTCGCCCCCCGATGCACCTTCGCCGACTCGGTCATGGTGGTAGACGTGAAGGGTCGGCGGGTTCGGGAGAAGTCCTTCGTGCCCCTGAATGGCACGACCTGGGCGGATCTGGCGGAGGCCCTGACAGACCAGAAGGTGGATACGCTGGTCTGCGGAGGGATCACGCCGGCCACCAGGGAATCCATCCGAGGAAGAGACGTAGAGGTCATCGACAATGTGAGAGGAACCTCGGTAGAGATCCTGGAGGCGTTGTGCAACGGGCAGATTCGCCAGGGTTTCGGATTCGGAGGACGTTTCTCGCCCCGGGTAAAGTGGGATTCCGCCGAGGACGATCTCGAGGGTCCGGCGGAGTCCGAGACTGCCACTTCTTCATCCTCGGAGGATGTGCCCCCGGATTGCCTGGCATGCAGTAATCGGGTTTGCCTGGAGGGGCTGCCCTGCCCCTACGCTACCGTGCCGGGCATCAAGCCCGCAGATGAGACCACTCTGAAAATCCTGGAGTCGGCCTGGGACGTGGCGTTGGAGAGGGAACGGACCCTCTGCCGCCTGGCCGAGGTCGTCTATTTCGCCTTGGAGATGGGATGCCGGCGCATAGGGGTCGCGTTCTGTGAAGACCTCCGGGAACCGGCGACGATACTGAGCGAAGTCCTTCGCAGGTTTTTCACGGTTCTTGCAGTGGGATGCCGGGTGGGAAGCGGACAGCTTCCGGAACGGCTGAACCCAGAAGCCATTTCAGATACGATGGAGCCCTCTGAGAGAAGCCTCTGTGACCCCCTGGGGGTCGCGGAGGTCCTGAACCAGAGCCAAACCGATCTCAACATCCTAGTCGGGTTTTGTGTCGGCGCCGACTCAGTTTTCACACAGAGAAGCGAAGCACCGGTCACCACCATATTCGTGAAAGACAAGTCTCTGGCCAACAATCCAATCGGCGCGGTCTACTCCCACTATCACCTCGAGGACATTTGACGAATCAAACGGGGAAACCCCCCGTCAACAAAGAAGGAAGGAGACCTGTCATGACCATGCTCAGACTCAATGCGGTGGGGTTCTGTGCTCACTACTCACGCCAGGGGGACTGGGCCTTCGACTACGCCGTGAAGCTCTCCAGGACCCTCGGTGTGCAACTCAATGTCTTCCACTTTTTGGCCGATCCGTATGATCCCTATGACCTTCCTCCCGAAGATCTTTCGACACCTGAAATGGGTCGGATGATTATCGACCGGGAACGGGAATTGAGGATGTATTACGACGAGCGCGCAGGAGATTATCTCGAGGTAGGTTTTCGGCTCTGCGAGGACAACGAGTGGAGGGAGCTACATCGGTGTCTGGCCGATCAGGAATTTCAGATCCTGATCCTGGGCTATCCCGGTTCAGAAGCCCAATTTGCCAGTAAACCAATGGAAGAATTCGCCGATAGTTTCGTTTGTCCAGTCGTCCTTGTGGGTCCCGACGATCCACAACAGTTTCATTTGAACGCAGGGGCTGCCCTGATCAGTGACCGACTGGGCCTCCCCGAGGGAAGGTGGGAGAAGATTGCCCTGGTGGCCAACTGAGTGCCAAATCCAGGCGCAGTCATGAAAACCAGAAAGAACGGAAACGGAATGCAGGACGTCAGCGAGCTGATCTTCCAGAGCATTTCCGAAGGCGTCTTCACCGTTGACCACAACCGGATCATCACGGCCTTCAACAAGGCTGCGGAGCAAATCACGGGGTTCACGGCGGAAGAGGCCGTCGGCCAACACTGCTTCGACATTTTCAGGACCGAGCTCTGTCACACCAGGTGCCCTCTCAAGGACACGCTTCAGCATCACGATGTGGTGGAAGACGCCAGGGTTTCGATCCTCACCAAGGAGGGGTGCGAACTGCCCATCAGCGTGTCCACAGAGGTCTTGAAGGACAAGGAGGGGAGGATCATCGGGGGAGTGGAGTTCTTCAGGGATCTCTCGGACCTGGAAGACCTGCACCGACGCTTGGAGGAGAAGAAGGCACTGGAGGACATCGTCAGCGTCAACCGGCAGATGCAGGAGCTCGTCCAGCTCCTTCCAGACGTGGCCAAGTCCGAGTGTAATGTCCTGATCCAGGGACCCAGTGGTTCCGGCAAAGAACTCATCGCCCAGGTCATCCATAACCTGAGCCCCCGAAAATATGGCCCCTACATCAGGGTCAACTGTGCAGCCCTTCCGGCGACTTTACTGGAGTCGGAACTGTTCGGGTACGAAAAGGGGGCCTTCACCGACGCCAAGCGCGACAAACCCGGCCTTTTCTGTCTGGCCAGCGGGGGAACGCTGCTCCTGGACGAGATCAGCGAAATGGATCCGTCCCTTCAGGTGAAACTCTTGAGGGTCTTGAACAACGGTGAGTACCAGCCTCTGGGCTCCACCAAGACCATGCACACCGACGCCCGAATCCTGGCTGCTACGAATGCGGATCTTCAGGAGTATATTGCCCGCGGATCATTCCGTGAGGACCTCTTCTTTCGAATCAACGTAGTGGATCTCGAGATTCCTCCCCTCAGAGACCGACCGGCAGACATCCCTGTCCTGGTGGATCATTTCATGAAGAAATTCCGCCGAAAGACCCGGAAGTCCATCCGGCGGGTGGCCCCTGACGCCCTCGCGGCTTTTCGTCGATATGCGTTCCCCGGGAATGTCCGAGAACTGGAAAACGCCATTGAACATGCCTTTGTCATGTGCCATGACGAGGAGATCCGGGTCGAGCATCTCCCGGTGGTGATTACAAGGCATAGTGCCGCGACCAACGGGGTCACCCCCAAAAAACACACCGAAAAGGAGGTCATTCTGGAAGCCCTCCGCAGAAACCAGGGGAACCGCAGCAAAGCGGCCAGGGAGCTCGGGATCCATAGAACCACGCTGTGGCGGAAAGCGAAGATGTACGGGTTGGAGGTGTAGAGGACCCGTTTCCTTTGGGGAGGGGTAAGGGAGAGTGGGGTCATAGTCATGAAAGACCACACTGGTTCCCACTCGGCCTGCGAGGGGGAAGCCCGGGCGGATCGCGGGGAGGATCCCCCGGAACCGTCCCCCGAGCGCTTTGAAGCCGTCGTACACAGTATTTCCGACGGTGTGCTCACGGTGGATCGGGAGTGGCGCATCACCTGCTTCAACCGAGCTGCCGAGGAGATCACGGGTTACTCCCGATCGGAGGTCCTGGGCCGTTTCTGCTTTGAGGTTCTCCGGTCTGATGTCTGCCATGATGCTTGCCCGATCAGGCACACCCTGGAAACCGGGGCCCCGGTTTCCGGTCTGGTCATCTATATCACGGACGCCCAGGATCGGAAGGTCCCTGTAAATGTATCGACGGCTCTCTACCGTGACCGGGAGGGCCGATTGAAGGGAGGCGTGGAGACCTTTCGAGACCTCCGCCAAATCGAAGCCCTCAAGAAGCGGGTGGAAAAGAGCTATACCTTCAGCGACATCGTCAGTAGGAACCCCAGGGTTGGGGAGATCCTGGACCTGCTGCCCGTCGTGGCAGAGAGTGGCAGCACCGTTTTGATCACGGGCGAGACAGGAACAGGTAAGGAACTCTTCG
>JASFVN010000395.1:0-4041 GCA_050049805.1 Gemmatimonadota bacterium
TGTCGGCCCCGACGATCGATCTTTCCTCCTCTCCAGCGATTTTTGGCTGGATGAGGCCGCAGGTGAGAAGCAGTACCGGATCATCCAGAACTTCTTCGAATTGATGAAAGAGCGGATGGGGCAGTGAGGAGAACCCTCCGGTACCAACTCCGGTAACAGTCAGCGGGGAAATGTAGGACTTCAGGGAGCCCCCCAGAGCGGCCCACGGAGCCTCACACGTCCGCCAAGTGTCCCTGGCCCAACAGTTCCGCTATGTTTCGACTGGATCTTCCTTTACAGGTGAGGCGAGGTATGAGCATTGAGTCCCTCCCCGAGATCCTTCAGGGAGGCATGGGGATTGGTATATCCGGATGGCCTTTGGCCCATGCCGTTTCTCTCTCGGGTCAACTCGGAGTTGTTTCAGGCGCCGCTCTGGACGCTGTCTTCATACGGCGTCTTCAGGACGGCGACGTGGGAGGGCACCTTAGACGGGCAATGGAGGCATTTCCCCTTCCAGCCGTGGCCTCGGATGTCCTCAGAAAGTTCTTTAGGCCGGAGGGGCGGAAGGAAGGAGAGCCCTATGCCCTGGCACCCATGTACCAACAGGTGGTGGATCGGGTAAGGGACCAAATCACGGTACTCGCCAACTTTGCCGAGGTCTGGCTGGCCAAGGATGGCCACAAGCAACCGGTGGGCATCAACTACCTGACAAAGATCCAGATGCCCACCCTCTCTTCTCTCTATGGCGCCATGCTTGCGGGTGTGGACTATGTCCTCATGGGCGCGGGAATTCCACGGGATATTCCCGGCGCCCTGGACCGCTTGGCTGACCACGAGCCAGCCTCCATGCGCTTCGACGTGCAGGGATCGAAAACCGGGGAGCCCGCACGGTTGGATTTTGATCCCAGGGAGGGTTGGGACTCTCCGCGCCCACAACTGAAACGGCCGAAATTCCTGGCCATTGTCTCCTCCAACTCCCTGGCCACCATGCTGGCACGGAAATCCAACGGGCGCGTGGATGGTTTCGTGGTGGAGGGCCCTACCGCCGGAGGTCATAATGCACCCCCCCGGGGAGAGAAGCGGCTCAACGAGCGGGGCGAGCCCCTTTATGGGAACCGCGATCTGGTGGACCTGGACAGCCTGAAGCGCCTGGGGCTCCCGTTCTGGAAGGCCGGCGGAGCCGGCCACCCCGGGAAGCTGAAAGAGGTGAAGGAGGCAGGTGGCGCGGGCATCCAGGTGGGAACGCTCTTCGCCTACTGCCGGGAGTCAGGCCTCATGGAGGGGCTGAAACGAAAGGTTATCGAGCTGTGCCGTCGGGGTGAAGTCGATGTGACCACATCGGAAAGGGCTTCACCTACAGGGTTCCCCTTCAAGATCGTGGGGGTCCCCTCCACCCTCTCCGACTCCGAGGCTTACGCCACTCGCAAGCGCGTTTGCGACCTGGGATACCTCCGGAGCCCTTTCCGGATGGAGGACGGCCGAATCGGGTACCGATGCCCGGCAGAGCCGGAGGCGACGTTCGCCAAGAAGGGCGGCGCCCCGAAGGACACCGAGGGGCGCAAGTGCCTTTGCAATGCACTTCTCGCCAACGCGGGACATGGCCAAGTCCGGAGCGGGGGTTCGACCGAGAGGCCACTCCTCACGAGCGGGGACGATCTCACGGGGCTAAAGACGTTCCTGGGAGACCGGACGTCGTACTCGGCCAAGGACGTCATCGACTACCTCCTCTCCTGAGGGTCCCCGATCGAATAGGCCGGGAACGGGAAAGGGCCGCCCCGATTTCTCGGGACGGCCCTTCCTTTCCTTCCTCTGTCTACCCGAGGGTTAGACCGAGACCACGTTCTCCGCGGCGGGGCCCTTGGGTCCCTCCACGATGTCGAACTCGACCCGGCCACCTTCAGGGAGGGTCTTGAATCCCTCGGCCTGAATCGCGCTGTGATGGACGAAGCAGTCTTTGCTGCCGTCCTCAGGCGTGATGAATCCGAATCCCTTTTGGTCGTTGAACCACTTTACTGTTCCACTGGTACGCATCGGTGCGCTCCTATGGTTATGCGAGTCGGAGCCACGATGAAACGTACTTGCCGACCTGCTGTATGTGCGCGGCAACTCCGCGCATGATGTGGCCACCTTGGCCACAAAATCCAAAGGCGGGGATCTCCAAGAACGAGACCCCCGCCCTCATCAGACTTTACGCGCCTCAATGCGGACGCGACCAACAACGCTCGCGGCATCTCGTCTATCCGTCAAGGGCTAGGTGGTGGCATGGGAGGGAACCCCCTCGGATAAGTACAAACCGAAGCCCATGTGTGGGTTCTCCGGAGTTGCCGCCGTCAACCCAGATCCTAATTTGTATCGATTGGCCGTCCCGGCGCGAACGACTCCTGCGGAGGGTTTACGATGACCGAGTCCGAAGGTTCTTCATCGACGTCTTCCTCGCGGGTTATGGAGGAACTTCAAACCCTCCCCATCGCCGAAGAGCTGGGAAAGAGCAGGCTGGAGAGAATGGCGGAGGTGGCCAGCCTGGAAGAGTATGCCGCTGGAACGCTCCTCTTTCGGGAAGGGGAGCCGGCAGACGACCCCCGGATCATCATCTCGGGCTTGATTTCACTCATGGTGAACGTCCCCCACAAGGGTGAAAGGGTGGTGAACACGGTCTCCGACGGCGAGCTGCTGGGATTCTCGGCCCTACTGTCCAAACACCGCTGGCGGTCTTCTGCCCGGGTAGCCCAGACGACTCGGTGCCTCCGCTTCGATGGAGAGGCCCTGAGACAGCTCATGGAGCTGGACCACGAGCTGGGCTATCAACTCCTGCGTGTGGCGTTCAGGGTGGCGACGGACCGGATGGGAGACGGGTTCCTTCAGATCCTGGATGTCTTCGGCGATGAGAGATAATCCAGTGGGCCTCGGCGACCTTCGACGCCTGGACAGAACGGAGTTCCCGGAGTTGCTCGAGGCCCTGAAGGCGGAGGGGTATAAGCTGGTGGGTCCCACGGTCAGGGACGGCGCCATTCGCCTGCAGAGGCTGGAAGGAGCCGGGGATCTGCCCGTGGGCTGGACCGATGAGCAGGGGCCGGGCTACTACCGCCTCCGTAAGCGGGAGGACGAGAGGTACTTCGGTTATGTGGGGGGACCCCAGGTATGGAAGCGGCATCTCTTTCCCCCGCGAGATCCCCTGATTCACCTGAAGCGCCACGGGAACAGCCTCGAGTGGCAACGCCCTCTGGTTGATGACCCTCCCATGGCGTTCATCGGTGTCCTCCCCTGCGATCTGGCGGCTATCAAGATCCTGGACAAGGTCTGGATGGGTGCGCCTTTCCAGGAGACCCGGTACGTGGCCCGCCGCCGGCGCGTTTTCATCATGGCCCTGAACTGCCTGGAGCCCGGGGAGCTCTGTTTCTGCGACTCCATGGGTACGGGGCCCAAAGCAGGAGAAGGGTTCGACCTCTGTTTGACGGAACGTGAGGGGGATTTCCTGGTGGAGATCGGGACCCCCCTTGGAGAGAGGATCCTGGAGTCACTCTCCGTATCCCATGCTTCCACGGAGGACCGACAAAGCCTCCAGATGGCCCTCGACCGGGCCCGAACCCTCATGGGGCGCCGAGTGGAGGCAGAAGGACTTCCCGGGATTCTCTTTGGAAACATCGACCACCCCCGGTGGGAAGAGCTGGCGAACCGCTGCCTGACCTGTGGCAACTGCACGCACGTTTGCCCCACCTGTTTCTGCTTCAACGTCCGGGAGACCGGAACTTTGGTCGATGGGCATGAGGACAGGGAGCGCTTCTGGGACTCCTGCTTCTCGCTGGACCACTCCATGATCCACGGCGGCTATTTCCGGGCCACGCAGAAGCAACGCTACCGGCAGTGGCTGACCCACAAATTCGGCGCCTGGGAATCCCAATTCGGGAGCTCGGGGTGCGTCGGATGCGGCCGGTGCATCGCCTGGTGCCCTGTGGGAATCGACGTGACCGAGGAGGTGGAGGCGATTCGGAGAGAATCGAAGGGCCAGGTGGCGATGCCGGTGGCCCGGGAGTATCGGCTCAACGCCGGAGACCCTCTCATCCC
>JASFVN010000396.1:0-4039 GCA_050049805.1 Gemmatimonadota bacterium
CGGACGGCCTGTATAATGGGCTCGGCGTCGAAACGCCAGGTTTCCCTTCCTCCCCGGAAGCTTTGGGAGCATGGCCCGCAGGCGAACTGCTCGATCCCAAGGGTTCCCACCATTTCCTGCTCTTTGCTGCAAACGGGAAGCTCCTGCTGCCCTGCGGCCGGGGCCATCCAAGCCACGGTAAACCCCACACCCCAAAGCCTCATGGCCCACTTGCCGAATCTCAATTTCATGCGCATATGCGCCTCCAGTTGCGTGAGAATCCCCACCTTCCCAAGAGAATGGGATCATTCAGAAACTGATCACCTGCTGCCCGCTGGAAGCCTCCACAGTCATCCAACCCGTCCGCCCCTCCTCCCTGAGTTGGCCCAGCACCTCTTGGAGATTTCCAGCGGGGGAGTCAAGAAGGATCGCCCGCGTTACCGCAGCTCGGATTGTAGCCAGCGCGATTTCACGGGCCAACGCGGCATCGTCGGCAGAGCCTTCGGCAGCTCTTTCTGCCAACGCCTCCAAGGCCCTGGAATGGACCGAGCCGGTCTCCTGGACTCGAGCGGCCAACTCCCAGAGGGTCTGTCCGGCCTCGTAGTCGGTCTCCGACGGTTTCGGCGACTGGAAGGCATACCCCACCACAACTCCCCCAAGGAACACCACCAAAGTGGCTGCGATACGAAGACCGACCCACATGCCAAATCCTCGTGTCTGGCTTCCACGTGGCGGAAGTATGAGCCCCCTGGCCCGAAGGGCCTGAACCATCCGCTCCTCCAGCTCCGGGGAAGGCTCGGTCTCCTTTCGTGCCTCTTCCACGGCTCGCCTCAACTCTGGGGAGAGGTCGTCGGTGTCCTGATCGTCCATGGATCCATGATTTCTCATGTGCTTCCTGATTCCTGTCGGCTTGATTCGGTAGCGGCTCTCCCACCCTTTCCGGTGAGGAGCTCCCGGCCCAACCGGCGGGCAGCGCTCAGCCGACTCTTGGACGTGCCCTCTGCAATGCCCAGGAGCTCCCCGATCTCCCCGTGGGTGAACCCCTCGACATCGTGGAGTAGGAGGACCGAGCGGTAACGCTCAGGCATCCTGGCCAACACGTTTTCAAGGTCCATTCGCCTCTCGTAGTCAGGGAGCCCGCCGACGAGATCAGTGCTGGGGACCAGAGAAAGAGGTGCCTTCCGGTCTCTCCGCAGGTGGTCCTGGCACATGCGAATTCCGATTCTCGTGAGCCAGGAAGCAAAACGTGCTTCACCCCTGAAGGTGGAGAGTTTCTCCAATCCTCGAATCCACGTGTCCTGGACCAGGTCCTCAGCTTGGGCCTGGTCACCTCCGACCATGCGCGTGAGGAGGAGGAGGAGCCGAGGCGAATGTCTTCGGTGGAGCTCCCTGAAGGCTGCCTCGCTCCGGTGCCGCCGCAGGGCATCCAACAACTCGTCATCCGATCGTACCGAAGGGCCAGAGTCTCTCATTTCATATCTAGGACGAATGAGACACCGCAAACGTTCGTCGTCGGGCACTTTAAGGCCAGTGACGAACCTGAAGATCGCACGCTGACCGGAGCAGGGAGCCAGTGGCGTTGGTGCCTCGACCCAGGGAAGCACAAATTCCCCCTTCCTCTGGGGGTTTTCACTCCACGTTGACGCTGCCGGGCATTCCCAGGCCCGTCATCGCGTGGAGGATGTTGCAGGTGAGTCTGACATTCACTCGTTGCCGGCTGAGATATCCAGGCATTTCGGAACTTCTGAAGAGATGATCTAAGAAAGGCAAAGAAGAAGGGGTTTGCGGGCAGTCTCCTATATGGGGGCTGCCCGTTCTATTTTCGCATTGGAGGAAAAGGGGTTGAGTTTGGAGAAAGCTGCTGGTATACTTACCCTCAGTATGAGGCGAACCTTTATGGGTGACCTGATCCGTCCCAAGGGGGACCAAGCCGCCAAGGCTCGGCAAAAGAAGTTCGCGCTGTTGCGTCGTCTCGAGGTGCCCGAAGATGGGCTGCCGGGATCGCTGTCGCTGTCCTATCGCCGCTGCGGCAAGAGCTATTGCCACTGTGCCGAGGGAGAGGGGCATCCTCAGTGGCAGCTGACCTATATGGACAGCGGCAAGAAACGGGTGGAGGCCATCCCGGCCGATTGGGTGGAGGAGGTCCGAGAGCGGGTGGATCGGGCTCGGTCCTTCCGGGAGGGGGTGGGGGAAGTATTTCTGGCCAACGCCGAGCTTCTGGTTCTGGAGAAGAAGCAGCGTGGAAAGAAGAAGCCCAAGAAACCCAAGTAGGTCGTGACGAAGGGGCCGAACCCTCGTCGGCTCCTTCGGTATGTCCGGGAGCGTCTGGGCCTGGCCTGGTACCTGGACGACCCCGGTGATGGGCGACCCTCTCCCCAGATTCCCGCCTCCTCGCTTCTTTGGGCTCTCCTCGTAGGCAAGGTGCTTCGGGTGACTTCCTTTTACGGCCTGGAGACCTTGGTCCGTCTGACCTCTCCGTCCTTGGGTGTAGGAGGCCGCTTTGGTGACGATACCCTGGCCTACTTCACCGAGCGTCTTTCAGTGGACCGGTTGCGGCTGGCCTTGGCGGCCCTGGTGAAGCGGGCCAAGCGGAACAAGGTCTTTGAAGGGGTGGTGCATCTGGGTCTGGCCTTGGATGGGACGGGGGCCGGACGGAGCCGGGAGAGCCGGTGCCCGTTGTGTCGTCCTCAAGGGGGCAGGCATGGGCACTCGCTCTGTGCCATCAGCGTGGTGGGGCCAGGGGCTCTCGAATTGCCCTTCGATGCCGAGCACTATGGTCCCGGGGAAGGCGAACTCACGGCTGGAAAACGCCTCCTGGAGCGGTCCGTCGGTCTCCTGGGTCGCCGGTTTGCCACCTACGTGGTGGCCGATGGACTCTATGCCTCGGCACCGTTCATCCATGGGGCCCAGAAGCTGCGGCTGGCCGTGGTGATCGCCCTCAAAGACAACCTGCCCGAACTCTTCCAGGCCGCACGCGACCGCTTCGCCGACACCCCCGCCCACCAGTGCTTCGACTATGAGAAGGGAGTGGTCCAGCTCTGGGACGCCGAGGACTTCGAGCCCTGGGAGGGCCTCGACTGGCCCGCGGTCCGGGTGCTCCGCTACCGACACGTCCGGCCGGACGGAAAGATCTTCGACGCCTACTGGCTCACGAGCTTCGGCCCGAAGCAGGTGGGGTCCCGGGCGCTGTTCCGGATGGCCAAGAGCCGCTGGGGAATCGAGAACCACGGGTTCAACGACGCCAAGAACCGCTACGGCCTCAAGCACATCCCCCATCATGAGCCCAATAGTGTCCGGATCCACACCCTCCTCGTCTTCCTGGCCATGGGCGTGGAGCGCTTCTACCGGCTCCGGTATCTCCGCCGCGGCGGTCGACCTCCCTTGAGCGCCATCGAGCTCCTGCATCGCCTCTGGCTCAGTCTCGGTCCTGCCCTGGAGCCCGACGACACCAGCTAGGTCCAGCTCCGTTCCCCTCTTGTCCCCTTCCTCCGGGCGGAGGTTCACTCCGCCAGCTCTTCCTTCACCCCCACCGTTCCAGAGCGTCCTCCACCGCGGCATCGAGCGCAAATCCACCTTCAATCAGCCCGACAACTCACAAACACTGTCCGCCTCCACGGCCCGCCCACCCAAAAACAACCCAAAGTTCCGAAATAGCTGTGAGATATCAGCTCCTCTTGATCATCAGGGGAAGCTACCCTATCTTGCTCCTGACTGTCAGTAGAAGAAGCCGATCCATCGTGAGACGGCGATGTGTGGAACAGCGTGGATGGCTGGCCCGGAGGATCGATGGGGAAGAAGGCCGAAGACATGATTCAGGGCACCCTGGACATGCTGGTTCTCAAGGTTCTGGCGGTGGAGCCCATGCACGGGTGGGGGATCACCAAGCGCATCCAGCAGGTCTCGGAAGGCACCTTGGAGGTCAACCAGGGATCTCTCTACACGGCGCTGATGCGCATGACCCGGGCGGGATGGATCAAATCCGAATGGCAACGCACGGAGAACAACCGTCGGGCCAGGTACTACCGACTCACGAAGGCGGGGCAGAAACAGCTCACCGAGG
>JASFVN010000397.1:0-4033 GCA_050049805.1 Gemmatimonadota bacterium
CGTACGTCCTCCTGTTCAGCGAGGAGACGGAAGGCCTCTTTCGTGACTTCCCCGGCCTCGCAGGCGTTCGAGTCATCACTGTGTCGTCCGACGGGAACGAGGTCGCCCGGGCACTGCTGGCCCGGGATTCCCTGAACGACATCACCTGGCGGCGGGCACGGCACATATCGGGCCTGGCTCGCAGAGACGGGACCCGTCGCCCCACCTTGTTGGAGGAGTTGGTGGAATGGGGGGAGGACCATACGGAGTTCTCCTACAATCCGGTTTACACAAGACCCTGACGCATCCCTTGCTCTACCGGGGCTGACCCCCGAGTCTTATCGACACCATTTGGCTGAAGTGAACCTCCGTTCGGAGTCGCCGTGTTCGGACGAAGAGATACTAGTCTTTCCTGGCGCTCCAGGTATCCGGAAAAGGCTACCTGCGTTCGCTGCCTCCAGGAAAAGGAGCTGGACGGGATGGACCGGCTTCTGTGGTGTGAGGAGTGTCGGCGGGCAGCCAGGCAGCGGGCCGGCCTCTGGGGCTGGGGCGCCGGAGCGATCCTGGCCGTCGGGCTGGCCCTTTGGATCTGGCTCTACATCCAGCCCTCGGATCTGGTGATCGGCGGTTGGATCGCTACCGTTGTCGCGGCGCTGTTCATCGGATCCCGTGTCGCCCGGGAAATCGCCTACGGAGTGATGCGTTTCAACAATCGGAACGCGGTGGAAGCTGTGCCTCCGGGGCCTGAGGGCTGAAAGGCCCCGCGACATCCAGATCTTCGCCATCCCACGCTCTTATCCCGCCTGCATCATCTCCGACGAGTCGACAGCACCTTTGCACTTCTCCTGTACTGCATCAACGGGTGATGGCGTAGTAGATGACGTAGAACCAACTGAAGAACCCGTGAAGGATGGCCCAGAGTATGGAGTGGTGGGTGCTCCAGGAAATGGCGATGGCCAGGGCGGAACCAAAGCTGATTCCCTGGCTGACGGCGTGGTCTCTCTTCTTGCTCATGTCGGGTAGACCTCCTAGGAAAAACCCTCAGTGATGGATCTCTCTGCTTCCTCGCAGGTAGACCATGGACGAGCGGAACCCGGTAGAAACCTCTTACGATCAAGCGACGAAGGAAATGGCCGGCAAGTTTCAAGGCGTGGATTTTTACGATATCGACTCTCTCCTCTCCGAAGAGGAGCGGATGGTTCGGGACACGATTCGGGAGTGGGTGGAAGAACAGGTCCTTCCGGTCATTCCCGCGGCCTACATCGAGGCCAGGTTCCCCACCGAGCTGATTCCGGCCATGGGGGAGCTCCACGTGCTGGGCTCGAACCTTCCGGAGAGCTGTGGATGCGCCGGGCTGAACAACGTGTCCTATGGGCTCATCATGCAGGAGCTGGAGCGGGGGGATTCGGGCATCAGGTCCTTTGCGTCGGTCCAGGGCTCCCTTGTGATGTGGCCGATTCATACCTACGGCACCGACGAGCAAAAAGCTGAATGGCTCCCGAAGCTTGCATCCGGCGAGAAGATCGGGTGTTTCGGACTCACCGAGCCGGACTACGGATCCAACCCCGGAGGGATGATCACGACGGCGAAGAAGACGTCGGACGGGTGGGTGCTGAACGGGACCAAGATGTGGATCACCAACGCCTCCATGGCGGACGTGGCTACCGTTTGGGCCCAAACCGGCGAGATCGGTGATTCCAGCAGCATTCGAGGATTCGTGGTCCCCACGGACACTGCAGGGGTGTCGGCCAGGGACCAGAAGGGGAAGCTCTCCCTCAAAGCCTCGGACACCAGCGAGTTGGTGCTGGAAGACGTGCACCTTCCTGATTCGGCACTGATGCCGGGGAGCGACATCGGCTTGAGGGGTCCTTTGAGCTGTTTGACCCAGGCCCGGTTCGGCGTGGCCTGGGGTGCGGTGGGTGCAGCCATGGGCTGCTACCACGAGGCCCTGAGCTACGGTCTGGAGCGGGTCATGTTCGACGGGCCCATCGCCGGGAAGCAGATCCAACAGGTCCGCCTGGCCGACATGGTCACCGAGATCACCAAGGCCCAGCTCTTGACCCTCCAGCTCGGGAGGCTGAAGGACCAGGGCAAGGGTTCCCCGGCCCGTGTTTCCATGGCCAAGCGTGCTTGTGTGGACATGGCCTGTGATGTGGCCCGGGAGGCCCGGCGGCTCCTGGGGGCCAACGGGATCTTGGTGGACTATGCTTCCATGCGGCACATGGCCAATCTGGAGAGCGTCTACACCTACGAGGGCACTCACGACATGCACTCGTTGATTATCGGGGAGAAGGTTACGGGGATTTCAGCCTTTTAGGTTGGCGGGAACGGGCCACCCCCCGTCTCTCCTCGCTTAGCACACGCTACGCGCGTAAATCGCTCAGAGAGAGGGGGGTAGCCCGTTCCCTCTCCACCTTTTTGTCTTTCCGCCCAGCACACGCTTCGCGTGTAAATCGCTCGGAGAGAGGGGGGGGAGCTCCCGGCTCTTGGGTCTACCCTGGGCACAAGAGAATTGCAAAATGGCAACGGTTTCGCCATTTTTACACTCAATATGGAATTTCTTCAGCGATTTCTCCCGGTTCTGGACTCCAGCTTTTTCCTGTTTGGCCCCCGTGGGACAGGGAAAACGACCTGGCTTCGGGAAACCTTCCCGTCGGCTCTGTTCGTGAACCTCCTGAAGCCGGATACCTTCCGGGAATACTCGGCGCGGCCGGAGCGGCTACAGGATTTGGTAGAGGGGGCCCCCCGGGAGTCGGCGGTCGTCGTGGACGAGATCCAAAGGATCCCGGAGCTCCTCAACGTGGTCCACGATCTCATGGAAGGCCCGCACCGGAGGCAGTTCATCCTCACGGGCTCGAGTGCCCGCAAGCTACGCCGGGGAGGTGTGGATCTCCTGGCCGGAAGAGCCCTGCTGAAGGAGTGTCATCCTTTTCTGGCAGCGGAGTTGCCTGACTTCGAACTCGGGAGGGCTCTTGCCGAGGGGACGGTGCCTCTCGTGCGCATGGCGCCGGACCCGGCCGACGCACTCCGCGCCTATGTCGGTCTGTATCTGGAGGAAGAAGTCAAAGTCGAGGGTTGGGTTCGAAACATCGGTGATTTTTCCCGGTTCCTCGAGGCGATCAGTTTTTCGCATGGTCAGGTCCTCAATGTCAGCAATGTCGCCCGGGAGTGTCAGGTCCAGCGCAAGACCGTGGAGGGGTACCTGGAGGTCTTGGAAGACCTCCTCCTGGGTTTTCGACTCCCGGTGTTTTCCCGGAGGGCCGTCCGGTCGACGATCACTCATCCGAAGTTCTACTTCTTCGACGCCGGCGTCTTTCGATCCCTGAGGCCCCGGGGTCCGCTGGATCGGCCGGAGGAGGTGGACGGCGGGGCATTGGAAGGATTGGTGGCCCAGCACCTTCGAGCTTGGATATCCTACCGTAGCCGGGATGAGAAGCTCTTCTACTGGAGGACCCGGTCCGGGACGGAAGTGGATTTCGTCGTGTATGGCCCCGGCAGCTTCTGGGCCATCGAGGTGAAGAACACTCGGAGGGTCAGACCCGAGGATCTGAGAGGCCTACGTTCCTTCCGGAGGCAGTATCCCGGAACCCAGGCCTTCCTGCTTTATAGAGGGGAGAAACGCCTTCGAACCAACGATGTGCTCTGCCTTCCAGTGGAGGAATTCCTGGTGGAGCTTCACCCGGATCAGGATCCGGCTTGATATCGGCTCCTGCGGGGTAGCCGGCTCCCGTCGAACCGCGCCGAGGGTGGAAGCGGTCGGGCTTCTTCTCCAAGAGCCTTCGAGAGGTGGAAGTTCAGGGCGATCCTTTTTACTTTTCTTGTCTTAGCGCCGTTAGCTCAACTGGTAGAGCAACTGACTCTTAATCAGTAGGTTCGGGGTTCGAGTCCCTGACGGCGTATGCAGAAATGGCCCGCATGAGCATCTGAGCTCGGCGGGCCTTCTTTCTTTTGTAGCTGGCCCGGGGATGGACTGATGGTCCACTCGGAAGCTTCCCGCTTCCGCACACTTCCGAGTGTATTTCCTAGTGTAATGGCGCGAAAGTTCTATGGCTAT
>JASFVN010000448.1:0-3541 GCA_050049805.1 Gemmatimonadota bacterium
CACGACGCTCAGGGATTCCCTCCTGGGGCCCCACTGGAACCAGCTGGACGAGGAAGCCCGGGACCACTACCCCCGGCTCTATGTGCTGGACAACGTCGATCCCAGGACCGTGTCCAGTCTACTGGACCGGCTGGATTTGAGACGAACCCTCTTCAACGTGGTCTCGAAATCTGGGTCCACGGCGGAAACCATGTCTCAGTACATGGTCGTGGAGGGTCGGCTTCACGAGATCCTGGGCGAGGAACCCACGCGGGGACATTTCCTTTTCACGACGGACCCCGAGTCTGGCATCCTTCGCAAGATTGCCGATCAGGAAGGGGTACCGACTCTGGAGGTACCGCCCAACGTGGGGGGCCGTTTTTCCGTCCTTTCTGCCGTGGGCCTTCTTCCAGCGGCGGTAGCGGGGATCGAGATCATGGAGGTCCTGGACGGGGCCAGGGCCATGGCCGAGCGATGCGGCACCAGGGTGCTCAAAGAGAACCCCGCCGGCCTTCTCGCCACCCTCCTCCACCAGGCCGACACCGTTCAGAACGCTCCCATTCATGTTCTCATGCCCTATTCCGATCGGCTTCGATCTTTCGCCGCATGGTTTCAGCAGTTGTGGGCTGAGTCCCTGGGAAAGGCCCAGAGCAGGGAAGGGCAGGCGGTGAATGTGGGTCCCACCCCCCTTCCGGCCCTGGGAGCAACGGACCAACACTCCCTTCTGCAGCTTCTCATGGAGGGGCCTCGAGACAAGGTGGTTCTCTTCATGGGCGTGGATTCCTGCCCCGACCCTGTGGCAATTCCAAAGGTTCGAGAGGAGTTCCCGGCCCTAAGCTACCTGGGGGGACACTCCCTGGCAGAGCTCCTGGATACGGAGCGGAGGTCCACCATGGAGGCCCTTCGTCAGGAGGGTCGGCCGAATCTTTCCCTTCAGCTCGACGACCTGACCCCTCATGCCATGGGGGAGCTCTTCATGCTCTTCGAAATCGCCACGGTCTTTGCGGGAGCCCTCTATGGAGTCGATCCCCTGAATCAACCGGGGGTAGAGCTCAGCAAGAAACTCACGTACGGTCTTCTCGGCCGAGAGGGGTTCGATCGGCCTGAACTGCGGACCAGCGACCATGACTGGAGGGTATGAGGGGAGGAGATTACCTTTGAATTCCTGGATCGCGGGGGAAGAATCCAGACACCTTGCCTCCGGATTGCCACTTTAAAGGAGAGTCTGATGCGCGATCATGATGAAACGCCCTACATCGTTGTCGAGCGCGACAGTGGAGGGGGCCTGGGGTCCTTCATCCTGGGTGCCCTGGTTGGTGCGGGACTGGCTCTTCTCTTCGCTCCCCAATCTGGGGAGGACACCCAGGAGGAGATCAAGTCCAGAGCGTTGAAGCTCAAGGACTCAGCGAAGGAGAGGGTTCGGGAAGCCCAGGAGAACCTTGAAGGGCGCCTGAGCACCGCCCGGGAGCACGTTCAGGCTAGGGTCGAGTCGGTAAAAGAGGCCGTCGACTCCGGTCGTCAAGCCGCCCTGGATGCCCGAAGCGATTTGGAGAAGAAGCTGGAACGGTCCAAAGCCGCGTACAGGGCAGGGATCGAAGCTGCCCGCGAGGTAGGCTCGGCACGGGAGCTGGAAGCGGCGGAAGAGGTGGAAGCCGAGGCGGCGGAGGCGGCCGAGGAGCAGCCGGGGGAGTAAGGACCAGGATCCTTCCGGACCCGCTCCCCCTATGACGGATTCTCTGGGCCAGACTCCCGCTCTTCCTCCTGATCCGGGGCGCTTTCGGCGGGCTCGAGATTTCCTTTTCAGGGTCATTTCGAAGGCCGACGAGGACAACATCTTTTTCATGGCCGGGGCCATCACCTTCAATTTCCTGGTGGCCCTGGTCCCTCTTCTCCTTCTCTCCATCGGGATCTCGGGCTTCGTCCTGACCTCCAGGTTCCCGGATCCTTCTTCGGTCCTCATCCCCCTGCTCCTCGATGAACTCCCCACGGTAGGAGGTGGAGTGGACCTGGTGGCCCGAGTGGAGGGTCTCATCGAATCCCTCCTGGAAGATCGGGCCGGGTTCAGCCTCCTGGGCCTCCTCTTCTTTGTCTGGATCTCGACCCGGTTGGCCGGCACCCTCAGGACAGCCCTCCGAGAGATCTTCGACTTTCCCCATGGCCGGGGGATTGTCCGAGGAAAGCTTTTCGACGCCCTCATGGTGGTGGTGGTGGGTTTCCTCTTCGTCCTCAACATCGGGATCACCGTGGCGGTGGAGGCGGTCCAGGAGATGGGGTTGAGCATGACGGGCCTGGAGGGGCCCGGCCTTACACTCTTCCGGCAGACCGTGGCCCAGATCCTAGCATTTGGTTTTATCTGGACTCTCTTCCTCCTGGTATACCGGTTTTTTCCCCCCCGGAGGATCCCGTGGAGAACGGCTCTCACAGCTGCCACCTTCACCGGCGTCCTCTTCGAGATTACCAAGTACCTCTTTTCCTGGTATGTGACCAACGCCGCGAATTTCCGCACGGTCTATGGAGGCCTGGCCAGCGCGGCCGTCTTCTTCTTCTGGATCTATTACGGGGCGATAGTGTTTATTCTGGGAGGTGAAGTAGCCCAGGTGTACACCATGAATCGTACCCGCCGGCTCCACGCGTCGAACCCGGTACTACCGGCCAATGGCTGAATCCTCCCCCAAGAAGAGAGTGGTGGCCACCAATCGGAAGGCACGCCATGAGTACGAGATCCTGGAGACCTTCGAAGCGGGGCTTGTGCTCAAGGGGCCCGAGGCGAAGTCCCTCAGAGAGGGCAAGGTGGGTTTCCAGGACGCTTATGCACGGGTCGAAGGAGGTGAGGTCTGGGTTCACAGCCTGCACATCTCTCCGTACGAACAGGCGAATCGCTATAACGAGGATCCCCTTCGGCCTCGGAAGCTCCTCCTGAACCGTCATGAAATCCGGCGACTCATTGGAAAGGTGGAAGAGAAGGGGCTGACCCTCATTCCAATGGAGATCTATTTCCGCAGGGGGTACGCGAAAGTGACGCTGGCTCTGGCCCGGGGCCGAAAGACCTACGACAAACGGGAGAAACTGAAAAGGAGAACCCAGGAGGAGGAGGCCCGAAGGGCCATGGATCCGTACCGATGAACTCCATCGTCAGATTCCCTTTCCGAGCTTGGCCGACATGAGGCTCCACCCCTCTTCCCGGCCATCTTTGGCCGCCGTTCTGCTGCCTTTGGCGTTCTTGGGCATTCACCTGCTGACACCGGGGGCCGGTTCGGCCCAGGAGGCCAGGGGTGTGAGGGTCCAGATGCCCGGCGGGTTCCTGGAGCCTGAGCTCGCCCTCGAATTTCAGCACGGCTTTCCCGCTGTGTCGGCGACAGAGCTGCTTCGCCTAGGGTGGACCGTGACGGAGACGGCGGACGGAATCGTAGCCCGGTGGAAGGGCGGAGTCCCTGCCGTGGAGATAGAGGCCGGCAATCCCTTCCTCTCCTGGGGAGGGGAGGGGGTGCAGGTGGCCGAGGCTCCCTACCGTGACTCGGAAAACTTCTTCCTTCCCCTTCAGGTAGTCATCGACATTTTTCCC
>JASFVN010000398.1:0-4018 GCA_050049805.1 Gemmatimonadota bacterium
GACGATGGGTGAGCTTTCCTCTCTTGGCATGGTGATGGTCCGAACCTGGTAGGTCTCCAGGTCCTGTTCGGCGATCCTCAGGTTCTCCTCGGCGGTAGCGAGCTGCTCTTGCAGAAGGAGGGTCAGCTCATCCAGCTTCACCCGCTTCAGCTCCGCCGCCACCTCCACATGCCTCTCCATGACTGCGTTCAGCACCCGAGCGATCCTCACGGGATTGGTGCCTTCCAGACTCAGTCTCAGGAAGTTCCCCTGTCGGTCCATATCAGGAACCAGGGCGAGGGCCAGCTCTCTCGCCGCATCCCGGGGGGTTACCACGGAGAAGGAGACGACTCCGTCGGCCGGTACGGATCCGACCCGGGGTGTCCAAAGGAAACCGATTCCGCGGCCCACCCCTCCGCCCAACTCTCCCTCCTCCAGAACCAACTCATCTTTGGTCGACAGCGTGTACCCGCGGCCATCAGAGGCAACCGCCAGCGTGTACTCACCCGGGCGATAGAGGGTATCGATGGTGAATCCCCTGAACGCCAGGGAATCGACAGCGGCGTACCTCAGGTAGAGCCTCTCCTGAAAGACGACGGAGTCCAGCACCTCGTAAGAGGTCAGGAGCTCGGGCCAGGCGGTCGGCTCCAGCAGGCCGCCCTGGGTGATGGGGCCCGTGACCTGGCTCTCCGGGCCTTCAATGGCAATCCAGATCGAACCGTCGGCCCGATATTCCGGCTCTGCGAACTGGACGGCGACAAAGCTCGATCCCACCCCCGCCGCAGCGGATAGCACCAGGACCCACCAGTATCGCTTGAAAGCCCGAAAGAACTTGCCCATGGAAATTCCACTCTCGTCCTCCATGTCCCTCAGGGAGAACGGGGAGGGCTCACCCCACGATATCGGGTCGTCCTGGGGAGCCAGGGGCCCGGGCTTGATGTTCGCAGGTAGACGGTCGCTCATTCCACAATGCTCTTCGGGACAAAAGGCCTGGCCTGTTTCCAGGCAGAATCACCAAGGCAAGCCTTCAGCAGTAGCGGTGCCAACTCCGAGAGACTGGAGCCTCTGCCTAGAACTCCTTCTAATACATAAATATTAGTGCCTTATCGGGGGAAAGGTAGGCTGACGTTTTTTTCGGGCGCCCCCGCCGCCGGGTCCAGATCCGTGGCGCCAGCTCATCAATTTCTCTCGGGATTGTTGCTGAAACACCACAAAACCCTTGCACGGGTGCGTATACAAATGAAGATTTCAAATTCCTGTATGTAGCACCTGAAACGACTCGAAAAACCCTTCGGGGAGGCCCATGTCACCAAGGAAAACTGAGCAGGAGAGGGCCGGCTCGAGCGAGGCCGTCGCCCGGCCGGACTCACCCCTCACCCTTCCAAAAGGCGCCAAAGAAACCGTCTCGATTCTCGTCGTGGACGACGAATTCTCCCTGAGGGAGAGCTGTGCGTCACTTCTGAAGGCCGAGGGATACCCGGTGACACTATGCGGTCGCGGTGACGATGCCGTAGACCTCATTCGCCGAAAAGCCTACGACATCATTCTGGTGGACCTGTTCATGAGTCAGGTCGGAGGGATGGAGATCCTGGCGGAGGCCCAGCGGGTGACCCCCGATTCCTTGATCATTCTCATGACCGGCAACCCATCGGTGGAGACCAGTCTGGAAGGACTGCGGGCCGGGGCATGGGATTATCTGCCCAAACCCTTCTCCGCCACTCAGTTGGAAGTGTTGATAGGCCGAGCCGCTCATGCCGTCACCGTGGCCCGGGAGAGCAAATCCCAACCTGTCACGACACCAAGAGCCAAGGGAAAGTCCGTCAAGGTCGGCGAACGGCGAATCCTTGGCGATTCCCAGAGCATGCAGGAGGTCATCGAGCTGGCAAAGAAGGTGGCTGGCACCGACGCTTCCGTCTTCCTGACCGGAGAGAGCGGCACCGGAAAGGAACTCCTGGCTCACTTCATCCACGACAACAGTCGGAGAAGCAGCCGAGAGTTGGTTCCGGTCAACTGCGCTGCCCTTCCCGAACCACTCCTCGAGTCGGAGATGTTCGGGCACACGGAAGGGGCGTTCACAGGAGCCACCAAAGCGAAGCCCGGCCTATTGGAGGTAGCCCACGGGGGCACTCTCTTCCTCGACGAGCTGTCCGACATGCCCCCCCTGGTGCAGGCCAAGATCCTGCGGGTCATCCAGGACGGTGTGGTCAGGAGGGTAGGGAGCACACGGGTGGACGCCGTGGTCAACATCAGATTCATAGCCGCGACCAACATCGATCCCTTGGAAGCTGTGCGGAACGGCACACTTCGCCGGGATCTTCACTACCGGCTGAGGGTGGTTCCTATCCACATCCCGGCGCTGCGGGAACGGCGGGAGGACATTCCAATCCTGGCGGAGAGCTTCCTCCAGGAGTTCTGGCAGGCTCACCGGGACCCTGCCGAGCCTATACCCCGGTTTTCCCCGGCCACCATGGAGGCGCTTAAGAACTGGCAGTGGCGGGGAAACGTCCGGGAACTACGAAACGTAGTTGAACACCTCGTGGTTCTCGCAGGCCCCAATTCCGAGATTCAACCGGGAGAGATTCCCTTCATCCGTGAGGAACTTGTCGAGGCCGGCGCCACCTCGGGGCTCGCCCTTGGTCCCTCGGTCCTGGATGCGGATTATCACACGGCCAGGGAGGCTGTGTTGGCCCAGTTCGAGAAAGACTATCTCGAGCACATAGTAAGGCTCGCAAAAGGGAACATTTCCGATGCCGCAAGGCTGGCAGGGGTGGACCGAACAACCCTCTACAGGATGATGGAGCGCCACGGAACGTCCCGGGACGACCTCCTCTCCGGACTTCGCCAATGACTGCCGGCGGGAGGTCTGCCATGGCCCCCGGAGCCTCGAGAATCCCTCCGCCGCCGGAAGAAGACCGGGCCGTCCCACGGGTTCTGGAGGCTGTGGCTCGGGAACTCCTGGACACCTGGCCTCAGGACTCCCCCTACCGTACGCGAGTGGAGATGGGAGAACGGCTCGATGCTATTCTCTCTGCTGCCCTGAAGGGGGAACGTTCCCAGTGGCCCCCCGATGTCTCGGACGCTTTGACCAAGGACCGCGGACTGGTCCGGACCCTGATCAGGACTCTATCCCTGGAACTCCTGCGAAAGTCTGAGTCCGAGGATGATTCGACATCTCCGGAAGAGATCCTTTCAGCCCTCCAGAGCTTGGAGAGGGTCCGCCGCGGCAGCCTTCCCAAAGAGGCCCAGGAGTTCGCAAATCGGCTCACCGACCCCGACGGCTTCGAGTTACTTGTGGAAGTGGCTCACGACCTCCGTTCTCCTTTGACGTCGATCACCTTCATGGCCGAGACCCTCAGAGCCGGCTACAGCGGGGAATTGAGTGAGCTGCAGAAGGATCAGCTCAGCCTGATCTGGAGCGCGGCCTTCGGCATGATGTCGGTCTTTTCAGATCTGATGGACCTGGCAAAAGACCGCGCCCGAACGATGGAAGAGTCGCCTGGGCCTTTCTCCATCAGTGGCCTGTTTGAAGAGTTGAGGCAAATGGTGGAGCCCATGGTCGTGGTGAAAGGCATAGAGCTCCGCCTGGAGCCCCCCATCCACGAGAAAGTCCTGGGTCACCGCATGGCCTTGTTCAGGGTCCTACTCAATCTCACCACAAACGCCATCAAGTTTACCGAGGAGGGTTTCGTCTCGGTGACCGCAAAAACTCTGGACCGGGATCTGGTTGAGTTCTCCGTCAGGGACTCGGGAAGAGCCATAGCCGAGGAGGCCATCGAGACCCTCTTCGAGCCTTTTAAAAAGGCCCGAGATCGCCGGGGGTACTTTTTTTCCGGGAGCGGGCTTGGCCTGAGCATCGCCCGGCGATACTTGCAGGCTATGGGCTCGGATCTGGATTTTGAAACCCGGCCCGGTTGGGGCACCAGGTTCTTTTTCAACCTGAAGTTGGAGTCGGCGGAGGGCTATTGAGGACCGTTCAGCGGTGTGTAAACCGATCAACCGCCGGGACGGGCGTCCCCGATTTGTTTCATGCTGACCCTTG